>NZ_JASCOR010000169.1 GCF_029959445.1 Stenotrophomonas sp. PS02298 | reverse complement strand
GGCCCGCCCGGGGGGGGGGGGGGGGGCCGGCCGCGGGGGGCCCGGGGGGGGGGGCCCCCCCCCCCCGGCCCTGGGGATTGGACGACTCAGCCCTTTGGCGCGGCCAGCAGGTACTTCAAGCCATGCATGAAGCCACGCGGTGCAACACTGAGATGGTCCTCGTCATTGAGCACGTCCAGCTTCAGCTCCAGTGACTGGCCACCACGCGCGCCCAGCAGGCCGATCATGCGCTGCGCATCCACCACCATGTCGGCATCGCCGCCGTGCTTCACCGACTCGTACTCGCCGACATACATATAGGCCCGCACGGGGAGCTCGGCGGGCTTGCCAGCCACGGCCAGTCGACGCTCCATCTCATGCTTGTCGAACCAGTACGACGGACTGCCGAGGATGTAGCCACTGAACAGTTGTGGGCGTTCCAGCAGCACCTGCGTCCCCAGCAAGGCACCGTAGGAATGGCCGAGGAACATGCGCCGGCTTTCGTCACTGCGGTAGCGCTTGGCCACGAATGGCAACGCCTGCGTTTCCAGGTAGGTGAGGTAGTCGCCGGCGCCACCGTGCACGGCATCGGCCGGCGAGCTGCTCGGGCCATTGGCAGTGGGTGTGTAATCGCGTCGGCGGCTCTGCATGCCGCCCTCGCCCTTGGCATAGGACAGGCCGACCAGGATGAAGTCCTCGATCTTGCGGCCTTCGACGTTCAAACGCCGCGCCATCTGCCAGACCAGCGGGAAGGCATAGTCGGCATCGGTGACGTACAAGATCGGATAGCGCTTGTCCGGGGTGTCCGCGTAGCCGGCTGGCAAGGCCACGAACACCTGGTAATTGCGGCCACTGACCGGATCCGGCACATCCCAGACTTCACTGCCCAGCACTTCATAAGGGTTGCCTTGGCCGCGCTGCGCGGTTGTGGCTGCAGGCTTCGCAGCGGCCGCTTCTGGTGTGGCATCGGGTGCAGCCTGGTGAGCACCACTACAGGCGCTCAGCGCCACCATCGCCATTACCGACATCATCCATTTGCTCAAGCGGACACTCCAGTGATCGTGATCAATGCCCGATGATGGCATGGCACAGCCTCCATCCGAAGTCTGTCTCTCCCACTTGCATGCGCACCGCGGAGCAGTTCAGCCGCCACCGTGGAAGCGCACAAGTCGTTGATTCCTTTGGGACGACACATTGCTGTCGACTTACTGTCGTGTTGTCAAACGCAGTTGACCGGCAGTCTCGCAGCTCGGCTAACATCGGCAGGAGTGCAGCATGGAAGATCAAACAGTGAAGATCGACGGAAAGCGGATCAGGCAACTGCGCGAAGCCCGCGGCTGGTCGCAGGAACACCTGGCCAGCATCTGCGGGTTGAGCCCGCGCACGGTGCAACGACTGGAAACCGAAGGCAATGCTTCGCTTGAATCGCGGATGGCGGTTGCGGCGGCACTGGAGGTTGCGGCGGGGGATCTTCTCGATGCTGGCAAATCCATCGCCAGCCCCGCACCCAGCACCGCGGCGATGAGTCCCGCTGACCGGATGAAAATCGGCCTGTGGATTGCCAGCCTGATCCTGGTAGCGGTCATGTTCCAGCTGGTCGTCGGGCTCAGCTTGGGCAAACAGGCTGCCGAACGCGACAACCGGGTATGCCAAGCCGACCCGGCGTGCCGTCGCTGATCCGCAACGCTACTCCCAAGCATCACTCACACGGCGCTAAGCCGGATCTTATTGTGGGAACGGCGTCAGCCGCGAAGCAGGGAGATCATCAGATGACATCTGGGCCGGCGATTCAAGCGTTACCAGCTTCGCGGCTTACGCCGCTCCTACAAACAAACAAAAAGACCGATGCCAGCATGCTGGCATCGGTCTTTGAGTGATTCACCGCTGGAGCAGGCAACAGCGGTGCTGCTTCCAGTGTATCGCTTACTTTGCCTTGCCCTGGTTGGCCACGGCCTCGGCGGCCTTCTTGGCGGCTTCCGGATCGCCCAGGTAACGGAACGACTTGACGGTGAGGTCATCGTTCAATTCGAACAGCAACGGGATGCCGGTCGGGATGTTGAGCTCAAGGATGGCTTCCTTGCTCACATTGTTGAGGTACTTGTACAGCGCGCGCAGCGAATTGCCGTGGGCGGTGACCAGCACGGTCTTGCCCTCCTTCAACTGCGGAGCGATGGCATCGTGCCAGTACGGCAACACACGATCCAGCGTGGTCGCCAGCGACTCGGTGGCCGGCAGCGCATTGCGGTCCAGACCGGCGTAGCGACGGTCATGGATCGGATGGCCCGGGTCGGCCAGGTCCATCGGCGGCGGCGGGATGTCGTAGGAACGACGCCATACCTTGACCTGCTCCTCACCGTGCTTGGCAGCGGTTTCGGCCTTGTCCAGGCCCTGCAGGCCACCGTAATGGCGCTCGTTCAAACGCCAGGACTTGTTGACCGGCAGCCAATCCTGACCCAGTTCAGCCAGTGCACCCTGCAAGGTGTGGATGGCACGCTTCAGCACCGAGGTGTGGGCTACGTCGAACTGCAGGCCTTCTTCCTTCATCAGCCGGCCGGCGTTGGCGGCCTCCTGGCGGCCCTGCTCGGTGAGGTCCACGTCCACCCAGCCGGTGAAGCGGTTATCGAGGTTCCACTGGCTCTGGCCATGGCGCAACAGCACGAGTTTGCGGGTCACTGCGGAGGTCTCCGGATGGGGAAGTAAGACGGCGATTGTAGCCCCTTCACGCTGGCATCCGTTCTTTGTCGAGGGTTTGGGTATGGGGGCTGAGTAGTTGTGGGGGGACGGGGTTTATTGGTGAAAGCGCAGGAGCAGAAGCTCACCCCTCCCCAACCCTCCCCTTGCCTTTGGCAAAGGGAGGGAGCAAGGCAACAGCCCTCCCCTTGCCTTCGGCAAATGGAGGGGGCGAAGCGGCGGCCCTCCGCGCAACCTGGGCTTTGGCCCCCTCCCTTTCGCGCAGCGAAGGGGAGGGTTGGGGAGGGGTAACGCTGTCAGCCGCCAGCTTCCAACCTGCCAACCCACCCACCAAAACAACAATCCATTCCCCGCACGACAACCCCCTCTTCGCTTCCACCGTGCCATCCTGCCCCCACATTCAAACACCCCGGAGCAGCCAGCCATGACCACCATCATCAGCCCGCGCGTCCACGACCTTGGCGGCTTCCAGGTTCGCCGCGCCGTCCCTACCCTGCAGGCGCGCAGCGTTGGCTCATTCGTGTTCGTGGACCATATGGGCCCGGCAATCTTCAGCCCCGGCCAGGGTATCGATGTGCGTCCGCATCCGCATATCGGCCTGGCCACGGTCACCTTCCTGTGGGCCGGGCAGATCGGCCACCGCGACACCTTGGGGTCGGAGCAGATCATCCGCCCCGGCGACGTCAACTGGATGACCGCCGGCCGTGGCATCGCCCACTCCGAGCGCAGCCCCGGCGAGGCCCGCGAACACGCGCAGGCCCGGCATGGCATGCAGACCTGGGTGGCGCTGCCCAAGAGCCATGAGGAAACCGACCCCGGCTTCTTCCACTTCTCCGCGGACCAATTGCCACAGCAGCGCCGCGACGGTGCCTGGCTGCGGGTGATCGCCGGCCGCGCCTACGGCGAGGAATCACCGGTCAAGGTGTTCGCCGACACCTTGAACGTCGCCATCGACCTTGAGCCCGGCGCCGAGATCGACCTGGACAACTCCCATGTAGAACGCGCGCTCTACATCCTTGAGGGCGACGCCCAGTTGGATGGGGTGGATGTACCTACCCAGCACCTGATCATTCCCGAGCCCGGCGCACACAGCCGTCTGCGCGCCAAGACACCGCTCAAGGCCATGCTGATGGGGGGCGAACCGCTGGATGGCCCCCGCCACCTGTGGTGGAACTTCGTCTCCAGCTCCAAGGAGCGCATCGAGCAGGCCAAGGACGATTGGCAGAACGGTCGCTTCGGCACGATTCCCGGCGATGACAAGGAATTCATCCCCCTACCCCGCTGAACCCACTTTCCTCGTCACAGCACGGGCGGAACTCCCATAGCCACCCCTGCCTTGCTGTGTCTGGAAACCCGCAAATCGCGCATAGACCCAAAGCACTACAGTTGCGCGGGCGAATTAGTTAGCGAATTTGTTACTCACTTCACCCGCTTCTCCGTTATTTTTCCCACACCCGTACCGGGGAAAACATAGGGAACGACACAATGAGCATGGGAAAGCGTTTGGGCGCCGAGTTCCTCGGCACCTTCTGGTTGGTGTTGGGCGGTTGCGGCAGCGCGGTGCTGGCAGCAAAGTTCGGCGGTGACGCCAATCCGCTGGGTATTGGTTTTGTCGGGGTTGCGCTGGCCTTCGGCCTGACCGTACTGACCGGCGCCTATGCGTTCGGCCATATCTCCGGCGCGCACTTCAACCCGGCAGTGAGCATCGGTCTGTGGGCCGGCGGTCGCTTCCCGGCCAAGGACCTGCTGCCCTACATCGTGGCGCAGGTACTGGGCGGCATCGTCGCTGCCTTCATCCTGTTGCAGATCGCCAAGGGCAATGCCAGCTTCCTGATCGATGGCAGCCAGGCCGGCGCCTTCGCCAGCAATGGCTACGGCGCGCTGTCGCCGGGTGGCTACACCGTCGCCGCTGCGTTCCTGTGCGAGGTGGTGCTGACTGCGGTGTTCCTGGTCGTGATCATGGGCGCTACCCACGGCCGTGCCCCGGCCGGCTTCGCGCCGATCGCCATTGGCCTGGCGTTGACCCTGATCCACCTGATCAGCATCCCGGTCACAAATACTTCGGTGAACCCGGCCCGCTCCACCGCCGTTGCGCTGTTTGCCGGCTCCGGTGCAATCAGCCAGCTGTGGCTGTTCTGGGTGGCACCGATCCTGGGTGCGGCCATCGGCGGCATTGCGTACAAGTGGATTGGCAGCGACAAGTAAGTCGCATCGATAGTTTCATTTGTTAGTAACTCCCGGAACGGCCCCTATAAGGGGCCGTTCCTTTTGCGCTGCAAAAGACACTTTGCAACTGACCGGGATTTTGTAATACCGTCGCAACTTGGCTGGCGCGCATGGGGATGCACGTACACAGGGACGGATACCGCCCACCAGCCAGTACCGCCTTCAGAACCATCCACACGTTTTTCGTCGCGCCGTCAGGCCGATGTTCCATGGGGGAATGCGAAGTGAAGACTGTTCTTATTTTTTCTGCCGCGCTGGCGCTCGCAGCCAGCGCCAACGCTTCCGCCCAGCAGGCCGTGCAATGCCCATCCCTGCCAGCCAGTAGCGGCCTGCATTGGGAGCAACAGACCCAGAGCGATTTCATCGTCTGCAAGGCCACCACCGAAGACGGCCGCGCTGTCCTCAACATGATGCTGAGCGGGCGTGATCCGGGCCTGTCCTTGAACCGCCCGCTGCGCGCGGAAAAAGGCGCGTTCGGCGGCACCGAGATGCATTGGTACAAGCTGGACATGGGCGGCCGTGACCTGCCGGGCCTGGAGTCACGCCGCATCAGCGTGGTCAAGCTGGACAAGAACCGCTATGCGCAGATCTGGATCGATGCCGCCGACAATGCCGAGCTGGGCACCCTGCAGACCCTGACCCAGACCTTGAACCTCAATCCGTCTGCTTTGGCTGGCAGCAACTAAGAGCCGATCAATCCTGGCCGATTGTTGCACGGCAACTAGCGCCGGTCCCGTCGCATCGCGCACGGGACCGGTCGTCGTTCAGAAGCGGCCTTCCTGATAGTCGACAAAGGCCTGCATCAATTCCTCACGGGTGTTCATCACGAACGGTCCATGCCGTGCCACCGGCTCGCGCAGCGGACGCCCGGCGACCACGATCAAACGCGCACCCTCGGCACCGGCACGCATGTGCAACGTGCTGCCACCGCCCAGCACCGCCAATTGCTGCAGTTCAATCGCGTGCGACGCCTCGCCCTCGCCCAACGACACGTCACCTTCGAACACATAGGCGAAGGCGTTGTGGCCTTCAGGCAAACGGTAACTCCAGGCAGTGCCCGCGCTCAGTTCGATGTCCAGATAAACAGGGTCAGTGGCTGGTTGCTGGATCGGTCCGCTGACCGAGTCCACCGTGCCGGCAATCACTTTCACACCCACACCTTCGGCCGGCGCCAACTGCGGGATGCGCTCGGGCGCGAACTCCTGATAGCGCGGCGCGCTCATCTTGTCGCGCGCAGGCAGGTTCACCCATAGCTGGAAGCCACGCATGCGGCCGGACTCCTGCTCGGGCATCTCCGAATGCACCAGGCCGCGGCCGGCAGTCATCCACTGAACGCTGCCGGGAGTAAGCAAACCCTCGTTGCCGTGGTTGTCCTTGTGACGCATGCGTCCGTCGAGCATGTAGGTCACCGTCTCGAAACCCCGGTGCGGATGGTCGGGAAACCCGGCGATGTAATCCTCGGCCCGCTCGGTGCCGAACTCGTCCAGCATCAGGAACGGGTCCAGCTCCGGCAGCGATGGCGTACCAATGACCCGGGTCAGGCGCACGCCGGCACCGTCGGAAGTCGGCATGCCGCGGATGCTGCGCAGCACCCGGGCGGAATCGTTGCTACTCATAAGGAACCTCCTTGGACTTGCGACAGACAATGGACGCCCTTGCCGATCAATCCAATCATCACAGTTGCAACCATTTGTTCCGCAAGGCTACCTCCGGAACACCACGACTCCCCAGTCATGTTCAATAAGACATGGACCTAAGACCAAAGTCGCATCCAATTCAGCTGCCATGCACATTGACCCCCGACCTGCATGGGTAGACCCTTGCAGGCATTCCCCTGCGAGGCGACTCGATGAAAGGTTTTTCCAAAGCCGGATGGGCGCTGCTGTCCCTGATAGGCGCGTTCTGTCTAGGCGTTGTGGCGCTACGCCGCGGCGAACACATCAATGCTCTATGGATCGTGGTTGCAGCGGTGTCGCTGTACCTGGTGGCCTTCCGCTACTACGGCCTGTTCATCGCCAACAAGGTGCTGGGGGTTGATCCCACCCGCGCCACCCCGGCGGTCATCAACAACGATGGCCTGGACTATGTGCCCACCAACAAGCACGTCCTGTTCGGCCACCACTTCGCCGCCATTGCCGGCGCCGGCCCACTGGTCGGCCCGGTGCTTGCCGCACAGATGGGCTACCTGCCCGGTACGCTTTGGCTGATAGCCGGCGTGGTGCTGGCAGGCGCGGTGCAGGATTTCATGATCCTGTTCATCTCCAGCCGCCGCAACGGCCGCTCGCTGGGCGATCTGGTGCGTGAGGAAATGGGCCAGGTGCCCGGCACCATCGCCTTGTTCGGCGTCTTCATGATCATGATCATCATCCTCGCGGTACTGGCGATGATCGTGGTGAAGGCACTGGAGGGCAGCCCCTGGGGCATGTTCACGGTGATCGCGACAATGCCGATTGCCATGTTCATGGGCATCTACATGCGCTACATCCGCCCGGGCAAGATCGGTGAGATTTCCATCGTTGGCCTGGTGCTACTGATCGCGGCGATCTGGTACGGCGGCAAGGTTGCCGCGGATCCGGTGATGGGCCCGATGTTCACCTTCACCGGCATCCAGATCACCTGGATGCTGATCGGCTACGGCTTCGTCGCCGCGGTCCTGCCGGTGTGGTTGCTGCTGGCTCCGCGTGACTACCTGTCCACCTTCCTCAAGATCGGCACCATTGTCGGTCTGGCGATCGGCATCCTGATCGTGATGCCGGAGCTGAAGATGCCGGCGCTGACCCAGTTCACCGACGGCACCGGCCCGGTGTGGAAGGGCAGCATGTTCCCGTTCCTGTTCATCACCATTGCCTGCGGCGCGGTGTCCGGCTTCCATGCGCTGATCAGCTCGGGCACCACGCCCAAGCTGCTGGCCAATGAAGGCCACACCGCCTACATCGGCTACGGTGGCATGCTGATGGAATCGTTCGTGGCCATCATGGCCATGGTCGCAGCCTCGATCATCGAGCCGGGCATCTACTTCGCCATGAACAGCCCGGCAGCGATCATCGGCACCGACGTGGTGCACGCGGCACAGGTCGTCACCAACTGGGGCTTTGCCATCACCCCGGACCAGCTCACCGCAACCGCGGCGGAGATTGGTGAAACCACCATCCTCTCGCGCGCCGGTGGCGCACCCACCCTGGCTGTGGGCATCGCGCAGATCCTGCACGCGGTGCTGCCGGGCGAAGGCATGATGGCGTTCTGGTACCACTTCGCCATCCTGTTCGAAGCCCTGTTCATCCTGACCGCTGTCGATGCCGGCACCCGTTCTGGCCGCTTCATGCTGCAGGACCTGCTCGGCAACTTCGTGCCGGCCCTGCGCCGCACCGACTCGTGGGTGGCCAGCTTCATCGCCACCGGTGGCTGCGTCGCGCTGTGGGGTTACTTCCTGTACCAGGGCGTGACCGATCCGCTGGGCGGCATCAACATGTTGTGGCCGCTGTTCGGCATCGCCAACCAGATGCTGGCCGGCGTGGCGCTGCTGCTGTGCACCGTGGTGCTGTTCAAGATGAAGAAGGACAAGTACGCCTGGGTGCCGCTGGTCCCGGCCATCTGGCTGCTGATCTGCACCACCGCAGCCGGCTTCATCAAGATCTTCTCCGACGTTCCCGCAGTGGGCTTCCTGGCCCAGGCGCACAAGTACCGTGACGCCATTGCCGCCGGCGAGTTGCTGGCACCGTCGAAGAACTTCGACCAGATGCACCAGGTGATGGTGAACAACTACATCAACACCGGCCTGACCGCGCTGTTCCTGTTCGTGGTATTCGCGGTGCTGGTGTACTCGATCAAGACCATCGCCGCTGCACGTCGCTCGCCGGTGCGCACCGACAAGGAAACCCCGTACGTGGCACTGAAGCCGCACGAGGTTGATCTGTAATGGGCACCGAGCTGGTCCCCGTCGGCCAGTACCAGACGTTCCGCCGCACCTGGCGGCGTCTGGTGCAGACCGCGCGGCTTTGCTGCGGCGTGCCGGACTACGACAACTATGTCCGGCACATGCGCGAGAAGCATCCTGACCGCGAGGTCATGGATTACAAAACCTTCTTCCGCGAACGTCAGGAAGCCCGCTTCGGCGGCAGGAGCGGCTTCCGCTGCTGCTAAGCACAGCGGAGACAAGCAAAAAGAAAGGCGGCGCCCATGGGGCCGCCGTTTTTTTTCCGGGTGTGGCGCGCCCCCCCCCGGCGCGGGCGGTACCCGAAAC
>NZ_JASCOR010000168.1 GCF_029959445.1 Stenotrophomonas sp. PS02298 | reverse complement strand
CGCCCCGGCGCGCGGGGCCGCCGCCCGCCCCGCCGCCCCCCCCCCCCCCCCCCCCCCCCCCCCCCCCCCCCCCCCCCCCCCCCCCCCCCCCCCCCCCCCCACTACTCTGCTATTGGCAGGCAGAGGGTTTCTTTTACTTCCTCCATCACGATGTAGCTTTTGGATTCGCGTACGTGCGGCAAGGTCAGCAGGGTGCTGCCGAGCAGCTTGCGGTAGGAGGCCATTTCGTTGATGCGGGCCTTGAGCAGGTAATCGAAATCACCGGACATCAAATGGCATTCCAGTACGTTGGGTAGCTTCAGCGCCGCACGCCGGAATTCCTCGAAGATGTCGCCGGATTTGTAGGCCAGGCTGATCTCCACGAACACCAGCAGGCTGGCCTTGACCGAGGAAGGGTCCAGTCGTGCGTAGTAGCCGGTGATCACGCCTTCGCGCTCCAGCCGGCGCACGCGCTCGGTGCAGGGCGTGGTCGACAGGCCGACGCGTTCGCCCAGCTCGGTGAAGGAGATACGCCCCTCCTGCTGCAGGATGCGCAGGATCTTGCGGTCGATCTTGTCCAGTTCGCGGCTGCGGGTGGCCATGGCGGCTCTGTTTTTGATGAACGAAGCGGGAAATTAACCTGATTCGGCAAGTTAATACAGGGAAAACAACTGGCTGACCCTGAATATACTGCGCCGTTCCTAGCCCCTGCCGTCCCGTGCGCAGGGAATGATGTGGTCCGGAGAATGAAAATGCGCGTTCTGGTGCTTGGCAGCGGTGTGATCGGCACGACCAGTGCCTGGTATCTACGGCAGGCCGGCTTTGAGGTCACCGTGGTGGACCGGCAGCCGGCCCCGGCGCTGGAAACCAGCTTTGCCAATGCCGGCCAGCTGTCGTTCGGCTATACCTCGCCGTGGGCAGCCCCGGGCGTGCCGTTCAAGGCGATCAAGTGGCTGTTCGAGGAGCATGCGCCGCTGGCCATCCGCCCCACCGCCGACATCGCCCAGTACCGTTGGCTGTGGCAGATGCTGCGCAACTGCACCTCGGCCCGCTACGCGGTCAACAAGGCGCGCATGGTGCGGGTGTCCGACTACAGCCGCGATTGCATCAACGAACTGCGCGCCGCCACCGGTATCGACTACGAAGGCCGCCAGCTGGGCACCACCCAGTTGTTCCGCACCCAGCAGCAGCTGGATGCCGCCGCGCAGGACATCGAGGTGCTGCGCGAATACGGCGTGCCCTACGAAGTGCTGGACCGCCAGGGCATTGCCCGGGTCGAGCCGGCGTTGGCTGGCAAGACTGAAATGCTGGTCGGCGCGTTGCGCCTGCCCGAGGACCAGACCGGCGACTGCCAGCTGTTCACCACCAAGCTGGCGGCGTTGGCCGAAGCGGCCGGTGTCGAGTTCCGCTTCGACCAGGACATCGCTTCGATCCAGACCGATGGCGACCGCATCACCGGCGTACGCATCAACGGCAAGCTCGAGACCGCCGACCACTACGTGCTGGCGTTGGGCAGCTATTCGCCGCAGCTGCTGGCACCGTTGGGCATGCAGCTGCCGGTGTACCCGCTGAAGGGATACTCGCTGACCCTGCCGATCACCAACGCGGCGATGGCGCCGAACTCGACCATCCTCGACGAGAGCTACAAGATCGCCATTACGCGCTTCGAAGACCGCATCCGCGTCGGCGGCATGGCCGAAGTGGCCGGTTTCGATCTGTCGCTGGAGCCGCGCCGTCGCGCCACGCTGGAGAAGGTGGTCAAGGACCTGTACCCGGATGGCGGCGACCTGTCGCAGGCCAGCTTCTGGACCGGCCTGCGCCCGGCCACCCCGGATGGCACCCCGGTGATCGGCGCAACGCCGTATCGCAACCTGTTCCTCAATACCGGCCACGGCACCCTCGGCTGGACCATGGCGGCCGGCTCCGGTCGTTACCTGGCCGATCTGATGAGCGGCAAGCAGCCGCAGATCAGCACCGAAGGCCTGGATATCTTCCGCTACGGCAAGGGCCAGCACTGATGCGCCCGGCACAGGCACTGATCGACCTGGACGCACTGCGCCACAACTACCGGCTGGCCCGCCAGCTCGGCGGTGGCAAGGCCCTGGCGATCATCAAGGCGGATGCCTATGGCCATGGCGCGGTGAACTGCGCCCGCGCGCTGCAGGACGAGGCCGACGGTTTTGGCGTGGCCTGCATCGAAGAAGCGCTGGAGCTGCGCCAGGCCGGCATCCGTGGCCCGATCCTGCTGATGGAAGGCTTCTTCGACGCGGCTGAGCTGCCGTTGATCGTCGAGCATGATTTCTGGGTGGTCGTGGCCACGTCGTGGCAGCTGGAGGCGGTGGAGGCATTCAAGACCGACGCCACGCTGCGTATCTGGCTCAAGCTGGACAGCGGCATGCACCGGCTGGGTCTGTCGCCGGAAGAGTTCCGCGACGCGCATGCACGCCTGAGCGCACTGCCGCAGGTCGGCCCGTTGGTGTTGATGACCCACCTGGCGCGTGCCGACGAACTGGGCAGCAACCGCACCCGCGAGCAGCTCGATGTCTTCGTTCGTGCGACAGAAGGTTTGGCTGGTGAAACCAGCCTATGCAATTCGCCGGCCTTGTTGGGCTGGCCGGATGTGCGCAGCGATTGGGTACGCCCGGGCCTGATGTTGTACGGCGCCGATCCCTTGTATCCGCAGCCCAGCCCGCATGCCGCGCAGCTGCGCCCGGTGATGACCCTGCAATCGCGGGTGATCGCGGTGCGCGAACTCGGCGTCGGCGAACCGCTGGGGTATGGCGCGCGTTTTGTTGCTGAAAAGCCAACGCGCGTAGGCGTGGTTGCGATGGGCTACGCCGATGGCTACCCGCAGTTCGCGCCGAATGGCACGCCGGTGTTGATCGACGGCGTGCCGGGGCGACTGATTGGTCGTGTATCGATGGACATGTTGACCGTGGACCTGAGCGATCACCCGCAGGCCGCACGTGGCAGCATCGTGCAGTTGTGGGGCAATGCGCCGACCATTTCCGAGTTGGCGCCGCGCTGCAATACCAGCGCCTATCGCTTGCCGTGCAGCCTCAAGCGCACGCCGCGGGTGTATTTGTCGGCGTGATGCTTTTTCTCCCTCCCTTGCGCCGAAGGCGGAGGGGAGGGTTGGGGAGGGGTTGGCTCTGTGCTGATGTGGTGCCGGTAAAGCTTTTGCCGAGCATGGCTCGGCACTACCGGTGAAGCCGAGCGCCGTCGCGTTGCGGTCCTTCCTTCTTTGTGGGAGCGGCGTAAGCCGCGAAGCTGGTGATCAATCCGATGGCAGGAAGATCGGCAACTTCTTTGCTGTCGGCTTCGCGGCTTACGCCGCACCTGCAAGGTTAAGGGTGACGCCTCTGCCGAGCATGGCTCGGCACTACAGAAACAAAAAGGGCCGCATTGCGGCCCTTCTTCAATCTGCCAATTGCGAATCACAGCCCGGCAGTGCTGCGATCGCTCTGCAGTTCGCGGCGTACCCAATCATTGAGCAGGCGCTTCTCGTAGCGCAGCGGGTCGGTGTTGTTGGGCAGGCTGCTGTTGAGCAGATAACCGGTGTCGGCCAGCTTGCGCTCGCCCTGGTCGATGACCTGGCCATTGGCATCGGTCAAGGTGAACTGCAGCGTGATGCGCGGCGGGTAGATGTCGCGCATGATGCGTACGTCATCCAGACGCGGGCCATGCCACGGCTCGTAGTCACCGGCACGCTTGATGTCGGTGATGGTCACGTCCAGTTTCTGCCCTTCCGGCAGCTGCTTGCTGGCCTGCTTGCGCAGGTGTTCGGCCAGATCCTCCACCCAGTTGCCCCGCTGCGCGTCCCAGCGGTTGCGGCTGTAGCGCAGTTCGGTGAACTGCGTCGGATCGGTCCATTGCACCTGTACTGGACCGTCGGCGCTCAGGGCATGCGGCGCTTCGGGATCGGATACGGTGCGCGGCTTGGCATCGGCGCCGCCAGCAGCCAGCAGGCAGGCCAGGACAAGTCCGGTAACGGTCAGTGTTTTCATGACATGCTCCTGGTGGACGTTGATGATGGAAGTGTGAGGCCCACACCCCAACGCTGCAATGAACCCGGTGCCAGTTCGCAGCAACGGATTGCGCGATGGTTCATCATCACAGGGTGTGGATGGTTTGTCGCCCAGACTGGGCGGCACGTATCCCTCTTCGCCGCGCCATTTCTCCTCTCCGACGATGCCTGCCCCCAGCCCGGACTCACACCTGTCATTGCTGTCTCTGGACGAAGAGGATCTGGAAAGCTCCAGCCTCTATCGGGAGGTATTCAATGCGGTGGCCAGCGGCTTCTGCGTGATCGAACTGGTGTTTGAACAGGGCACTGCGGTGGATTTCATCTACCGCAAGGTCAATGCCGGTTTCCAGAAGGTCACCGGCCTGAGCAATGTCACCGGTCGGCGTGCGAGCGAGGTGGTGCCGGCGATGGAGGCGGACTGGTTCCAGGCCTTTGGTCGGGTGGTCAGCGAGGGCGGGATCAGCCAGTTCGAGCGCCAGGTGTCGGAGCCGTCGCGCTGGTATTCGGTGGAGGCGGTACGCATCGGCAAGCCCGACAAGCACCAGGTCGCGGTGTTTCTGTTCGATATCTCGGCACGCAAGCGGATTGAAACCGAGCTGGCCGAAAGCGAGGCGCGTTTCAGCGCCTTGGCCGACGGCCTGCCGATGCCGGTCTGGGTGGTGGATGACCGCGGCCAGCTGCGCTTCGTCAACGCGGCGTTCTTCACCTTCTTCGGGCTGCCAGCCGATCAGGACCTGGGGCCGGATCCCTGGCAGCGTCTTCTGCATCCTGACGAACGTGCCTCGTTCGAGTACGAATTGCAGGCTGCGTTGAACGGCCGCACCGAGCTGCACGCCAATACCCGCGTGCGCCGCCACGATGGGCAATGGCGGTGGTTGGAAATGAACGCGGTGCCGCGTTTTTCGGCCGATGGCCGCTTCATCGGCCTGGCGGGCAACAGCCCGGATATCACCGAGCGCCGTGAGATCGAAATGGCACGCGAAGACCTGCTCACCGCCGAGCGTGTGGCGCGCAACGCCGCCGAAGGCATGGCGCGGATGAAGGATGAATTCCTCGCAACCCTGTCGCATGAGCTGCGCACGCCACTGACCACGGTGCTGGGCTGGAGCGAGCTGCTGCTGCAACGCATGGAGGCCGATCACCCGATGCGCCGCGGCATGGAAGTGATCGCCAGCAGCGCGATGACGCAGAAGAACCTGATGTCGGACATGCTCGACCTGAGCAGCATGTTGCTGGGCAAGGTGCAGCTGGAAGTGGAAGTGCTGGACCTGTCCGAGCAGCTGCGCGAAGCGGTGCGTGCGCAGGAGCTGGTGGCCGAAGGCAAGGCGCAGACGGTGGTGCTGGAGCTGCCGGAGCTGCCGCAGCCGGTGCTTGGCGATGCCACCCGTCTGCAGCAGATACTCGGCAATCTCTTGTCCAACGCAATCAAGTTCACCCCGGTTGAAGGGCGGATCGAGATCAGCCTGCAGCACGAAGCCGGCCATCTGGTGGTGCAGATCAAGGACGACGGTGACGGCATCGCGCCGGAGTTCCTGGAACACCTGTTCAGCCGCTTCAGTCAGGCCGACAGCACCACCACCCGTCGCCACGGTGGCCTCGGGCTGGGCCTGGCCATCGTCCAGCAGCTGACCGAACTGCATGGCGGTACAGTTTCGGCAGCCAGCGAGGGGTCAGGACGTGGCGCCACCTTCCATCTGCGCCTGCCGGAGTTTAAAGCGCAGAAGGCGGTGAACCACCCGCGCCGGCGCGTACAGCGCGGCCGCATCGGTGAACAGGTGCTCGTGCCCAATGCCCTGCAGGGCCTGCGCGTGCTGGCGGTGGAGGACCAGGTCGACATGCTGGGCTACATCCGCCGCCTGCTGGAAGAGCAGGGCGCGTCGGTGGTTACAGCCAGCACCGCTGCCGAAGCCTTGGAGCTGCTGGACCTGCGCGGGCATACCGCGTTCGACGTGCTGATCAGTGACATCGGCATGCCAGGCATGGATGGCTACGGCCTGATCCACACCCTGCGCGAGACCTTGGGCGTCGGCGGCGATGAGCTGCCAGCGGTGGCGGTGACCGCGCTGGCCCGTGCCGATGACCGGCGACGTGCGTTTTCCTCTGGTTTCCAGGGGCATCTGGCCAAGCCATACAGCGTGGCGCAGCTGATTTCGGCTATCCGCGACGCGCGCCTGCCGCGCTGAAATCTTTGCACGGATTTCACGCGGAAAAACGCTACTGTGACGGCGTTCACCCATGGACGCTGTCATGCCCCTGTACGCGCCGCATGTTTATTCCGACCCGATGCTGATCGCATCGCTGGAGGCCTTGCTCGGCCAGTTGCCGGAGCAGGCCCGGGTCATGCTGGTCCTCAAGGATGGCAGTCGCGTCGCTGGCACCGTTACCGAGCAGCCGACGTTGCAGCATTTTGCCGACCACAACGAGCAGCCTGGGGTGAACGCGACGGTGCGGCTGGAAGACCTGTTGCGGGCCTGCCAACAACATGTGATCTGGCTGGACAGCGTGCTCCAGGTGCAGCATCTGCCGGCCGCCGACCCCTGATCCAGCGCGGGCGTGAGGCCTCATTCAGCTGGCTGCGGCCGGTGACCGGGGCCGGCCCGGTAGAATGGCCGGCCCTGCTAGACGAATTACCGGCATGCCTGCTCCGCACGACGCTCCGTTGGAAACCCTGTTCCTCCCGTTCTCCAAGGCTGGTCTGCGCTGGCCGCAGGGGCCGGTACTGTTCCTGCGCGCGCAGGACGGTTGGCCGCTGCGCGAACATGCCGACAGCGCCCAGCTGGTCTGTTCGCAGAGTTTCCGACCCTTTGCCGACGCCCTGCAGCGTAGCGGTTGGGAAGTGCGCGATGAACAGGCGCTGGAGCAAACCGAGGAGCGCTACGCGCTGGTGCTGGTGCTGCCGCCGCGGCAGCGTGACGAAGCCCGCGCGCTGTTCGCGCAGGCCCTGAACAAGCTGGCCCCGGGCGGGATCATCCTCGCCTGCCAGTCCAACAACGAAGGCGCGCGCTCCGGTGAGAGTGACCTGCAGCAGCTGGCCGGTCTGGGCGGCACGCTGACCAAGAATCACTGCCGCGCGTACTGGTCGGTGCCAGCCGAAGGCAAGCACGACGAGGCCTTGCACAAGCGCTGGTCCGCGTTGGATGCACCGCGCAAGATCGTTGATGGCCGCTTCCTGAGCCGCCCCGGCGTGTTCGCCTGGGACCGCATCGATCCGGCCTCGGCCCTGCTGGTGGAGCAGCTGCCGGCGGATCTGGCCGGCCGTGGCGCCGACCTGGGCGCTGGCTGGGGCTACCTGTCCTCCGAAGTGCTGGCACGCTGCCCCAAGGTCACCGCGCTGGATCTATACGAAGCCGAGGCGCGCGCGCTGGCCCTGGCCCGCCACAACCTGGCCGATGCCGGTGCGCGGGTGAAGCTGGATTTCCGCTGGCAGGACGTCACCGCCGGCATTGATGGCCGCTACGACTTCATCGTCTCCAACCCGCCGTTCCACACCCCGGCGCGCGAAGACCGGCCCGACATCGGCCGCCGCTTCATCGCCGTGGCGGCGCAGTCGCTGCGTCCGGGCGGTCAGCTGTTCATGGTCGCCAACCGCCATCTGCCCTACGAGCAGATCCTCACCGAGAGCTTCGGTGAAGTGCGGGTGGCCGCCGAGCGCGATGGCTTCAAGGTCATCGTCGGTACCCGGGGCCGCGCATGAAGCTGGTCAAGCACATCGCCAACCTCGGGTACGGCAGCCGCAAACAGGTGCAGCAGATGTTCCGCGAGGGCCGCATCACCGACGCGCAAGGCGAAGTGCTGTATGCCGACGACAAGGTCGAGCACGACAACATCCGCATCGATGACGAGCTGCTGGACCCACCGCCGGGCCTGATCCTGATGCTGCACAAGCCGGCTGGTTACACCTGTTCGACCAAAGACCATGGCCGCTTGATCTACGAACTGCTGCCGGAACGCTTCCGCGACCGCGACCCGGTGCTGTCCAGCGTTGGTCGCCTCGATCGCGACACCTCGGGCATGTTGCTGATGACCGATGACGGCCAGCTGTTGCACCGCATCGTCTCGCCGAAGTCGAAGCTGGACAAGGTTTACGAAGCACAGCTGGCGGAAGATCTGAGCGGCAGCGAGACCGCCCGGTTCGCCAGCGGCGCACTGCTGCTGGAATCGGACGACAAGCCCTTGCTGCCTGCCGAACTTGAGGTGCTGGGCGCACGCGCTGCACGTCTGACCCTGCACGAAGGCCGCTACCACCAGGTGCGGCGCATGTTCGCCGCGGTGGGCAACCACGTGCAGGCGCTGCATCGTTCGCGCATCGGCGGCCTGGGTCTGGGCGATCTGCCTGAAGGCCAATGGCGTCAGCTCGATGCCGCCGATCTGGCGGTGTTGTTTGGAGAGCAGGCCTGATGGAATTGCAGGCCCGCCCGCAGGCGCTGGTGTTCGACATGGACGGGCTGATGCTGGACAGCGAGCGTGCGCTGATGGGCTGCCTGGAGCAGACCGCGCAGGAGCATGGCTATGGCTTGCCGCGCCCGCTGCTGCTGTCCCTGATCGGCTCATCCGATGCCACCACACGGCAGAAACTGGCCGACGTGCTGGGCATGCAGCGCACCGACGCGTTGTTGGCCGATTCCTATGCGCGCTACGCCGACATCGTCGAAGCCGGGGTGCCGTTGCGGCCGGGCATCATCGAGTTGCTGGAGTTGCTGCGCGAGCATGACATCCCGCGCGCGGTGGCCACCGCCACCCGTTCACCGCTTGCCCAGCGCAAGTTGGAAGCGGCGGGTTTGCTGCAGTATTTCCAGTTCGTTGCTACCAGCAGCGATGTGGCCCATTCCAAGCCGGCCCCGGATATCTATCTGCACGCCGCGCATGGGTTGGGTATTGCGCCCGAGCATTGCCTGGCATTGGAGGATTCACCGACCGGCGTGCGCGCGGCCCTTGCGGCCGGCATGACCACCATCCAGATTCCAGATCTGTTGGAGCCGGACGAAGAAGTGCGCGGCTACGGTCACCACATCACCGCCTCGCTGCACGACGTGCGCGAGCTGCTGCAGCAATGGCTGCCGGTAAGCGCGGCTTAGGTCTCACTGTAGTGCCGAGCCATGCTCGGCAGGGGCTTTACCAGCAATCCCGCAGCCAAACGCTTCACCTGTAGTGCCGAGCCATGCTCGGCATGAGGTCTTGCCGGTAACGCCCCTGCCGAGCATGGCTC
>NZ_JASCOR010000167.1 GCF_029959445.1 Stenotrophomonas sp. PS02298 | reverse complement strand
GGTATTTGTGGGTTTTCCGTTTGCCCATGCGGAGCTGCGTTGCCTGGGTTGCGAAGCTGGTGGTGCACCAGCTTCGCGATTCGCTCAGGGTTTGTGGGAGCGGCGTAAGCCGCGAAGCTGACATTGTTGAAGTCGTGAGCGGCAGTGCCATCTGTTGATGGGTCAGCTTCGCGGCTTATGCCGCTCCCACAAAAAGCCTGTATCGCTGGACCCTGGCTGCATCTGCTCACGCAAACGACAAAGGCGCGGACATCCGGGCCTTTATCGCTGTTGTTCCCCAATCCTTACGGCGGTCGATCAGGCCTTCTTGCGGCTGGCCTTGCGCTTGCTGGCGGCGCGGGTCGGTTCCACCACGGTGTTGGTGCCGCTTACCGGCTCCATCCACGTCAGCACATCCACGTAGGCGATGAAGTGCTGCAGATACTCCGGTGACAGCTCCTGCATCAGCGCCATCGCGCGATAGGTGAGCACGCTGGAATGCAGCGGGCCGGCGTCTTCGGGCAGTGAATCCAGGCACTGGCGGAGCAGGCTGTCGATGCGGATGCGGCTCCACAACTGCTGGAACTCATCCAGCGCGGGCATCAACGCTGTGTCGTTGCCATCATCACCGCTGTCGCTGACGACTGCGTTGGCGGTGCTCAGCGGCAACTGGTATTGCAGCGGATCTGCCTCCAATTGCTGCAGCAGTGATTGCAACGGGCTTTCCACGCTGGTTGTCGCTGCAGGCTTGGCAACTTCAACAGCGACAAGCTGTGCATACGCATCGGTCAGCTGTGACAGGCGCGCATCCAGCTGCGCGCGCGCGCTGCCCGCATAGCGCTGTGCACGCTGCGCCAGCGCCGCGATCAGCTCGAAACGTGGCGGATCGCAGCGATCAGCGCCGCTGTCGCGCCAGGCCTGCAGCTGCGCCAGTGCTGCCGAATCAGCGGGCATCATTGCGCGGCATCAGCCTTGCCGTCCTGCTTGGGGCGCGGGATCGGTGCGATCTCGACGCGGCGGTTTTTTGCGCGGCCAGCTTCGTCATCGTTGCTGCTGACCGGCTGCTCAGCGCCGAAGGCGGCGGCGAACACCGATTGCGAGGGCACGCCATCGGCGATGAGGGTGCGGGTGACGGTGAGCGCGCGCGCGGCAGACAGTTCCAGATTGTCGGCGAAGCGGCCGTTGGCCACACGCACTGGCTGGTTGTCGGTGAAGCCGCTGACCATCAGGATTTCCTCGCGTGCGCCCAGATAGTCGTGCAACGGCGCTGCGATACTCTGCAGCAGCTCACGGCCTTCCGGCTGCAGCTGGTCGGAGTTGAGCGCGAACAACACGCTGCCACTGATGCCGATGCGACCATTGATGACGGTGACGCGGCCAGCCGCCAATGGCGCGGCCAGGGCCTGCTCCAGCGTCTTCAGTTTGGCGGTCTGTTCCTGGCGCTGTTTGACCTCTTCATCCAGGCGGTTGTGCAACAGCAGCTGGATGCCGATCACGCTGGCCAGGATAAGCACGAACGCGCCGAGCAGCACCGACATCAGGTCGCCGAACGCGGCCCAGGTGGTGGCGCTGGATTCGGCGTCGAATTCGATTTCGTCGCTCATCGCGCTCAGGCTCCGGCGTTGTCGCGGGCTTCGGCCAGCTGCTGCAGCTCACCGATGATCTGTTTCTGCGAGAGCATGCTCAGGTCCACCACTTCACGTGCCTGCGCGACGTAGTAGGCCAGCTGCTCGTCGCTGCGGGCCAATGACTTGTCCAGCGCGCTTTCGATCAGTTGCAGGCGTTCGTTCAAGGCCGCGGTGGACTGGCCGAACAACTGCACGGCACTGCCGAAGGCATCGCCCAGGCTGGCCATCTCCACCGCGCTGGCGGTGACGTTGGCGGCGGCGTGGTCGAGCTTGCTGGCCTCGCTTTCAAGCTGGGTGCTGAAGCGGCTGCTGACGCGTTCAAGCAGCTCGGCCGAGGTGTTGACCAAGGCGTCGACCGCGCTGCGTTGTTCCGTCGATGCGTGGGTGACCGCACCGAGCAGGGTTTCCAGGGTCGACAACAGGTGGCCGCGTTCTTCCAGCATGGCGGTGTCGCGGACCATGCTGTCGGACAGCTTCTGGCGCAGCTCGGCCACCACTTCGGCAGCGGCGCGCGGTGCTTCTGAAGCGCTCTGCACCAGACGCGAGATCTCGGCGATGGTGTCGCGGGCCTGCGCCTGCTGCTGCTCGCTCATGCTCTGCGTGGTCTGCGCCAGACTGTCGCAGATCTGCTGCTGACGTTGCGCGACGGCTTCGCCGTTGCGCTGCCAGCTGCTGTCCAACGTGCCGACCATTGCCGATAGCGACTGCGACCATTGGCCCAGTCGCTGTTCATCGCGCTCGGCGAAAGCGTTCTGCAGTTGTTCGTGCGATTGCTGCAGCGAAGACAGCAGCGACTGCGCGTGCTGTTCAAACGAAGACGAAGCCGCGAGCAAGGCCTGCTCATTGCGCTGCGCCAGTTCGTCATGCGCGCTGTGCTGCTGTGCCAGTGCATCACGCCAGGCATCGGCAGTGCGGCTGACATTGTCTTCCATGCGCGTGGCAACGCCCTCGATCAAGCTGTTGGAGCGCTGCTCGAAGTTGCTGCTGAACTGTGCCAACGCTTGCTGCAACTGTTCGTTGAGCGCGCTGTTGCTGCGTTGCTGTTGCTCAAGTGCTGTGTTCCAGCTGCTGCCCGCGGTTGCGGCCGCACTCTGCACGGCGGCATTGATGTCTTCGAGTTGTTTGTGCACGGCGCTGTCGATGCTGGCGTGCAGGGCATTGGACTTGTCAGCCAGGCCCGCCATGGTTGCATCAACGACGGGCTGCAGTGCGGCGCCCACCGCATTGGCCTGCTGGCTGATACCGGCCTGCATCGATTGCTGCAGCGATGCAGCCAGCTGCGTATAGGCCGCTTCGGTGCGCTGGTGGAACTCCTGCTGGCTGGCCTGCAGGCGCTCGTTGTTGGCCTGGTGCTGCTGCTCCAGGCTGCCCATCATGGCCTGCAGGCGCTCGACCAGGGTCGGCATCAGCGCGTTCTGTTCCTGCAGCAGGCGGAAGGTCTCGCCGCGCTGGAAGCTCTGCGAATGCATGCGCAACTGGCTGGCGATGCCGGTATCCAGTTCCTGCACGGCCTGCGCGCGTTCGCGGCGCAGCAGGGCCGACAGCAGGCCGAGTGCGGCCGAACTGGCAACACCGGCGATCGAGGTGCCGAAGGCGAAACCCAAACCCTTGACCGGTGCGGCCAGCGAACTGCGGATCGCGTCCAGGTCGGTAGCGCTTTCCAGTGCCAGGCCGGTGCCGCGCAGGGTGGCCATCATGCCGAGCAGGGTACCGAGCATGCCCAGCAGCACCAGCAGGCCGACCAGATACGGGGTCAGCGCAGGTGCGGGCAGGCCGACGCGCTCGCCCTGTACGCGCAGGCGCACCGGACCACGCAGGCCCGGCTGCAGGCGGCTGAGCCAACCGTCGAGGTTGTCTGCCGCTTCACCGATGGATGGCAAGGCCTGTTGCAAGGTGCTGGTGGCCTGGCGGTAACGGAACAATTCAAGCGCGCCGGCAAGGTAGCAGGCCGCGATGATCGCGGCGACCACCGCGGCCAGCGGATGGGTGCCGGCATAGCCGACGCCGATCCAGCACACGGCCAACAGGCCAACAAGGAAGACAACGACTGCGACGAGGTTTCTGGACATGAGGTACGGATTACCGGGTGCGTAGCGCTGCGAGCAGGCCATCGATGGGGTGGAAACGGACATCCAGTTCGGCCAGCAGCGCGATGCGCAGGTCTTGCCGGAACGTGATCAGCCAGGGGCCGGTGGGTGCCGCGGTGGAATCCGATGCGGTGGCATCGGCGGGGTCGTGCGCGGCTGCAGCGAGCAGCCGTTGGTAGTGCAGGCCGAGCAGCACCGGCACATGGGAAAGCAGGCTGTGTTCGCGCGGGCTGAGGGTGGCTTCCATCACCGCGTCGACTTCGGCCAGGCGCGCCTTTGCCGGGGATTGCCGCGCCAGCATGTCACGCAGACGACCGCGCAGGCGGCCGGTGACGGTCTGCATGGCGCGTTGCTGGTTCAGATAGTGCTGGCGGTAGGGGGCGAAGCCCGGCGGCAGCTCGGCGTCGGCAGGCGCCGGGTTGCGGGGCGGGCTCAGGTCGATCTCGGCCTGGATGGCGTCTACCAGCTTGCCCCGCGTATTGGCGTATTCAGCATCCTGTGCTGCTTCGTAGTCTGCACCTGCTTCGGGCTCCGGCGGCGGGTTGTCCAGCGCCTTGGACAGGGTGATGGCACGGTTCCAGTCGAACCACTGCGCCAGCCGCTCCGGCACCGCAGGCGCCGCAGGGGAAGCTCCCTCGTCGTTGAATCGGGCCAGCAGGCGAATGAACGCCGGGCCCAGAACGGGCGCCCGTTCGGATGCTTTCGCCATGGTCCTGACTAAAAATTGGCCATTTTACATGCTGACGCAAAGCGCGCCTTGGGCCGGGTATTCAGGCCTCGGCTGGCGGGACCAGTGCGGGTGACAGAACAGCCAGTGCCAGCGATGTTGTTGCGAATGGTTATTATTTACTATAATCGGCACATCAGCCGCTGCCTGGGCAGTCAGCCAATACTTCTGTCTGTGCAGGTTGATCCGTGTCCCTCCCCCGTATTTCTGCCGGCCTCCGTCCGGCCTTGCTGTCCCTCGCCGTCGTTTCGGCCCTGTTCCCGCTTGCTGCCATCGCCGCCGAAGCCGAAGCCGAAGCGGCTGCCGATGCGCAGACCCTGGATACGGTGCGGGTCAATGCCTACCGCACCACTGGCCACACCTCTGGTGCGACCAAGACCGATACCGCCATCGCCGAAACCGCACAGTCGGTCTCGGTGATCGCGCGCGAGGAACTGGACGCACGCGGCGTGCAGAACCTCAACGAGGCGATGCGTTACGTGGCCGGCGTCTCGCTGGAAAGCAGCGGTATCGACAACCGTGTCGATGACTTCCGCATCCGCGGCTTCGACGCTGGCAGCTGGGCCAACAACGTCACCATCGACGGCATGCGCGCGCCGCAGGGCAGCCAGTGGAACCGCAGCATGGTCGATAGCTGGAACCTGGATCGGGTGGAAGTGCTCAAAGGCCCGTCTGCAGTGATGTACGGGCAGGTGGCTCCGGGCGGCATGGTCAACCAGGTCAGCAAGACGCCGGTGCCCGACCAGCAGCAGGTGCTGCGCGTGGGCATCGACGGCAATGGGCAGTACAGCAGTGCCTTCGACGTCGGCACCGGCAGCGACGACAACCGCCACCTGCTGCGCCTGGTCGGCCTGTACCGCGACGGCCAGACCCAGATCGACCGCACCGAGCAGCAGCACTGGTTCCTTGCACCCAGCTACACCTTCCAGATCGCCGAGCGCACGCGCCTGACCCTGCTCGGTCTGTACCAGAAGGACGACGGCGGCTCGACCTACCAGTTCCTGCCGATGGCCGGTACGCTGCGCCCCACCGCATATGGCTACATGAAGAACACCACCTTCATCGGTGAGCCCAACTGGAATACCTTCGATCGCACCATCTGGACCGCGGGTTATCTGTTCGAGCACAGCTTCAACAACAACTGGACCTTGAGCCAGAGTGCGCGCCATACCAACGTCGAATCGGTATTCCGCTCGGTGGTGACCAATGGTGCCCTCAATACCGATGGCCGCACCCAGAAGCGGCGCGCAACCTGGGGCGAAGGCGACTCCAAGGGCGAGACCATCGATACCCGCCTGACCGGCAAATTCAGCACCGGCGTCGCCGAGCACACCGTGCTGTTCGGCGTGGACTGGCAGAAAGCCGACTGGACCGGCGCGCGTGGTGGGATGGTCAACCCGGCCGACATCGACATCTTCAATCCGGTCTATACCAACTACGTTCCGGTCACCACCAGCATCAGCTACAGCGGCGGCATCAACCGCCAGACCGGCGCCTACCTGCAGGACCAGATCGCCATCGACAAGTGGCGCCTGACGTTCGGCGGCCGTTACGACTGGACCAAGGACGACACCTGGACCCAGGCCTATACGGTGGCCACCAACACCTATCGCGCAGTGGTGCCGACCAAGGTCAAGGACAAGTCGTTCACCGGCAACGCCGGCATCCTGTACGTGGCCGACAACGGCCTGACCCCGTACCTGAGCTACGCCGAGTCGTTCCAGCCGGCAGCCACCAACGTCAACATGAGTTACACGCAGACGCCGTTCGATCCGGTCACCGGTAAGCAGTGGGAAGCCGGCCTGAAGTACCAGCCGGCCTCGTTCGATGGCCTGCTGACCTTGTCGGCCTACGACCTGCGCCAGCAGAACATCGTCACCAACGATCCGAACAAGGCGCATAACACCTGCGGTGCCGCAGGCAACAGCGATTGCCAGGTGCAGGACGGCGAAGGCCGCGTGCGCGGCGTCGAGCTGGAAGGGCGCGTCACTCCGCTGGAAGGCTTCAGCGTGATTGGCGCGGCCAGCTGGATGGACTCGGAAGTCACCCGCAGCAACAACGGCTACACCGGCAAGCAGTTGGCGATGGTGCCGGATTGGACGGCGGCATTGTGGGCCGATTACACCTTCCTCGCCGGTGGCCTGGAAGGCCTGAGCGTTGCCGCTGGCGTGCGTTACAACGGCCGCAGCTATGGCGACAGCGCCAACCTCTACCTGATCCCGTCCTACACCTTGTGGGATGCCGCCATCCGCTATGACGCCGGCCAGCACGGTGCGGTCGGCACGCAGTTCGCGCTCAACCTGAGCAACCTCGCCGACAAGCGTTTCGTCTCCACCTGCAGCGGTGTGTCGTCCTGCTACTACGGCACCGGCCGTACCGTCACCGCTACCGCACGTTTCAGTTGGTGATCCGCGCGCGGCGCCTGCGCTTTGGTGCAGGTGCCGCGAGTGCATGTCCAGCGAAGAGCCAGACCAGATGAAATTCAAACATCGCATGTGCGCCCGGCAAGGGCGCGCAACCACGTATAGCAGGCAGGCCGCATGAACCTGTGGCTGGGTATCGCCGGCACGCTGGCTGGGATCGTTGGCGGACTACTGCTGTACGTCGCTTCACCACAGCAGCAGCTGCGCGCCGCCGGGCCGTGGCCGAAGCGGCATGCATGGTGGCCGGGCACCTTGTTGGTGCTGCTGTCACTGCTGGCGTTGTGGCCGCTGCTGGCGCCACTGGAGGCGATCGCCAGCTGGTTGGTGTTGCTGATGCTGGTGTGGTCACTCGCACCATTTGTCGGCGCATGGCGTGCACGCACGCGTGCGGGGCGGTCGGTATGAGCGCGGCGAAGCCACGGCTGGAAAGCCGCCATTGGTTCGGCAAGACCTGCGCCGGCGTAGTGCTGGGCTTTGGCCTGGCGTTGGCGCTGTCGGGCCTGTTCGCGTGGCTGGGCCCTGACGGCATCAATGCCGGCGGCGGCAAGAACCAGTTCAACATGTGGCTGATGGCACCGATCTGGGCGACGGTGCTGTCCTTCGTCTACCTGTTCCGCGACAGCCTGCGTGCGTGGCTGTGGTTGGGTGCAGCCAATGCGCTGGCCTTCGCCGCGCTGTGGCTGGTGCGTGGAGTGATGTCATGAAGGTGCTTGCATGAAGATTCGCAGCGACATCATCAAGGTCTACAAGGACGTGCATATCTGGATCGGCATCGTCAGCGGGCTGATGCTGTTCATCGCCTTCTACGCCGGTTCGGTCACCATGTTCGAGAAGCCGCTGGAGCGCTGGGCGACGCCGCCTTCCACGTTGTCGCCGGCACCGTCGCTGCAACAGGCCGACGCGCTGGTGGCCGCGGTACTTGCCGAACACCCGAAGGCGGCATCGCGCTATTTCGTCGCGGTGCGGCCGCATGCCGATCAACCCGCGCGGGTGTACTGGCAGGAGCGCGCACCCGGGCAGGGCCGTCGCCAGTCCACCGAGTATGGCGCCAGCTTCGCCGCCGACGGCAGCCTGCAGGTGACGCAGACGCGCAAGGCACCGGTGGCACAGCTGGTGGATACGCTGCACCAGCTGGTCGGCCTGCCATTCCCGGACAAGATCGCACGGCCGATCATGGGCGCGGTGGCGATGGCATATGCGGTCGCCCTGGTATCGGGCCTGATCGTGTTGCTGATCACCTTGAGCAAGGATGTGTTCGCGCTGCGCATCGGCAAGAACATCAAGCGCATGTGGCTGGATGCACACAACGCCTTGGGGCTGTTCAGCCTGCCATTCCACATCGTCATCGCGCTGACCAGCGTGGTGTTCGCCTTCCATGACCAGTTCTACGATGCACAGGGCGCGGTGGTATATCCGCAAGGCATCGAGTGGAACGAGGAGCACGCCGAAGCGCCCGGAGGGGCCGCAGTGTTGCCGGCCGCTGAGTTGCTGCGCCGGGTAGAGCAGCAGTTGCCGGGCTTCGAGGTGCAGAGCTTCGGTTTCCAGAACAAGGACGGGCATGTTGAAGCGACAGTGACCGGACTGGATATCCGCCATGGCACGCGTGCGCGGGTGTATGCCAGCACCCACCTGGATCCGTATAGCGGTGAGGTGGATGCACATGACCTGCCGGGTCATATGGATGGTTGGAACGGCGCGGTCAATGCGTTCTTTGCGCTGCATTTCGGCAGCTTCGGTGGCAACCCGGTGCGTTGGTTGTACCTGCTGATGGGCCTGGCCGGCGCTGCCCTGTTCTACACCGGCAACCTGCTGTGGGTGGAATCGCGGCGACGCAAACGCAAGGGCGTGGAAACGCCGGTGCAGAAGCGTTCGGCCTGGGTGTTGGCCTGCCTGACGGTTGGTGTGTCGCTGGGTTGCGTGGCCGGCATATCGGCCAGCATCGCCGCCACCAAATGGTTGCCGTCGCTGGTCACCGATCTGAAGGCCTGGCACACCGGCATCTATTACGCGGTATTCGTCGCCGCCATCGCCTGGGCATTCCTGCGCGGTGCGCCGCGTGCTGCGGTGGAGCTGCTGCGCTTGAGTGCGCTGTGTACGCTGGCGATTCCGCTGTCGAGCATTGCTGGTGCCTTGGGCGTCGCTTGCAGCTGGTACCACGCAGGCAGCTGGCCGGTAGATCTGACCGCGTTGCTGTCGGTGCTGGTGATGCTGTACATCGCTCGGCGCACGCAGATGCGACTGCAGCAAGGCCATACCGACAGCGTCTGGTCCCAGGGTAGTGCCGAGCCATGCTCGGCAGAGGCCTTACCGGCAAACCCGCTGTAGGAGCGGCGTCAGCCGCGAAGCTGGCAATGCTGCAATCACCGGTGTATCTGCGAGCTGACGGATTGTCAGCTTCGCGGCTGACGCC
>NZ_JASCOR010000166.1 GCF_029959445.1 Stenotrophomonas sp. PS02298 | reverse complement strand
GCCGTGATGCGAGGTGCGCAGCCTGGGTGTGGGCAGCGCACCGGGGCGGGATCTGGGGGTTTTGCGACGCTTGGCCAGACATCCCGGATCTGCTCCGCTTGCCCGGATTACGTCAGCTACTGGCTTCGGCCGAGTCGCGCTCGATGCCGTACTTGCGCAGCTTCTCCACCAGCGTGGTGCGGCGCAGGCCGAGCAGCTGGGCGGCATGTGCCACCACGCCCTGGGTACGCTCCAGTGCTTCATTGATCAGGGTCAGCTCGATGCTGGCCATGTGGTCGCGCAGGTCCATGCCTTCGCTGGGCAGCTGGTTGCCGCTATCCGGCGCACTGATCCTGCTGATCAAGCCGCTCGGCTGGCTGGCAGGTTGTGCAGGCGCCGTAGCCTGCTTTCCAAGCAGCATCGGTCGTTCGTCGTCGCTGCTCGTTGCGGGGGCAAGGTTTGCCTGGTCACCGCGGTAGCGACTGGGCAGGTCCTGTACGCGCACGGTGCCGCCGGGATGCAGTACAGCCAGGCGCTCGACCAGATTGGTCAGCTCGCGCACATTGCCCGGCCAGGCGTAGCTGGCCAGCGCCTGCAGTGCTTCCGGGGCGAAACGCACTTCGCCTCGTCCGGTGCGTGCAAGCTGGGTGGCAATGGTTTCCACCAGCACCGGAAGATCGCTGGCGCGCTCACGCAGTGCGGGTACTTCGATCGGAAACACGTTGAGGCGATAGAACAGGTCCTCGCGGAACTTGCCATCGGCGATACGCGATTCCAGGTCGCGGTGGGTGGCGGCGATCACCCGCACATTGCAGCGAATGGTCTGGTTGCCACCGACGCGCTCGAAGCTGCGTTCCTGCAGTACGCGCAGCAACTTGACCTGCATCGGCAGGCTCATGTCGCCGATTTCGTCCAGCAGCAGGGTGCCGCCTTCGGCCATTTCAAAACGGCCCTTGCGTGCAGTCAGCGCGCCGGTGAAGGCGCCTTTTTCGTGGCCGAACAGTTCGCTTTCCAGCAGATCCGGCGGAATCGCGCCGCAGTTGATGGCGATGAACGGACCGTCGCGACGCGGCGAACGCTGATGGATGGCACGCGAGACTACTTCCTTGCCGGTACCGGATTCGCCCAGTACCAGCACGGTGGTATCGAAATTGGAGACCTGCTCGATCAACTGGCGCAGTTCAGTGACCGCCGGGCTGTGCCCGGTCGGGCCGCTGTCGCCGGCGTTGTCAGCCTGATGTTCGGCGTCCAGTCGCTTCAGGCTGGCACGGCGCAGCAGCGCTTCCATCTGCGCGTGGCGCATCGGCTGTTCCAGTGGCCAGACATTGGCTTCGTGCAGGCCGTAGTGGCGCGAGAAGGCCAGCGGATCGCCTTCGGCAAGCAGGATCGGCGGCGGCAGCGAAGTGCCGGCCAGCCAGGTGAAAAAGCCGGCGGCACGGTCGGCATCTTCAAGCGCGCCGACCACCACCGCCATCCAGTCGTTGCTGCGGTGACGGCTGACGTCGATATCCTGCGCTTCGCAGACCCAGCGCGGGTTGAAGTCCATGAACTCCAACAGGGCCAAGGTGCGCTCGGCGCGCATGCCGTCGGCGTCGATCACCAGAATGCGTGATTCACTCATCTTCTTGTACCTTGAGTCCTTCCAGGATCGGCATCACTTCCTGGATGTAGGACAGCTTGCTGACAAAATTATCGGCACCGGCGCGCAGTGCGTGTTCGCGGTGCTCGGCGTCATCAAAGTGACTGGCGATCACGATGTACGGCGGCTGGTCCTGGGTCTTGATCAGGCGCGTGGCCTGCAGGCCGCCCATTTCTGGCATGGCCAGATCCATCAGCACGACCTGCGGGCGCAGGGCTTCGGAGCGCTCGATCGCTTCGAGCCCATTGGCTGCACTGCCGACCACTTCCAGCCAGTCGATCTTGCGGAAATGACGCATGGCGGCGTTGATGAAGCCTTCATGGTCGTCGACCAGCACTACGGTGAGCTTGTTCATGGGAATCCTTGGTCTCAGCCCACACGGGCCAGCTGGGGCTTGCTGCTCTGGCGGCGACGCTCGCGGGCCGGGGCGATATCAAGCTGTTCGCGGTATTTTGCGACGGTCCGGCGTGCAATGTTCACTCCCTGGCGCGACAACAGGCCTGCAATGGCCTCGTCGGCCAGCGGGCGTGCGGCCGGTTCGGCATCGATCAGGCGCTTGACCATGGCCTTGACGGCCTGCCCGGAGACACTGGCGCCTTCCAGGCGCACGGCGAAGAAGTGCTTCAGTTCAAAGGTGCCACGCGGCGTCTGCAGGTACTTGCCGGAGGTGATCCGCGAGACGGTGGACTCGTGCATGCCGATCAGGTCGGCCACTTCCTTCAGGGTCAGCGGCGCCATTGATTCCTCGCCGTTGACCAGGAAGGCAGCCTGACGCTCGATGATGACCCGAGCGGTACGCAGCAGGGTGTCGTAGCGCATTGACAGGCCGCGGGTCAGCCAGCGTGCTTCCTGCAGCATTTCGCGCAGCGGCTGGGCGGCTTCACCGCTGCTGTCGGCGACAACCCGCTCGTAGCTGCTGTTGATCGCCAGCCGCGGCGTGGTGGCCGGATTCAGCGCGACACGCCATTGACCATCGGCGTGCCAGGCGACCACGTCCGGTATCACGCTCAGCTCCTGCTGCGGCAGCAGGGTGTCGCCCGGGCGTGGCTGCAGGGACAGGACCAGGCGGAAGGCTTCCTGCACGTCCTCGACCTCGGCGTCCAGGGTGCGGGCCAGGGTCGGATAGTCGTGGTTGGCCAGCAGCTGCATGTCGGCGTCCAGCAGGCGACGCGCCAGATGGCGGGCCGGGACGTGGCCGGGCAGGGCGGTGAGCTGGGCCAGCAGGCACTCGCGCAGGTCCACGGCGGCCATGCCGGCGGGTTCGCCATGCAGCAGGCGCTGGCGCAGGGCTTCGATATCGGTGCTGCTACGGTCCAGGCGGGCGCTGGCAAGCTGGGTCAGCTGTGCAAGTGGCGCCTGCAGGTAGCCTGCTTCATCGCAGTGGTCCAGCCAGAAGCTGACCACGGCCAGGTCGGCCTCGTCCAGCTCATAAGCAAGTGCGTTGAGGATGCGCAGCTGCGGATCGGTGGACTCGCCGGCCGCTACGCGTGCCATGCGATCTTCGTCATCGGCGTTCCAGCTGGCGCCGGGCACGTCCCACAGATTGCTTTCGGGCAATTCATCGAAGGCTGCAGTTTCAGTCTGCGCAACCTCGGCGTCGGTCGTTGCCGGCGCGTCCTCTGCCTGCTCCTGCAGCTCCAGCAGCGGGTTGCTCTCCAGCGCCTGGCGGATCTCCAGCTCCAGCTGCATGCCGTTGAGCTGCAGCAGGCGGATTGATTGCAGCAAGGCAGGCGTGAGATGAAGTTGCTGGCCCAGCTGGGCAGAGAGTGTGGCTTTCATGCGTTTCCCCGTTGCGGCCAGTGGATGGCTGCGTTGTGGAACGCATCTTGCGTGCTTCATGTCGGGGCGGTAATAGGTGTTGGCCCTATAGCTGTCAAAGCCCGCCCTACGTGATGTAGGTAATTACCTTACATGCTGTCGATTAATTGGCGAAGTAAAAGTGGGTATTTGTTACAAGCCATTGATTCCATTAGCTTGTGCCGCCGTGGTGACGGGTTTCCGATTCCGTGACGTAGATTCGCTTTTTCTGGCGCCTCGGCGTCAGGCGAGGTCGTTTTCATGGCGCAGCGCCAACAGGAGCAGGTCGTTGGCGCGACGGCAGCCCAGCGATTCCATCATCCGTGCCCGGTGGGTTTCCACCGTCTTGATGCTGATGCCCAGGTCAGCTGCGATTTCCTTGGTGGTCTGGCCGGTGCCCAGGCGTCGCAGAATCTGCTTCTGGCGTGGTGACAGCGCACCGATGCCGGTTGCCCGCTCCTTGCCGATCAGCGGTGCGAGCATCTTTGCTGAAATCTGCGGGCTCAGGAAAACCTGGCCGGCATGGGCGGCACGCAGTGCCAGTTCCAGTTCGGCAGGCGCGGCATCCTTGACCAGAAAGCCGACGGCACCGCGATCAAGTGCATCACGCACATGTGCAGCGTCATCGTGCATCGACATCATCACCGCACGTGCGTGCGGCAGCCGTTGGCGGATATCGGTCAAGGCTTCGAGCCCTGAGCGGCCGGGCAGGGACAGGTCGAGCAGGATCAGGTCCGGCACGTGAAACAGTGCCATTTCCAAAGCCTGTTCGGCATTGCTGGCTTCGGCCACCACCTGGATCCCGTCAAATGTCTGCAGCAGCCGGGTGAGCCCAGCACGAACCAAGGTGTGGTCGTCGACAATAAGAACGCGCACAGGAGACCGGGTCATAACGGAAGGCTGCACCTTAGCGGAGCAGCGAGGCAGGCGCCAGAGCACAAAGTGGGAATAGGCTCACCGGTTGCGGCGACTGTCGGCAATCTGCTTGCGATGCAGTCGGAACAAATGGCGTTCGACGGCTGCCAGCAACGCATCATTCTGCGTATCCAGGCGCAGCCACAGCTGCGTCCCCTGTGCTGTATCGGCTTCAGCCAGGACCACGACAGGCAGCTCGATCGCGTCGGGCAGCCATTCGGCGGGCTGCAGGCTGGCGACGCCGGTGGTGCCGGCGACGAAGCCGCCCAGCTGCTCGCGCTGCAGGCGCAGGCCATGCCGCGACCAGCGTAGCGGCGTGGCTGGCGCAGACGGCGCTTCGCGCTGCAGCAGGCGGCCCAGCAGCACGAGGGTCAGGTCGAGGCGCGCTTCCAGCCGCTGTAGTTGCAGGCTGTTGTCGTTGCGTTCGTCGCTGTCGTCCACATTGCGGGCGTCCTCGACGAGGGCGATGCTGCGCAGGAGCATCTCGGCGCTGCCCGGGCGCTTTACCTTGGCACCGGCCTCGAACACCGCTGGCAGTGACAGTTCGCAACTGAGGGTGTCGTCGAACAGCTCGGTTTCAGCAGGATGGGCGATGCCGGTGGGATTCATGCCAGGGTTCCGGCCTGCAGATAGGCGCTGGCCGCGCGGGTGGATTGACGCTCGGCGCGCAGGTGCATAGCGGCCTGGTCGCGCAGCTCACGCATCCGTGCAGTCACGCTACGTTGCTGTTCCAGCAGCGCCTGCAGGGCATCGGCGCTTCCGGCGGTACCGTTTTCCTGGATATAGCCGCGCAGGCGCTCATCATGGGCGGCGACAATCTGTTCGGCACCGTCATGATCTTCCGCCTCGATGGCATTCTTCAGGGCATCGAGATCGGCGTGCAGGGCATCAAGCATCCCGCTGGCGATGTTGGCCATCAGCGTGCTCCGTTTGCGGTTGACATGCTGCGCTGCTCGGACGGGATGGCGTTCCATGCAGATTCGATCTCACTGAGCAGGGAGAGTGATTCCTGCAGAGCGGCAACGTCGTTGTTGAGGTTGGCTTCGGTCAAGCGCTGCACGATGTAGTCATAGAGCGTGGACAGGTTGCCTGCAACTTCACCTCCGGCGACATGATCGAGCGAGCCGTTGAGCTGGCCAACGATGGCGCAGGCTTCGCCGATTGCCTTGCCCTTCAATGCCTGGTCGCCCTTGGCAAGGAAGGCTTCGGCGCGCCGCATGCGCTCGCTGGCGCCTTCCAGAAGCAGGGAAACCAGCTTGTGGGGGTCGGCATCCACTACCCGGGTTGAAACGCCGATCTGGCGGTATTGCTCGGCGAAATTGCGGCTGGGACCGTACATGTACTCAATCTCCTGGTATTCGTGCAGTGATGGCAACGACTGCCGATACATCATTTGTGTGGCGTGATCTGCTATCGGCCATCAAGGCGTGCGGCTTGAGCCCGTGCTGGGCTATCAGCCCGACGTCGACGAAAGCTGCTGCGAAAGGTAGCTGCTGGTGCCCTGCATCTGTGACACCAGCTTATCCATCGCCGTGAACTGGGCGGTATAGCGCGCCGACACCTTTTCCATGCGCGCGTCGAGATCGTCTAGCTGCTTGCTGAGCTTCTTGATTTCCTTGTTGAGCGCGTCGGTACGCTGCACGAGGGTGCCGGTGCCACTGTCCAGGTTGCTCTTGAGGATGCTGTTCATGCCTTCATACAGCTTGCCGCTCTTGCCGACCAGGGCCTCGGCGGCAGCGGGGTTCTTGGCCATCGCCTTGTCGAAGACGCTGGCATCCAGTGACAGGGTGCCATCCTTGGTGATGGTCAGCCCCAACTCTTTGAGGTCGATGACGTTGGCACTGAGCTGACCGCGCAGTTGCTGCTGCAGGCCGCGCACCATCGAGTCGCCCGTCAGCACCGACGCCTGGTCCTTCTCTGCGTCATAGGCGCTGGAGGTCTTCAGCAGGCTGGTGGAGGCGTTGTAGGCGGTAACGAAGGCCTGCACCGCTGTCTTCAGCGGTTCGTTGTTCTGGGTAATGGTCAACGCAGTGGTGGTGCCTACCTCGGCCTTGGTCAGTTCCAGGGTCACGCCGGCGATGATGTCGCTGATGCTGTTGCTGCTGGATTCGCGGTCAAAGCCGTCCACGCGCACGTGCGCGTTGGTCGGGGGGCTGATCTGCGACATGCCACCGCTGCTGCCGTCCCAGGTCAGCGCGGAAAGGCCGCCGTTGCCACCGCTGGCGGTGACCGTCAACGCACCTTCGGTACCTGCATTGACGGCATTGAGCACCAGGTGCTGGCCATCGTTGGCAGTGATGACGGTGGCATTGACGCCCTTGCCACCAGCTGCGCTGTTGATGGCGGCGGCGATGCTGGCCAGGTTGCTGCCCGGTGCGATATCGACCGAGATGGAGTCTTCCTCGCCCCAGGCGATCGACAGCTTGCCGTCGCCCACCACGGTTTCGGCGTCAAACGCGCCGGAACTGAGCTTCTGCGGCTGCGCCAGACTGAGCACTTCGATGTTGTACGTGCCTGCGGCGGCCAATGTCTTGCCAGTGGATGGGTCGGTGACGATGGTGGCGGAGAAGCCGCTCTTCTCCGGTACCGAGGTTTTGTAGGCGCGCAGGTCGGCGGCTTTGCCCATGGCGTCCATCGCCGTCTGCAAGCTGCTCAGCGAGCTCTTGATGTTGCCCAGCGCCGAGAGTTTGGCGGTGGCCGCGGTTCCCTGGGTGTTGATGCGGTTGGCTGCCGGTGCGCGTTCAGCGGCGACCAGCTGCGCAACGATGGTGGGAATGTCCAAGCCAGAGCCAATGGTGGACAGGGAAGACGTAGCCATGGGTTTTCCTCTTTCGGCGAGGGGGTGCAACTGCAGCTGCCACCCCGGATATCGGCACGCGGCGGCATAGCTTTAGCCGCGTGGTTGCGCAGTCATCTGCAAGCGGCGTGCCAGCGCGTACGGGTGCTCGCGCAGGGCGGGTCATGGCGGATCCCGCCAAGGCGGAGGTGGCTGGTCATTGATAGCGCTCGATCGAGTTGTCCAGATGCCGGCTTCGATGCCGTACTCCTGGCGCTGGGGGTGTACTGCTTCCATAACGAACAGGCCCCGCCATTGCTGGCGGGGCCTGTGTCACGCCGGCGTGTTCACGCCGGCGTGGAGAGTGTTGCTTGCTGGATCAGCGCAGCAGGCTCAGCACGTTCTGGCTGGTCTGGTTGGCCTGGGCCAGCATGGCGGTACCGGCCTGCTGCAGGATCTGCGTGCGGGTCAGTTCTGCCGTTTCCTTGGCGTAGTCGGTGTCACGAATACGGCTGCGGGCCGAAGACATGTTTTCCGAGGACGTGTTCAGGTTGGCAACCACCGAGGTGAAGCGGTTCTGCACGGCACCCAGGTCGGCACGTGCCGAGTTGATGGTGCTCAGGGCTGCGTCCATCGCGTTCAGTGCGTTGTCGGCGCCGGCGGTGGTGGAGATGTCCAGGTCAGCGAAGCCGGTTGCCGAGGCGCCAGCGGCCCAGTTGGTGGTGGTTGCAGCGGTCAGGCCGGTCTGTGCGGTCAGCGTGGTGCCGCCGCCAGCAACGGTGAACTGGCCCGAAGCCGACGCCAGCTGCAGCTTGCCAGCGCTGTCCAGCGACGCGGAAACGCCGGTGTTGTAGCTCTGGTTGTTGATGGCCTTGACCAGGTCGGTGGCGCGCTGGGCGCCGCTGCCGGCTGCACCGTAGCTGATGGTGGCCGTGCCCTTGCTGCCGGTCAGGGTGAAGTTGCCGGCGGTGAAGTCAGCTGGGGTGCCGCCGGTTTCCGTCTGGGCGGTTACGGTGGCGGTCAGGCCGCCGGTCACCGAGATGGCTGCAGTGTTGGTGTTGCTCAGGGTAACGTTGTTGGTTGCTACCGTGGCGGTGACGCCGGCGACGCTGGTACCAATGGCAGCCTGCACGGCAGTAGCGAGGCCTGCAGCCGTCGTACGTCCGGCGTCGGCAGCGACGTTGATGGTGGTGCTGCCGATCTGGAAGGACAGTGCATCGGTGCTGGTCAGGCCGCTCAGGTCCAGCGTGCCGGTACCTGCCGTCGGGGTGCCGGCCACATAGCCACCGGTGGCAGCTGCAGCAGAAGCGGTAGCTGCGGTGTCGACCTTGTTCCAGTTGCCCAGGTCCTTGATGTTGGCGTTGGCGATCTGGGCGATGTCGATGGTCTGGCCCTGGTCGGCGCCGATCTGGAAGGACTGTGCCTGGAAGCTGCCGTCCAGCAGGGTGGTGCCGTTGAAGTTGGTCTGCTCGGCGACGCGCTGGATTTCTGCCTTCAGCAGCTGCACTTCGGCGTTCAGGGCTTCACGGTCGGAAGGCGAGTTGGTGGCGTTGCGCGACTGCACCGACAGCTCACGGATACGCTGCAGGTTGTTGCCGATTTCGGTCAGCGCGCCTTCGGCGGTCTGCGCCATCGAGATGCCGTCGTTGGCGTTGCGGGCAGCCTGGTCCATGCCGCGGATCTGGGTGCTGAAACGCTCGGAGATCGCCAGACCGGCGGCGTCGTCCTTGGCGCTGTTGATGCGCAGGCCCGAGGACAGGCGCTGGATCGAGGTGGCCAGGCTGGAGCCGCTGGTGCCCAGGTTACGCTGAGCATTGAGCGACATGATGTTGGTGTTGATGACTTGTGCCATGATTCGAGCTTCCTATGTGGCGTTGGGTCCGGCACATCACCTGGCCGGTACTGGGTGCAGTGGGCGGGGGTAAGAAGAGCCTTAGCACCGCTGCTGATACCAATAACGGCAGCTTTTCCGGCAGCTTTAGCGCCTTGCTGCAAGTGATTCCAAAACCGCAAAAACGCACAAGCCCCGGTTTCCCGGGGCTTGTGCGTTTTCGGCGTTCGTTGGGTGTCGAGCCATGCTCGGCAGCAGCGAACATGTAGTGCCGAGCCATGCTCGGCAGGGGCATTGCCGGTGAAGCTCGTGCCGAGTATGGC
>NZ_JASCOR010000165.1 GCF_029959445.1 Stenotrophomonas sp. PS02298 | reverse complement strand
ATGCTCGGCAAGGGCATTACAGGGAAGGCCTCTGCCGAGCATGGCTCGGCACTACCAATATCCTGCAGCTGGATTACGGATCCTCCTCGATCGGCACGTCCAGCTCCGGAATCCATTCCAGCAATCGATCCAGGCGTCGCCGCGGATCGTTCTCCTGCAACAGCTGCAGCCGCTGGGTTTCGCTGAGCGGCAATAGTTCGGCCAGGCGCCAACCCACCCACGTTGCCTGATCCAACTGTGCCGGACCGGCGGCGGCGTACTCGCCACCTATCTGCTCGATGATGTGTTCCAGCAAGGTAGCAAGCAGCCCGTGTTCCGGCTGCAGTTCATCATCGCTGTCGAGCTCGCACCACTGCACATCCGCCGTTACCAAGCCGTTGTCACGTACATGGGTTGTCGTTACGTGGAAGCGTCGCGCGCCGCGCAGTCGCAATACCAATACGCCATCACGGCCGACATCGAAATCCTCGACCGTGGCCTCGACGCCCCAGGCAGCAGGCGTTGCCGGTGCGCCGACCTCCTCACCATGCAGGATCAGGCAGACACCGAAACTACCGCCGGTGCGCCCGCATTCGCGGACCAGATCCAGATAGCGCGGCTCGAACACGCGCAGGTTCAACATCGCACCCGGCAGCAGCGCCGCATGCAACGGAAACAATGGCAGGCTTGGCGATGTATTCATGACAAAACAACACGGGCGGACCAGGGACGATGTTACCCCAGCCCGCCCGTGCTGATTCCCGCAGTGGCCGCGAACCACTGCCAAACCGGTCAGAAGTTATATTTCACATGCGTGTGCAGGCGATTCATGTCACCTTCCTGCCCGTTCTCGATGCGACGCGTCGCATGGCTCAACTCAACACCAAGATCCAGCTTGGGGAACGGCGAGTAAATCAGGTTGGCACGCACCGACTGCGCCTTCTCGGTGACTTCGTAGCCCGTCAATGCAGCATCGTTGTCCAGCACCGCCACCGAGTACACCAGGTTGCCGCGCAGCTTTGGCGAGAACGCATGGCGCCACGCCGCGAAGCCACCGTAACCGTCCATCGCATGCAACCTGCCCTCCTCGTCGAGCACCGTGTCGCTGCCCAGCGCGAAGCCGAGATAGCGGCCCACGCCGCTGCCACCACTGACCATGTAACGCAGGTCATCGTTGGCACCGATGTTGAACCGACCAGACACACTCAGGGCCGCACCGGTTTCGGTCTCCCCACCATAGCGGAAGTTGCGCAGCATCGCTGCGGCGGTGAAATGGCCCCAGTTGCCGCGCGTGTTCCAGCGTGCGGTCAAATCGGGGATCGTATCGGCGCCGCTGTTGAAGCGTGCACCACGGCCAGCAAACGGAGTGATCGTGGTCTGCGGGTTCTCCGCCGAGAACGACCAGGCGCCGCGGGTGTAACGCAGCTGTGCCTGCCGCGAGAAGATGGTGCCTTCGGAGGGCCCGGTGAAATCGACGGTATCCGGCAGCGCGGCAACATCCTGGAAGTTGGACCAGGTCTGGCCGGCCAACCAATTGTTCCAGCTCACATAGGCCTGGCGCAGGGTCAGCGCATAAGTGTTGGTGATGACCTCGTTGCCAGCGAACGCATTGCTGCCACCACCGTACATGTCGGCCTCGATATAGGCCTTGAGCTTGTCACCATCGTCGGTGGTGGTGTCAGCACCAAACCAGAAGCGCGAGAACTGCGCATGCACATCGGTGTAGCTGGCGCTGCGGCCATTGCCATCGGCTGCAACCGGGGTGGCGCCGGGAAAGTAGAACAGCCGCCCGGCCGAGCCGTCCGCGATTTCACCATCGCTGGTGCGGGTATACATCGAATCGAGCTTGATGAAGCCGCCGAAGGAGAACTTCGTGCCCGGCATTGCATTGGGCAGGGTCGCCGACGGTGCAGCGGCAACCACGCGGGTTGCATCAAGTGCGCTTGCGCTCGCAGCCGGGACTGCAGCAGCGTTGGCCGCCTCACGTTGCTGGTACTGCTGCAGCATCGCGCGCATCTGCTGCATCTCCTGCTCCAACTGCGCCATCCGCGCTTCCATGGCCTTGGCATCCGTTGCCTGTGCGAGCGCACTCAACGGCATCGCCGCCAAGGCCGTGGTGACGGCCAGGGCCGCCAGCTTCTTGTTGCTGATCATTGCTTTCCCCTCCCAGGGCAACAGAACACCGTTCCGGCCCTGTTTGGAAAGGCCGGTCGAAATGACGCAGTGCTTTTCTTCCTGGAGTCCCGATCAGTCCGGTTCTCCAAGCAGCTTTCAGACCGTCATTCCCGCACAGGCGGGAATGACCAGCGTGCAATTGGCGGCAGGGCTCTCGTCCCCGTCACGCCAGGCCGCTCGCTATCAAACAAACCGCATCGACGTGGTACCAAGGCCATCCGCACGCACCAGTACGTTGTCACCGGCCGCGACGGCCACCGCCGCGGTGATCGCACCGGACAGCACCACGCTGCCTGCCGGCAATACCTGCCCGCGCTGCGCCAGCATGTTGACCAGCATCGCCACCGCTTCGGCCGGGTTGCCGAGTACGGCCGCACCGGCACCAACCTCTACCACCTGGCCGTTCTTCTCCATCACCACGCCCAGGGTTTCCAGGTCCAAGCCTTCCACCGCGGTTGGACGCGAGCCGAGCACGTAGCGCGCCGCCGAGGTGTTATCGGCGATGACGCTGGGCAGGTCGAAGCGGAAATTCTCGTAGCGCGAATCGATCAACTCGATCGCCGGCACCACGTAATCGGTTGCCGCCAACACCTGGGCAATATCGCAACCGGGCCCGGCAAGCTGCTCGCGCATCACGAAGGCGATCTCCGCTTCCACCTTCGGATGGATCAGCTGGGCGGTATCCACCACGGCGCCATCGTCGACGGCGTTGTCGTCACCCAGGAAGCCATAGATCGGCGTGTCAACGCCCATCTGCTGCATCTTCGGGCGCGAGGTCAGGCCCATCTTCATGCCGACGATGCGAACACCGGCGGCCTGCTTGATGCTGCGCAGGCACTCCTGGATGTCGTAGGCCTCATCCACGCCGATCTGCGGGTGCGCGTCGGTGATCTTCACCACCTCGCGCACTTCCTGCTCGGCGGCCAGCAGCTGCAGGGCGCAGCCTTCGATGATGGAACGGTCCAAGGTCATGCGATTTTCTCCTGCGTAGTGGCGTCGCGGGCACGCAGCACATCCAGTGCGACGTCCACGATCATGTCTTCCTGGCCACCGACCATGCGGCGCTTGCCGAGTTCGACGAGGATGTCGACGGTGTTGATGCCGAAACGCTGCGACGCTGCCTCGGCGTGACGAAGGAAACTGGAATACACGCCTGCATAACCCAATGCCAGGGTCTCGCGGTCCACGCGTACCGGGCGGTCCTGCAGCGGACGCACGATGCCATCGGCGGCATCCATCAAGGTGTAGAGGTCACAGCCATGATTCCAGCCCATGCGCTCGGCGGCGGCAATGAACACTTCCAGCGGCGCATTGCCTGCACCCGCACCCATGCCGGCAAGGCTGGCATCGATGCGGATAGCGCCGGCTTCGACCGCGGCGATGGAGTTGGCCACGCCCAGCGACAGGTTGTGATGGGCATGGATGCCGATCTGCGTATCAGCCTGCAGCGACTCGCGCAGCGCGCTGACCCGCTCGCGCACGTCGTTCATATTGAGTGCGCCACCGGAATCCACCACGTACACGCAGGATGCGCCGTAGCTTTCCATCTTCTTCGCTTCCACCGCCAACGCCGCAGGCGTGGTCATGTGGCTCATCATCAGGAAACCGACCGTGTCCATGCCCAACGCGTTGGCCGCTTCGATGTGCTGGCGCGAGATGTCGGCCTCGGTGCAGTGGGTGGCCACGCGCACGATGCGCGCACCGGCGGCATGCGCATTCTTCAGGTCATGCACGGTGCCGATGCCTGGCAGCAGCAGCGTGGCGATCCTGGCATGCGAAACCGATTCGGCAGCGGCCTCGATCCACTCAACGTCGCTGTGCGCGCCGAAGCCATAGTTGAACGATGAACCCTGCAGGCCATCGCCATGCGCGACCTCGATCGAGTCCACCCGTGCCTTGTCCAGCGCGGTGGCAATCGCCCGCACCTGCGCCACGCTGTAGCGGTGACGCACCGCGTGCGAACCGTCACGCAGGGTGACATCGGAGATGTAGAGCTTGTTGTCAGTCATGCGTTCTTCCTCAGGCTGCAGCGCGCGCGGCCAGCACCGAGGCGGCCATGCGCTCACCGGTGGCCAGTGCGGCCGACGTCATGATGTCCAGGTTGCCGGCGTAGGCTGGCAGGTAGTGCGCGGCACCTTCCACTTCCAGGAAGATCGTGGTCTTGAGGCCCGTGGTGAGACCGACGCCGGGCACGTTGACCGGTTCATCCAGCACCTCGAACTGCACCTGCTGCTTGAGCCGGTAGCCCGGCACGTAGGCGGCCACGCGTGCTGCCATGTCATTGACCGCCGCTTCGATGGCCGCGGCGTCGGCCGGCTCGCTGAGCACGTAGACGGTGTCGCGCATCAGCAACGGCGGCTCTGCCGGGTTGAGCACGATGATTGCCTTGCCCACGGCCGCACCACCAACACTCTCGATCGCCCGCGAAGTGGTCTCGGTGAACTCATCGATATTGGCGCGGGTGCCGGGGCCGGCACTCTTGCTGGAAATGCTGGCGACGATCTCGGCGTACTTCACCTTCGCCACCGAGGCCACCGCAGCAACCATCGGAATCGTGGCCTGGCCACCGCAGGTCACCATGTTGACGTTGGCGGCGTCGATGTTGTCGTCCAGGTTGACCGTCGGCACGCAGTACGGACCGATCGCCGCAGGCGTCAGGTCGACCACACGGATGTCCGGCTTGGCCTTGCGCAGCAACGCGTCATTGGTGATGTGCGCGGAGGCCGATGTCGCATCGAAGACGATGTCGATATCAGCAAACAACTCCGATTCAATCAGCCCGGCCACGCCACTGGCGATGGTCGGCACGCCCATGCGTGCAGCGCGCGCCAGGCCATCGGAGGCCGGATCGATGCCGACCAGTGCGGCCATCTGCACGTGCTTGCCGTGGCGCAGGATCTTGATCATCAAATCGGTACCGATGTTGCCGGGGCCGACGATGGCAGCTTTCAGGGTCATGCAGCACTCCTGTCGTTCAGTGTGGGGGAGGAAGCAGGCATCACGCGAAATGCACGTCGGCACTGCCGAGCGCTCCCACGCGGACACGCATGTGATCGCCGGCGGCCACCGGGATCAGCGGCACCAAGGCGCCGGACAGGATCACTTCACCGGCCTTCAACGGCGTACCAAGGCGACCAAGCGTGTTGGCCAGCCATGCAACGCAGTTGACCGGCGAGCCCAGCGCGGCGGCACCAGCGCCAGTGGCCACCAGTTCGCCGTTCTTCTCGACCACCATGCCCAGCGTGCCCAGGTCGAGGTTCTTCGGTGGCACGCGCAGCTCGCCCAGCACATAGGCTGCGGCGGAAGCATTGTCGGCAACGGTGTCGGTGATGCCGATGCGCCAGTCGCGGATGCGCGAATCAACGATCTCGAAGCACACCGACAGCGCTTCGGTCGCGGCGAGTACATCGTGATGGGTGATGCCGGGGCCAACCAGGTCGCGCTTGAGGTGGAAGGCGATTTCGCCCTCCGCACGCGGCGCGATCATTCCCGCCACCGACAGCGTGCCGCCATTGGCAACCTGCATGCGATCGGTGAGAAAGCCGAAGTCGGGCTGATCCACTTTCAACATGCGCTGCACGGCCGCCGACGTAGCACCGATCTTCTTGCCAACCACGCGCTCGCCATCGGCCAGGCGGCGCGCGAGCAGATCATTGGAGATCGCATAGGCATCCGCCAGGGTCAGCCCACTGATCCGCTCGCTCAGCGGATCAAGGGCCACGCCAGTACGCAGCGCGGTGTGCAGTTCGGCGCCATGGCGGGCGATTGCAGCTGCATCCAATACCAAAGCAGTCATGCCTTGCCCCCTTCAACCGGATCGCTCTTGAGCACATCGCCCACCGCGAAACGCTGCGGCGGAACCTCGGTGACCATCACCCGGATCGCGCTCATCGGCGCATCCAGTTCCGCATGCGCCACCTTCGCCAGTTCGCGGATGAAGCGCTGCACTTTCTGCTCGTCGCGGCCCTGCACCAGGGTCACTTGGATGATCGGCATTTCTTTACTCCTGCTAGTTCGGTCAGGTCAGCTCGACGCCCTTGGTCTCAGGCAGGAACAGCAGCACGATCACTGCAGCCAGCGCGAAGAACCCGGCGGTCGCCATCAAGCCACTGGCAACGCCGTAGCTGTTGGCCAGGAAGCCGATCAGGGCCGGCGCAATGGCGGCGATGGCGCGGCCGCCGTTGTAGACAAAACCCTGCGCGGTGGCGCGCACAGTGGTCGGGAACATTTCGGCGAAGGTCGGCGCGAAGCCGCTGTAGAAGCCCGTGCCGAAGTAAGCGACGACGATGCCGAACGCCATCAGCGCCATCGGCGACTTGATCATCACGAATACCGGCACGGTCAGCGCGGAGGCCACGAAAAACAGCATGAAGGCCTTCTTGCGACCAATCGCGTCGGCGATGTAACCGAAGGTCACGAAGCCAAGCGCCGCACCGATCTGCATCACCACGATCCAGATCGTCGACTTGACCATGTCCAGGCCCGGGCCGCCGTCAGCGACCGGTGTGGCGAGGTAGGTCGGGATCCAGGTGAACAATCCCCAGTAGCCACACATCGCGGCGGTGACGAAGGCCAGCCCGACCATGGTGCTACGCGCATGGGTACCAAACAGATTGCGCATGGTCTGGGCGAAGCTGAGGCGCTCCTTCTGGTTGACCCAGATCTCCGGCTCCTTGACGTGGCGGCGCACGTAGAAAGCAAGCAGTGCCGGCAACAGGCCAACCGCGAACACCCAGCGCCAACCCAGCGTTGGTACCACCAGCGCGGCGATGATCGCGGCAGCGGCGTAACCCGATGCGAACGCGCTCTGGACCCAGGCCAGGATCTTGCCGCGGTGCTGTGCCGGCCAGCTCTCGCTGACCAGGGCCGAACCCGCAGACCATTCACCACCGACGCCAAGGCCGACGATCACGCGGAACAGCATCAGCTGGCCCAGCGTATCGGACAGGCCGCACAGCGCCGTACCGATGGAGTAACAGATGATGCTGAGCATCATCGACTTCGCCCGCCCCATGCGATCGGCCAGGTAGCCGAACACCAGTCCGCCGAATGCGGTGGCCATCAACGTCGCCGACATCACCATGCCTGCCTGCGACTTGTCGAAGCCCAGGTCCGCGCTGACGTGCTTGAGCACCATCGCGAACAGCATCAAATCCATCACGTCCAGCATCCAGCCCAGGTAGGCCGAACGGAACGTGCCCCACTGCTGCTTGCTGGCCCCTTGCCACCAACGGCCACCTGCGCCGCCTGTTACTGCCTGGATCGATGAATCACGCTGCGCCATTGGCTTCCCCTCCGGAATCGTGGCTGATACGAAAGTATCGGTGATCGATACTCAGAGCACAAAATATCCCACTTTTTCCAAAAATGGAACATGGAATTTAATTTTGTATCGATATACGATACGAGCGTCGTTACAAACGCGAGATTCCGATGTCCGAACTGATCCTCCGCCTGCACGAAGACCACCTGCCAGCCGGCTGCCCTCCTGTTTACCTGCCCAGCGGGCCGCGCGCCCTCTACGTCCGCAGCGGCGGCCTGAGTGTTGAGTCCGCGCAGGACAGCCAGGCGCTGGACCCGGCCCAGGCGCGCGTCTGCCAGCAGCAGGTCACCCTGCTCAACGGCGATCAGGACACGGTGCTGTGGCGCTGGGAGCTGACTGATCGCAACCGCCCTGCCGGCGCCCTGCCCTCGGCCCCAGCCACCCGCAGCGAGCTCAAGCTTGAGGCGCCAATTGGTCTGGATGATCGCTTCGAGTGGCTGATGCGCTGCGACCGCGTCGATTTCCCAAAGGGCGGTGTGGCGCTGACCCATGTCCATCAAGGACCGGGCATCCGGATCTGCGACTACGGCCAGATCAGCATCGAAACGCTGGGTGACAGCCACGATTACCCGGCCGGCAGCGCCTGGTTCGAGCTCGGCCATGCACCGGTACTGGCCCCCACCACCGAGGCCGAGGAAACCCGTTTCATCCGCTGCTTCCTGCTGCCCCGCCAGCTCAAGGGGCGCAGCTCCATCCGCTACGTGCGCCCGGAAGATGCGGCCGCGCAGAAGACCCAGCAGTACAAGGTTTTCGCAGAGCGATACATCGACCTGCCATAATCGGCGGAAAACGCGGTCAACAGACCGCGTACGTCCATGCAACACACTGCAGGTAGCCGATGCCCAGCCACGACGCGAGTGAAAAAAAGGAATTGAGCGCCGCCAGCGGCGCCATTGAGCCCCAGGAAGAAAGCGCCGAACAGGGCCTGCCCACCGCCATTGTCTCGCTGAAGGTAATCGAGGCACTGGCCGCGGCACCCACCGGGCTCGGCGTCACCCGCCTCGCGCAGTTGCTGGGTATGCCGAAAGCACGCGTGCACCGCCACCTCAGCGTGCTGCGTGAACACGGCTATGTCGACCAGGACCCGGACAACAACCAATACCGGGTGGGCTGGCAGATGTTCCTGCTGGGCCGTGCCTGCAGCAGCCGTTTCGATGTGATGGGACTGGCCAAGCCGGTGCTGGAACAGCTGCGCGACGAAGTTGGCCAGACCGTGGTGATCTCCACGTTCTCCGACAACGAGGTGGTGGTGCTGGACCTGCTGCGCGGTACAGCGCCAGTGGAGATCAGCCTGCGCCCGGGCACTCGCTTCCAGCACAACAGCGTGGCGCAGGGCAAGATCGCCCTCGCCTATGGCCCGGACAAGCTGCGCCGCGCCTACCTGACCCAGCCACTGAACAACAGCACGCCACGCACCATCGTCGACCCGGATCGACTGGCGGCGGAGATCGAGCTGGTGCGCAAGCGCGGCTGGGCCGACGCACCGGAAGAGCTCTACATCGGCATCAACGCCTTGGCAGCCCCGCTACTGCAGGGCAACGGCGAGTTGTTCGGCACACTGGCCATCGTCGGCTCCATCCACTACCTGCCGAGCACACCGAATCCGGCGCACGTGCAGGCAATGTTGAGCGCCGCCGCGCAGATCTCGGCCTTGATGGGCTACCACGCCCCCAAGCCCCGCTAAGCCCCACAGGTAGTGCCGAGCCATGCTCGGCAAGGAACCTCTCCTGTAGTGCCGAGCCATGCTCGGCAGAGGCCTTACCGGGAAAGCCCTAGCCGAGCA
>NZ_JASCOR010000164.1 GCF_029959445.1 Stenotrophomonas sp. PS02298 | reverse complement strand
GGCGTGAGCCTCGCGGCTCACGCCACTCCTGCAAAAAGACCGCCGCTGCCTCAACGCAGCGCGTTGCGCTTCTTCTCGTCGAACCACTTGTCGGCCTGCGCCGGCGAGTAGTTGCGCATCCACTCCAGCATCTGCGTGGCGTCGTCGCCGTACCACAGGTCTTCCCGCTGCTCCGGGTGCAGGAAGCGCTCGCTGACCATGGTGTCGATCATGCCGATCAGCGGCTGGTAGAAACCGTCGATGTCGAGGAAGGCGCAGGGCTTGTGGCCGATGCCGAGCTGGCGCCAGGTCAGCATCTCGAAGATCTCCTCGGCGGTGCCGAAGCCGCCGGGCAGGGCGACGAAGGCATCGGACAGGTCGAACATGCGCGACTTGCGCTCATGCATCGAGCCGACGATCTCCAGCGAGGTCACGCCCTTGTGCGCCACCTCCATGTCCACCAGGTGCTGCGGGATCACGCCGGTGACTTCGCCACCTGCTGCCAGCACGCCATCGGCCACCGCGCCCATCAGGCCGGTGCGGCCGCCGCCATAGACCAGACGCAGGCCTTCGTTGGCGATGCGCGTGCCCAGTTCGGTGGCGCGTTCGACGTAGATGGGCTTGGCGCCGGGGTTGGAGCCGCAATAGACGCAGATGGACTTCATGTGTTGTTCCTGATGGATGGGAAGAGGTGGTCGTTCTGCTGCCAATGAATGCGCACGCAGACCGTGGACTACAAAAGCAAGAAGGCTCCGCCTTGGCGGAGCCTTCAGGTCACAGGCCGTGGAGCTTAGTTGGCCTTGTGGATGGCGCGCTTGGTCACTGCCATCGCCGCGTCGTGCACTGCCTCGGACAGCGACGGGTGGGCGTGGCAGATGCGGGCCAGGTCATCGGACGAGCCGCTGAATTCCATGGTCAGCACACCTTCGTGCACCAGCTCGGAGACATTGGCGCCAACCAGGTGCATACCCAGCACGCGGTCGGTTTCGGCGTGTGCCAGCACCTTGACGAAGCCAGCCGGCTCCACCATGGCGACGGCGCGGCCGTTGGCGGCGAACGGGAAGCTGCCGGCCTTGTACGGGATGCCCTCGGCCTTGAGCTGGGCTTCGGTCTTGCCGACCCATGCCAGTTCCGGTTCGGTGTAGATGACCCACGGGATGGTGTCGAAGTTGACGTGACCCGGCAGGCCAGCGATCAGTTCAGCCACGGCGACGCCTTCTTCAAAGCCCTTGTGGGCCAGCATCGGGCCGCGCACGCAGTCACCCACCGCCCAAACGCCATCGACGCCGGTGTGGCAATGGTCGTCGACCACGATCTGGCCGCGCTCGTTGATCTGCACGCCGGTGCCATCGGCCAACAGGCCCTTGCTGGCAGCGCGACGGCCAACGGCCACCAGCAGCTTGTCGACGGTCAGGCTCTTCTCGCCTTCGGCATCGGTGTAGCTGACGATGACTTCTTCGCCCTTGATCTCGGTCTTGGAGACCTTGGCGTTGAGCAGGATGTTCAGGCCCTGCTTCTTGAATTCCTTGGCGGCAACCTTGGCGACTTCCGCATCGGCAGCAGCCAGGAAGTCCGGCAGTGCTTCCAGGATGGTGACGTCCGAACCCAGGCGCTTCCACACGCTGCCCAGCTCCAGGCCGATCACGCCGGCGCCGATCACGGCCAGGCGCTTCGGCACTTCGGTGAAGTCCAGTGCCCCGACATTGTCGACGATGTGCTTGCCGTCAAACTTGGCGAACGGCAGTTCGATCGAATCCGAACCGGCGGCGATGATGACGTTGGTGCCCTTGAGCTCGACTTCCGAACCGTCGTGCTGCTTGACCTTGACCACATTGCCGGCCTGCAGCTGGCCGAAGCCGTAGTAGGTGGCAACCTTGTTGGCCTTGAACAACTGGGCGATGCCGCCGGTGAACTGCTTCACGATGGCGTCCTTGCGGCCGACCATCTTGGTCACATCGATCTTGGCGTCGTTGAAGCTGATGCCGTGCTGATCGAAGATGTGGCCCATATTCCAGTACTGGCGCGAGGAGTCCAGCAGCGCCTTGGACGGGATGCAGCCCACGCGCAGGCAGGTGCCGCCCAGGGCCGGCTTGCCGTCCTTGCCCAGCGCTGCATCGATGCAGGCGGTCTTCAGGCCCAGCTGTGCGGCGCGGATGGCAGCGTGGTAGCCGGCCGGACCAGCACCGATGACGACGACGTCGAATTGTTCAGCCATTTGAGATTCCTTGTTGCCTGTCCCTTCTCCCGCCGGGAGAAGGTGGCGCGTAGCGCCGGATGAGGGTGCGGGTGAGGCTTGCCCTCACCCCAACCCCTCTCCCGCGAGCGGGAGAGGGGCTCGGAGCAATTACAGACCGAACAGCATGCGGCCCGGGTTTTCCAGCTGGTTCTTGATGTCCACCAGGAACTGCACAGAATCCTTGCCGTCGATGATGCGGTGGTCATAGGACATGGCCAGATACATCATCGGGGCGATCACGACCTGGCCGTTCTCGGCGATCGGACGGTCCTTGATGGCGTGCATGCCGAGGATGGCGCTCTGCGGCGGGTTGACGATCGGGGTCGACATCAGCGAGCCGAAGGTGCCACCGTTGGTCACGGTGAAGGTGCCGCCCTGCAGTTCTTCCAGTGACAGCTTGCCGTCACGGGCCTTCTTGGCGTAGTCGGCAATGGCCTTCTCAATGTCGGCGAACGACATGCGCTCGACGTTGCGCAGCACCGGGGTCACCAGGCCCTTGTCGGTCGACACGGCGATCGAGATGTCCGAGTAACCGTGATAGATGATGTCGTCACCATCGATCGAGGCATTGACCAGCGGGAAGCGCTGCAGCGCGTTGGCGGCAGCCTTCACGAAGAAGCTCATGAAGCCCAGCTTGATGCCGTGGGCCTTGACGAACTCTTCCTGCAGCTCCTTGCGCGCAGCCGAGACCTTGGACAGGTTGACTTCGTTGAAGGTGGTCAGCATGGCGGTCGAGTTCTTCGACTGCATCAGACGCTCGGCAATGCGCTTGCGCATGCGGGTCATCGGCACGCGTTCTTCCGGACGTGCACCGCCGGCCTTGCCGACGCCACCGTTGCGGGCGAAGTTGACGATGTCTTCCTTGGTCACTGCGCCATGACGGCCGGTGCCGGACACGTCAGCCGGGTTCACGCCTTCGGTGATGGCCGAGAAGCGGGCGCCCGGGGGCAGGGCGTCGGCGGCCGACTTGGCAGCCGGGGCCGGTGCAGCGGCAGCAGCCGGAGCGGCGGCGGCCGGGGCAGCAGCCTTCGGTGCCTCGGCAGCAGCGGCCGGGGCGGCAGCGGCAACCGCGCCTTCCTCGATGATCGCCAGGATCTGGCTCGAGGTGACGGTGTCGCCTTCCTGGAACTTGATTTCCTTCAGCACGCCATCAACCGGCGCCGGTACTTCCAACACGACCTTGTCGGTTTCCAGGTCGAGCAGGTTCTCATCACGCTTGACGGCCTCGCCAGCCTTCTTGTGCCAGGTGGCGATGGTGGCGTCGGAGACGGATTCGGGCAGTACCGGTACTTTGACTTCGGTGGCCATTTGGCTGATTTCCTGGTTTCGTTTTCTTGTGGAAAAGGGGGCTTATTCGGCGTAGTTGTCGTCGATCTTGTTGACCAGCGCGTCGGCGAGCAGCTGTGCGAGTTCGCGCAGGTGATCGGACATGTGGCCAACAGCAGGCGACGGAGAACGCGGGCGACCGGCATAGTGCAGCGCCTGGCCATCGGCCACGCATGCCTGCAGGTGGTGCTTGATCTGGTACCACGCACCCTGGTTCATCGGCTCTTCCTGGCACCACACGACGTCGGTTGCCTTGCCGTACTTCTTCAGTTCGGCAGCCAGCGCCGGGCGCGGGAACGGGTAGAGCTGTTCAACGCGAACCAGTGCCACGTCGTCCTGGCCGCGCTTGGTCACGTCTTCCAGCAGGTCGTAGTAGACCTTGCCCGAACACACGACCACGCGCTTGACCTTCTTGACGTCCGCGGTGGCGTCGCCGATCAGGTGCTGGAACTCGCCATTGGCCATTTCGTCCAGGCTGGACACGGCCAGCTTGTGACGCAGCAGCGACTTGGGCGACATGACAACCAGCGGCTTGCGGGTAGCCATGCGCATCTGGCGACGCAGCATGTGGAATGCCTGCGCCGGGGTCGACGGCACGCAGACCAGCATGTTCTCCAGTGCGCACAGCTGCAGGAAGCGCTCAAGGCGCGCCGAGCTGTGCTCCGGACCTTGGCCTTCATAGCCGTGCGGCAGCAGCAGGGTCAGGCCGGAGATACGGCCCCACTTTGCTTCGCCGGAGGCGATGAACTGGTCGATCACGACCTGGGCACCGTTGGCGAAGTCGCCGAACTGGCCTTCCCAGATGCACAAGGTGTTCGGATCGGTGGTGGAGAAGCCGTACTCGAACGCCATCACCGCTTCTTCGCTGAGCAGCGAATCGATGATGGTGGCCTGTTCCGGCGACTCGACCAGCTGACGCAGCGGCAGGTAGTAGTTGTCGGTCTTCTGGTCGTGCAGGATCGCGTGGCGGTGGGTGAAGGTGCCGCGGCCCACGTCCTGGCCGACCAGACGCAGTGCGTTGCCTTCGTCCAGCAGCGTTGCGTAGGCCAGGTTTTCGGCAAAGCCCCAGTCGCCGAGGATTTCACCGGCGGCCATCTTGCGACGGTCGTCGTACACCTTGGCAACGCGCGAATGTACTTCCACGCCTTCCGGAATGGTGTTGATCATGGTGGCCAGCTGGGTCAGCTTGCCCATGTCGACCTTGGTGCTGACCGGATCGGACAGCTTGCCCGACAGGTACTTCGACCAATCCACGTACATCTTGCTGGTGGCCGGGGTCTTTTCGACCTTGGCCAGCTCGGTGGTGACTTCGCCCGAGTCCAGCTTGTTGCGATAAGCGTCGACCATTTCCTTGCCGGCACCGGCAGCGATGACGCCTGCGGCTTCCAGCTGCTCTGCGTAGAGCTCGCGGGTGGTCTTGTGCTTGCGGATCACCTGGTACATCAGCGGCTGGGTGATCGCCGGTTCGTCGGCTTCGTTATGGCCCCAGCGGCGGTAGCAGACCAGGTCGATCACGACGTCCTTGTTGAACTGCTGGCGGAAGTCATAAGCCAGCTTGGCCGCGAACACCACGGCTTCGGGATCGTCGCCGTTCACGTGCAGGACCGGTGCAGCAACCATCTTGGCGATGTCGGTGCAGTACAGGGTCGAGCGTGAGTCGTCGCGGTTGGAGGTGGTGAAGCCCACCTGGTTGTTGATGACGATGTGCACGGTGCCGCCGACCGCGAAACCGCGGGCCTGCGACATCTGGAACAGCTCCATCACCACGCCCTGGCCGGCGAATGCAGCGTCGCCGTGGATCAGGACCGGCATCACCTGCTTGCGCGCGGTGTCGTTGCGGCGTTCCTGGCGCGAACGCACCGAGCCGACAACCACCGGATCGGCGATTTCAAGGTGGGACGGGTTGAAGGCGAGGGCCAGGTGCACCGGGCCGCCATCGCTGGCGACGTCGGCCGAGAAGCCCATGTGGTACTTCACGTCACCGGCAACGGCGCGGTCGTCGTGCTCGAACTTGCCTTCGAATTCGTCGAACAGCTTGCGCGGGTTCTTGCCGAGGGTGTTGACCAGCACGTTCAGGCGGCCGCGGTGGGCCATGCCGATGATCACGTCCTTGACGCCTTCCTTGCCGGCGTCGCGGATGATGGTGTCCATCATCGGAATCAGCGAGTCGCCGCCTTCCAGCGAGAAGCGCTTCTGGCCGACGTATTTGGTGTGCAGGTAACGCTCGAGGCCTTCGGCAGCGGTCAGGCGTTCCAGGGTGCGACGCTTGGTGTCGGCATCCAGGTTGTAGTTGCCACCGGCGGTTTCGAGGCGCTGGTAGAGCCACTGGCGCTGCTCGACTTCGGCGATATACATGAACTCTGCGCCGATCGAGCCGGCATAGGTCGCCTTCAGGCGCGCAAGCAGGTCGCGCAGCTTCATCCGCGGCTGGCCGCCGACACCACCGGTGCTGAACTCGTCGTTGAGGTCGGCATCGCTGAGGTGATGGAAGGGCAGGCCCAGGTCCGGCGGGTTGACCGGCGGGGTCAGACCCAGCGGATCGAGGTTTGCACCAAGGTGGCCGCGTGAACGGTAGGCGGTGATCAGGCGGCCGACATTGCGCTCGCGCTCGTCGCCGGAACCGGCGTTGGCGCCGACCTTGCCAGCATTCTTCGCGGCTTCGGTGATGTGTGCGATGGCGGCAGAGTGCGGCACATCGCCAGCTTCGCGGCCTTTGAAGCCGTCAAAGTAGGACTTCCACTTGGGGTCCACACTGTCCGGGGAGACGAGGTACTGTTCGTACAGGTCCTCGACATAGGAGGCGTTGCCGCCGGCGAGCTGCGATGATTGCGCAAACTGCTTCAGTAGATTGTCCACGATGGAGAGTCGGATTCACTTGTGGGGTAGTTCTGGGAACCGGCGGACCTGCTACAGCGTCACGCGCGGGCGTGTTCTAACCACGAAATTATACCCCTCACTGGACAGGAAGGGGCACCTACACTGTCCCGCGCATTAATACCTGACTGCGGCTTGTCCTGCCCAGGTCAATGCTCAGACACCTAGTACGCGAAGCCCGCTGCAATCACGTGAACGCTCCCAGATACGCTTGAACAGCGCTTCCTGCTGTTGCGCGCGGGCGGGGCTGTCCAGCGACAGCTCGCCTTCGACGCGGGCGCCCATTGGACGAAAGTAGCAGTCGCCCCGATCGTTGCTGATAGCGGCCGAACTGACCTCGCAGTCCATCGGGTCTACCGGCTCACGTACCTTGAACACACTGGGCAGACGCTGCGCCAGGGCGATGAAGGCCGCGGGCAGGGCGGACAGGTCGGCTTCGTGCAGCAGCACCAGTACCTGCTTGTCGTGACGGGCGGTGGCAAAGCGGCGCAGCGCATCCAGGACCAGTGCTTGGCCGAGCAGGGCGTCGTTGCCGCGTAGCTGCAGGTGCAGGTGGCGACGTGCGCCGTGGATGACCGCGGCCATGGCGGCGCGGGCCTGGTCCGGGTCCTGTACCCGCATCGCCCCGTCCAGACGCCGGCGCATGGTCTGGTGGCCGATGCCGGCCTCTTCAAATTCAACGCCTTCCGGCAGAAACCCGTTACAGGCATAGAAGTCGCGGGCGTGCAATTGAGCGTGCAGGCTGACTTCGCCCCAGCCGCGCTTGCGAGCGGCGCTCAGTAGCGTATTCAGCAAAGCCTGGCCTACGCCTTTGCCACGCCAGGCGGCCAGCACCGCCATGCGGCCGATGCGCTGATCCGGGGTCAAGCGGGCGGCGCCGATGGCTTGGCCGTGTTCAACCAGTGCCAGCGCGTGGTCGCTGAGCGGGTCCAGCTCGTCTATTTCCAGCTCGGCCGGGACGTTCTGCTCATCGACAAATACGGTATGACGCACGCCGTGCAGCAGTGCCTGCTGCATGGCGTAGTCGGCGATCTCCACATGGAAGATCGCGGTTTGACTCATGCCGACGGGGTTTCCGCGTCGTTTTCGTCTTCTTCCTCGCCGTCGTCACAGATGACCACGACCTCGACGCCTTCCTCATTGACCAGTACGGTCTCGATGCTGGCGCTGGACGGCTCGCCTTCACCGGCTTCGCTGTATTCGATCACCTCGATCTCGAGTTCCGGGGCATCGGCCTCGTCGTCGAAGTCTTCGTCGTCGAAATCTTCCTCGACCTGGCCTTCTTCGGCCACCTCGTCCATGGCTTCCAACGCGTCCTGCTCGGCGAGCATGGCGGCAATGGTTTCCACGTCCAGCAGCTGGTAATGGCCGCCGACAATCAGTTCCATCAACGCATCCCGGCCCTTGTTGCCGAGCTTGTTGAACAGCGCGATATCGATTTGTTCGGTACCGGCCAGGGTCTGTGCGTCCTTGATAGACAGCTGGAATGCCAGCCCGGAGCAGTACAGCGAGGCGCCACGGGTGGCGCGGCGCCAGGCCAGTCGGGCCCAGGGGTGGCGCTCGAGCACGCCGCCATTTTCCAGCTCGGCGACCACTTCTTCGGGCGACGGCGGCGCCTGCGAGGGCAGGATGTCGCCGGCGGCGCGGTAGGTGGTGATGAAGCGGCCGAACCAGTTGCCGAGGCGATCCGGGTCGTTCATGCGCAGCGCATTGAGCGCGGCGACCACGCGCTTCATGGCGGCCTCGTCGATCTCGTTCGGGTCTTCCGGCAGCTTCAGGTCCGGGTCCTGGAAGCGGATGGATTCGTCGGCGTCGGCGACCAGGTCGTCCAGGTAATCGCTGATCAGCTCAGCCGAGGACGGTGCACGCATGCCGAACGAGAAGGTCAGGCAGGGATTCACGGCAACGCCGTTGTGCGGCACGTTCGGCGGCAGGTACAGCATGTCACCCGGGCCCAGCACCCAATCGTGGGTCGCCTTGAACTTCTTCAGCAGCTTCAGTTCCACGTCGGGGCGGAACTCCAGCGACGGGCGCTTGCCCTTGGTCGACTCGCTGGCGTCGATCTGCCAGCGGCGCTGGCCGTGGGCCTGCAGCAGGAACACGTCGTACTGGTCGACATGGGCGCCAACCGAACCGCCGGTGGCGGCAAAGCTGATCATCACGTCGTCCATGCGCCAGCGCGGCAGGAAGTTGAAATAGGAGGTGAGGGCGCGCACTTCCGAGTCCCACTTGTCCACGTCCTGCACCAGCAGGGTCCAGTCGTGGTCGGGCATGCCGGGGAAGTCTTCTTCCTGGAACGGGCCGGTGCGCAGGGTCCAGCCGTCGGTGGCGCGGTCATGGCTGACGATGCGCGCCAGTGCGCCTTCTTCACAGGCCAGACCGGCCAGGTCTTCCGGCATTACCGGGGTTTCGAAGTCCGGGAAGGCGGCGCGGATCAACAGTGGGCGCTTCTGCCAGTAATCGCGCAGGAAGGTGGCCGAGCTCATGCCCAGCGGCAGGCCGGGCTTGGCCTGGACTTCGATCGGATAGGTCTTTTGCTTGCGTGCAGCCATGGGGGAAATCCTTTGCAACGGAGGTCGAACAGGGGCGCGCCGGGCGCGCAGACCTTCATTGTCCCCTTGTTCGCGGCAATGCGCACCGTAGGCGACTGATCTGGATCAAATTCAGCGAAAAGAATGCACCCGTAGTGCCGAGCCATGCTCGGCAGGGGCGTTACCAGTAATGCATCTGTAGTGCCGAGCCACGCTCGGCAAGGGGCTTTACCGGCGATGCAGATGTAGTGCCGAGCCATGCTCGGCAAGGGGCTTTACCAGCAATGCAGTTGTAGTGCCGAGCCATGCTCGGCAAGGGGCTTTACCGGGAAAGCTTCTGCCGAGCATGGC
>NZ_JASCOR010000163.1 GCF_029959445.1 Stenotrophomonas sp. PS02298 | reverse complement strand
GTTCCGCTGCCTTAGTGGCAGCGGACCAGGACGACGGTGACGTTGTCCGAGCCGCCGCCATCCAGTGCGGCGGCGACCAGCGCATCCACGCATTCCTGCGCGCTGCAGTCGCCGTGGGCCAGTGCCTCGGTGAGGCCGGCATCGTCGACTTCCTCGGTAAGCCCATCACTGCACAGCAGCAGCTGCATGCCAGGACGCAGTTCGCCGGTCATGGTGGCGACGTTGAGGTGGGCCGGATCGGTCACGCCCAATGCCTGGGTGACCACATTGCGGTGCGGATGTGCGCGCGCCTGCTCGGCGGTGAGCGTGCCCTGGGCGATCAGTTCCTGCACATAGCTGTGGTCCTGGCTGAGCTGGCCCAGTTTGCCGTCGCGCCACAGGTAGGCGCGGCTGTCGCCAACCCAGGCCACCTCGAAACGATTGCCCTGCACGCGTGCGGCCACCACCGTGGTACCCATCGGCAGGCTGTCGTTGCGGCGGCGCGAGGTGCGGATGATCTCCTCATCGGCGGTGCGGATGGCCTGCACCAGCGAAGCGCCGTTGCGGACCTCGCGGACGATGGTTTCGCGCGCCAAGGCGCTGGCTACCTCGCCGCAGGCATGGCCGCCCATACCATCGGCCACCAGCCACAGGCCAAGCTCGCCGTCACCGTAGTAGGTGTCTTCATTGAGCTGGCGGCGCAGGCCGACGTGGCTGAGGTGTCCAAATTCGATCATGAGTGCCCGAGCGGGCTGTATATCAACGGTGAAGGTCTCTGCATCATCGCGTTCATGGAGGTGTACGGCAAGCGCCTGCAGACACTCGTTTGGCTGGCGGAATGCAGCGCCGGGATGGCCAATAGCGTTTTTTTGTTAAAAACCGCTTGTCCGCGCAGCCGATGCCCCTTATTATTCGCAGCCCGGTTCGCCGGGGACCATCTGGAGAGGTGGCAGAGCGGTTGAATGTACCTGACTCGAAATCAGGCAGGCGTTTATAGCGCCTCGGGGGTTCGAATCCCCCCCTCTCCGCCAGATACTTGAAAAAGCCACCCTCGGGTGGCTTTTTCTTTTTGCTCCTCCTGCACCTTGGCTCTGCGGCTGAATACCCAGCAGCAGCGGCTACACTGTGCGCCTGATCCAACCGGTAAGCCCCATGTCAGAAATCCTCGTCCCCGTGTCCTTCGGTGAACTGTTGGACAAGATCTCCATCCTGCAGATCAAGTCCGAGCGCATGAGCGATGCGACCAAGCTGGCCAATGTGCGCAATGAGTTGAACGCGCTGGACAGCACCTGGACCGCGCACCCGGCCGCGGCACAGGACATCGCCGCGCTGCGTACCGAGTTGAAGGCGGTCAATGAGCGCCTGTGGGACATCGAAGACGACATCCGCCTGAAAGAGAAGGCGCAGGCCTTCGACGACTCGTTCGTGCAGCTGGCGCGCAGCGTCTACATCCAGAACGATGAGCGCGCGCGCATCAAGAAGGCCATCAACCTGGCGTTGGGTTCCAGCTACGTGGAAGAGAAGTCCTACCAGGATTACCGGGCGGGCTGAATCTGTTTTGTAGGAGCGGCGTGAGCCGCGAAGCTCGTACATCATCAGATGGCAGGAATGCCGGGCGCGTCAGCACAGTCAGCTTCGCAGCTGACGCAGCTCCCACAAAAAAACCAAATCCGCCTTGTGGGAGCGGTGTAAGCCGCGAAGCTCGTGGATCAGCAGATGGCGGGAATTCCCAGCGCTGCAGCATGGTTGGTTTCGCGGCTTACGCCGCTCCTACAAAAAGCGGCTCCTGCAGCTGGTCAGCTTTGATGATCGGCGCGATACCGCTCAAACGCCGCAATCGCATCCTCCACCGTGATCAACGACATCACGTCGTCGAACTCGATCTTGGTGCCCCATTTCAGCGCGCTGGCCGGCTTGTTGAGATAGCGGCGGGCGGCATCGTCATAACGGTCCACGCAATAGCGGCGGTCCGAGTACGGGCCGCTGCGTGCCGGGTTGCTGGCCGCATGCAGGCCCAGCACCTTGGTGCCGACCGCATTGGCGATATGCATCGGCCCCGAGTCCGGGGTGACCAGCAGCGAGGCGCGGGCCAGCAGGGCCGGCAACTGCTTGAGCGTGTCCTTGCCGACCAGGTCCAGCGCCGGGTGCTTCATCGCGGCGAGGATGGCGTCGCTGGTGCTGCGTTCCAGCTCGCTGCGTCCGCCGCACAGCACCACCCGCCAGCCCTGGCTTGCAGCGTGGTCGGCCAGCGCGGCGTGGCGCTCAGCGTACCAGTTGCGGCGCTGGTGGCTGGAGCAGGGCGAGATCATCAACACTGGCCGGCCATCTTCCTCCCACTGCGCGCGCGCCCACTCATGCGCCTCCGGTGGTGTGGCCAGGTCCCAGCTGACCTCGGTCTGCTTCAGCCCCAGCGGCTCGCAGAAGCTGCCGATGGCATCGAGCACATGGATGCCGGGGCGGTCGGGGATGCGCTCATTGATGAAGAGCCCATGCAGGTCCTTGGAGCGTGACTTGTCGTAGCCGATGCGGCGCTTGGCCGGGATGAAGGCTGACAGCAGGTTGGCGCGGGCGGCCACCTGCATCTGCAGCAGGGCATCGAAACGGCCAGGCGGAAATTCGCGACGCAGCGCACGCATTCCAGCCAACCCGCTGTTCTTGTCGTAGACGTGGAAACTGACCCCGGGCAGGCCGTCGAGCAGCTTGTGGCCGGCCTTGTCGATCACCCAGTGCAGTGGCGTGCCCGGAAACCCCCGCTGCAGTGTGCGCACCAGTGGCACCACATGGGTGACATCACCCAATGCCGAGAGGCGCAAAAGACACAACGGGGACGACGATGCAGGCATGTGTTGTTAGACTCGTAAAGATGGTCGCATTTGACGCCACTGAAGCGCTGACGCCCTGCCGCGATGGTCGCGGCTATGGCGCCATTCTGTTCGACCGCGAACGCCTGCGGCAAGCCGATCCCGGTTTGTTCGCGCCTGCGCAATGGGGCAACAAGGCCCATCCGGTGGGCGATGGCGGCCGTGGCGGTGCATGGTTCATCGACGCGCCGTTCGGTCGCAGCGTGCTGCGCCAGTACCTGCGCGGTGGTGTCGCCGCCAAGCTCAGCCATAGCAGCTATCTGTGGCGTGGTGCCAACCGGACGCGCAGCTTTGCCGAGTTCCGCCTGATGCGCGAGCTGATCGCGCAGAAGCTGCCGGTGCCGCGCCCCTACGCGGCGTTCTATATGCGCGAAGGCCTGCGCTACAAGGCAGCACTGCTGATGGAGCGGCTGGAAGACGTGCGCTCGCTGGCCGACCACGCGCAGGTTGCCGGGCGCGGCGCGCCGTGGGAGGAGGCCGGGCGGATGATCGCGCGCTTCCACCGTGCGGGCCTGGATCACGCTGATTTGAACGCGCACAACATCCTGTTTGATGACGCCCGCCGTGGTTGGCTGATCGATTTCGATCGCGGCGTGCTGCGCATTCCCGCCACCCGCTGGCGCGAGCGCAACCTCAAGCGCCTGCTGCGCTCCCTGCTCAAGCTGCGCGGCGCGCGCAGCCGCGAGGACGTGGAGCAGGACTATGCGCGGCTGCGCCGCGCCTATGATCTGGCCTGGAACCGGGGCGTGTGAGATGAGTTGGGCGTTGCGTTTCCTTGGCGTCGGCAATGCGTCGGCGGTGGAGCTGGGTTCGCCGATGTCGGTGATCGAGCACGGCGGCCAGCCATGGCTGACCATCGATTGCGGCGGCGAAGGGTTGACCGCCTATCGCAACCATTACCGCGCCATGCCGGATGCGCTGTTCGTCACCCATATCCATCTGGACCATGTGGCCGGTTTCGAGCGCCTGTTCGTCGATGCCTTCTTCAACCCGCAACGGCGCGGCAAGGTACGGCTATACGTGCCAGCGCCGCTGGTACCGCTGCTGCACAAGCGGGTAGGCGACTACCCGAACGTATTGGCTGAGGGCGGCGCCAACTTCTGGGATGCCTTCCAGTTGATCGTGGTCGGTGAGGCGTTCTGGCATGAGGGCGTGCGCCTGGAAGTGTTCCCGGTGCGCCATCACTGGCCGGAAACCGCCTACGGCCTGCGCCTGCAGGGCGCAGTGGTGTGGAGTGGCGATACCCGCCCGATCCCGGAAATGCTGGCGCGATTTGCCGATGACAACGAATTGATCGCGCACGACTGCGGCCTGCACGGCAATCCGTCGCATACCGGCGTGGATGATCTCGAGCGCGAATACGATGCCGCCACCCAGGCGCGAATGATGCTCTACCACTACGCCAGCGCCGCCGACGGCGACGCCTTGCGCGCGCGCGGCCACCGCGTGGCGATGCCGGGTGAGTGTGTTGTGTTGGCCGAGTCGACGGCACCGCGTGCGGAGCCGTTTGAGGGTTGAGGTGCGAGGCATGGCTTTCGCGGCTGTAGGAGTCGCGGAGCTGCATGACCTGTCAACAACTCAAATAGGAGCGATATCCGAGCACCTCTCCCGCCTGCGGGGCGAGAAGGGGCGCTTGCGAACCACCGGTTCGCGACTCTTGGAGCGCACTCGCGGCAACGCGAGGGCCGGGGCGCGGAGCGGGGGTTGGGGTGAGGGGAAGGCCGAAGCCAGCCTCTGTCAGCCACATCCGAACCCTCCGAGGCAACGTAGCCCGGGTAAGCGCAGCGCACCCGGGAAGCATGCCGGTTAACTCGTAGCCAATAAAAAGCCAATTCGTGGTCGGCAACCAGTCGATCGTCCGGCAGAAGTCCCGCCCGACCCAAAGCCCCGGGTGCGCTGCGCTTACCCGGGCTACAACGCGCACAAACAAAAGCGGCCGCTTCATCAGCGGCGGAACTTTCCAAGGCCCAAAAAGGTGGCGACCCCGCCGGCTGACCTCGGCGCCCGCGTCGATCGATACCGTTGCTGCCTTCCGGCCCTGGCGGGATTTTCGACCTAGCGTCGCGAGGGGCCGACGGGGCCACCATAGAGACGGTTTGGCCGCGCTAGGCGCGGCCATTCACGATACGAGAGGCTGGGGCGATGCGATCATCAGCCGCCGATGCTTCATGGACCGGACACAAACTGGAGCAGGTCCTGATCGTGTGCGGCGATTGTAACGTATGCATGCACCAGCCGACCAGCGTTCCGGCTTGAACCCCGTGTAACCCGCAGCCGCCGGTTTGCGGCCCCAGACGCCCGGCTTGGATAGAATGCCCACCCAACGGAGGACGACCTCCGCCCATCACGGGACTTCACCCAGGACGGCCTGGCTTCTCTAGGAGGCTGTATGGCTTGGATCTATCTCGTGATCGCTGGTGTGCTGGAAATCGTCTGGGCGCTGGCAATGAAGCAATCCCACGGTTTCACCAAGCTGGTTCCCAGCATCGTCACCATCATCGGCATGATCGCCAGCTTCTGGCTGCTGGCCTTGGCCATGCGCAGCTTGCCGCTGGGCACCGCCTATACGATCTGGACCGGCATCGGCGCGGTGGGCGCGTTCATCATCGGCATCATCTTCCTCGGCGAGCAGATCAGTGCGATGCGTATTGGCGCGGCGGTGCTGATCGTCAGCGGGTTGGTGCTGATGAAGCTGTCCAGCAGCTGATAACGGCCTCAGTCCTCGCGCAGCACCAATACCATCTCAACGGCATCCAGCCCCGGGCCGTGGCCATCCGCCACGACCCGGGTCACGCTGAAACCTAGCTGGGCGTAGAAGTCCTGCGTGTGCTGGCTGGTGCTGAGCTCCACGCGCTTCGCATTCGGGCTCTGTCTGGCCTGCTGTAAACGCGCAAGGCTCAATTGCCTGCCGAACCCCTGCCGATGCACGGCGCGCTCGACCATGCCCCAGCAGAAAACGGCGACGCCATCGTCCCGTATCGCCAAGCCGCCGCAGGCGACAACACGATCGTCGTGCTCGATCAGCTGATAGTCGCAACCTTGCGCATCGCGCTGTAGGAACTGCTCGAAGTCTGCGCGTTCGGCTGGCGTGAAGTACTTGGGCACATTGCTGTCGAACAGCGACAGGCAGGCGTCGGCATCACAAGGTTGATAGGGACGGATCGGCATACGCTGCAATCTAACAGCTGGGGAGGGGGGCTGCTTTGGCTTTGGTTTTGGTTTTAGCTTTAGCCCCTCTCCCCTTGCGGGAGAGGGGGTGGGGAGCGCGAAGCGTGCTTTCAACGGTCAAACAACGCAAACCTAGCAGCACAAAAGCCAATCACCGCGACATCGAATAGGGCAGCGTTGCCGCATCCGCAGCCCAAGACTTGTTCGGCTCAGCCTGCATCGTGAACCGCAGTTCCCCTCCGGCAACAATCTCCTGGTGCGTCACATACGCCCGATCCAGCGGCTTGCCATTGAGGCTCACCGAGCCAACATACGTATGCGCAGCATCCAGCCCGGTAGCAACGATGCTGAAACGCTTCCCATCCGGCAGATTCAAGGTCGCCTGCGGCAGGAACGGCCGGCCGATGATGTACTGGTTGCTGCCCGGCGTAACCGGATAGAAACCCAGCGCGGTAAACACATACCAGGCCGACATCTGCCCAAGGTCATCATTACCCGCCAAGCCATCCGGGCGCGCCGCGTACTGCGTGTCCATGATCTGCTTCAAGCGTGCCTGCGTGCGCCACGGCTGCCCGGCATGTGCATACAGATAGGCAACATGGTGGCTTGGCTCGTTGCCATGTGCGTACCAGCCAATCAGTCCGGTGATGTCTTCCATGTGCGCGAAGATCGACGGGTCGACTTTGGCTTCAAACACATCATCCAGACGCTGCAGCAGCTTGTCGCTGCCACCATGCGCCGCCGCCAAGCCGGCGACATCCTGCGGCACGTACCAGGAATACTGCCAGGCATTGCCTTCAGTGAAATCCGTGCCGTAACCGCTGGCGCTGGGATCAAACGGCTCGCGGAAACTGCCATCGCGCTTGCGCGCGCGCATGAAGCCGGTGCCCGGGTCGAAGGCATGCTTCCAGTTCGCCGCACGCTTGTTGAATTCGCTCGCCACTTCGGTCTTGCCCATGTCCTGCGCCACCTGGGCGATGGTCCAGTCGTCATAGGCATATTCCAGCGTCTTGCTGGCCGCTTCGCCTTCCTCATCGATCGGCACATAGCCGAGCTCGCGGTACTGCGCGATGCCGTCGTACGGGCCATAGTTGGCGCTGGCGACCATCGCCTGCAAAGCCTCTTCGGTGTCGTAGCCACGGATGCCCTTCATATAGGCATCGGCGATCACTGGCACGGCGTGATAGCCGATCATGCACCAGGTTTCCAGACCGTGGAACGACCACACCGGCAGCACGCCGTAAGGGCTTTCGCGGCGTGAGGCCAGCAGCGAATTGACGAAGTCATTGGTGCGTTGCGCTGGCTGCATCAGCGTGGCCAGCGGGTGCAGGGCGCGATACGTGTCCCACAGCGAGAAGGTCGAATAGTTCGTCCAACCCTTGGCCTGATGCACCGCGTTGTCCGGCCCGCGATAACGGCCGTCGCTGTCCATGAACAAGGTTGGCCCAAGCAGCGTGTGATACAGCGCGGTGTAGAAGCGGGTGCGCTCGTCCGCGCTGCCCTGCGCTTCGACCGCGCCCAGTGCCTCGCTCCACTGTTGCTTGGCGGCAGAACGCATGCCATCGAAATCCCAACCTGGTGCTTCCGCATCCAGGTTGGCAATCGCACCTTCCTCGCTGACCGGCGAGATCGCCACCTTCACCAGCAACGGCTTGCCGGCGTCCGGCACCACATCAAAGGCTGCAACCAACTGCCGGCCTTCGATCTGCGCGCGCTGTGCCGGGTCCTTCTCGCCCGGCGGCGGGAAACCCTTGTAGACCACGTCCTGCTCGGTGTCGTGCAGCTGATGGCCACTGAGCGGCTGCGAGAAACGCATCGCGAAGTACAGCTGCCTGCCCGGCGCCCAGCCGCGCGTCTCGCGGAAGCCGGTAACCGTGCCATCGGCCCGCACCCGCAAGCGCGACCACAGGATCTTGCCCGGGTAGTCGTACATGCTGGTGCGCAGGTCGAGCACCACATGTGCCGGCTTGCCAGCCGGGAAGCTGTAGCGGTGCATGCCGACGCGTGCGCTGGCAGTCAGCTCGGCACGCACCTTGTAGTCGTCCAGCGTCACCGCGTAGTAGCCCGGCTGGGCGGTTTCGCTCGCGTGACTGAAGCGCGAGGTATAGCCGCTCAGGGGCTGATCGGGATCGCCGCGCTCCAGCTTCAACTCACCGGTAGTCGGCATCAGCAGCAGATCCCCCAGATCCGAATGGCCGGTGCCGGAGAAATGCGTATGCGAGAAGCCGACGATGGTGCTGTCGTCATAGCGATAGCCCGCCGCCCAGCCATAGCCGTTCTTGCGCGACTGGATGCGGGTATCGGGCGAGAGCTGGACCATGCCGTAAGGGACGGTCGCGCCCGGATAGGTATGACCCTCGCCACCGGTACCAATGAAGGGGTTCACGGCGGCGTAGGCGGCTTCGCTGGCGGCGGGCGAGGCCGCCAACGCGGAAGGCGCTGCCAACGAGGAGGCTGCCACGGTTGCTGCAAGTACCAACAGGGTCGCGCCAAGCTGCTTCATCCCGCACCTTTTGGATCGGTCTAATTATTGCAAGCTAACACGGAGAAGCGGGTGGGTCAGAACTGCATAGCCATAGCCATTCTCAGGCGACTGAGATTGGGGTATCAGGCGAAAGCTGGACTATGCTGCAAGGACGGTGACACTTCGATATATATGGTTTTCGCTGCCGATGCCGACGGAAGGCTTGCGGTGGAATTGATGGCTGCGTTGGGGGCATGCGAGGCTGCCTACGGTGCCATGGCGAAGGTTGCTGCGGTTGCTAGAAGTATTACGGGGCTGCCCCAAGTTGCTTGATCACACACCGTTTGGGATTGGTCTAGTGCTGGAAGCTCGCATGCCGGTAGGTGCACTCTGAGGCCATTGGTCCGTCCAGCTCAGTGGGGCGGTTTTGCAGCTACAGCTGCAGCGGGGTGTTTGCCGGCGGCGGCTTGGTGGCTGCGTCCCAGTAGATATGCAAAATTAGGGGCTGCGTCGAGATGTTGATTCAGTTGAACATCTGCCACACTTCTTGGATGCGAGCCAACATGGAACCTGGCTTAGGGGTCTAAATTTGCCGATCGAAATTCGTTCATTACCTTCTGTACCGCAGGGTTTAATTGACGCTGCGACGCGAACCACACTGGTTCCATTTGTCGGAGCAGGTATATCTCAGCTAGCAGGGTGTCCTCGCTGGTCCGAATTCGCTGACCGCGCTCTGGACTCTCTCGTTGTCCAGCAAGTGCTCACCGCAGCGCAGAGGTCTGAATCGCCCAGGCTTTTGTAGACACTCTTCAGCCGTTTAGTGCGTACTGCCGTTCAAACTCTATCGGGGACAGGCCGCCATTGGAACCGTGTCGCCGTGTCGGGTTGTAAAACATCTCGATGTACT
>NZ_JASCOR010000162.1 GCF_029959445.1 Stenotrophomonas sp. PS02298 | reverse complement strand
GCCTTTTCCTATGTTTCTGGGTATGCCTTTGGCTCTGTCTCTGGCTTTGGCTCTGGCTTTGGCTCTGGCTTTGGCTCTGGCTCTGGCTCTGGCTTTGGCTTTGGCCCTGGCTTTTGATTTAGCCCTTCTCCCGCCCGCGGGAGAAGGGTTGGGATGAGGGGAGCTTTGGCTTTGGCTTTGGCTCCAATGCAGCCGCAGCCAGTGCCGCCCTCACTCCCCGGACAATTCCGCCTGGATCTTGCGCCCGCACTCGCGCGCACTCCACAGCACATGCCCGATGACGCTGCGCTGGCCGCAGGCGGCCATCAGCAGCAGCGAGCCGCGGGGCAACTGGATCGATTGCATCAATACCTTGCCCTCGCTGGCCTCCAGCATCAGCACGTCCATCGTGCCCAGCGCCAGCTCGCGGCCAACCGCCGAAGCCAGGGCCAGCATGGCGCTGGTCATGGCGGCCAGGCGTTCGCCACTGGAGGTCTCGGTAGCCGCCTGTGCCAGGACAAAACCGTCGATGCTGGCAACCACCGCGGCACGCACACCATCCACTGAACTGGTGAACTCCTGCAGCCGCTGGTCTATCACGGCAACTTCCCAGTCCTCCAGCAATGCAATCGCCTTGGCCTCAGTCATGGGCACCCACCAGGGCAGCGGCTTCGACCTCACCCATCAGCACATCCATCAGCAGCATCACCGCATCCTCCGAGCGTGCGTCGAACGGCACCAGTGGCAACGGCCGGCCGGCGGTCTTCTGTGCCTGCAGCAGGCAGGCATCGAGGTCCACGTCCGGCACAAGATCGAATTTGGATACACCAATGACCGCCGGAACCGTCCCGGCGTGCTCACGCAGTGCCAGCAGGTAACGCTCCATTTCCTGCGCCACGTCAGGGCTGGAGGCGTCTGCCAGGATCACCACGCCACGCGCGCCTTGCAGCAGCACCGGCCAGATGAAGGAGAACCGCTCCTGCCCAGGTGTGCCGTAAAGGCGCAGCCGATCGCCATTGGGCAGACTCACGTCGGCATAGTCCATCGCCACCGTGGTTACCAGCTTGGAGGAACTGGCGTCGGTATTGAGTACGTCGGTATCAATGACGGTGCCGCCCGCTACAGCACGCACCAGCGTCGACTTCCCTGCCCCCATGGCACCCAGAATCACTACCTTGTGTTCGATCATGCATGGGTCCCTGTACGGTGACGGACGCTGCGCCACATGCGTGCAAGCAGGGCGCTGGCACCAAGCTTGGCCGGCGCAGGCGACGGCGCAGCTGCGGGCTCTGGCACCTGCACCGTGGCATAGCCACACAGGTAGGCCGAGCGCATGAAGGCGCGGGTTGCGTTGCTGTCCACTTCCAGCAGCTCGGTGCATTCGGCCAGGGTGCAGGGCTTCTTCAGCAGCAGCGAACACAGCCTGAAACCATCGTGTTGATGGGCGAGCACACGGAAGTCCGGCCAGCGCAGCAGGCTCACGCGCGCGTTCTGCTGCAGGCGTCGATCAAAATCGGTCCAGTTGTCGCCGTACTGCGCCATCTGCCACAGCAGCGGCCGCAGCGGTTGCCGCGACAGGTTCTCCGCCAAGGCATGGAAGCGCGCCAACGACAGTTCCTGCAGCGCCAACAGCTCGAATACGTCACCCAGTTGCTGGGCAAGGCTGGGACCCTGCGCTGGATGCACGTAGAGCGGCACCATCTGGTCGTGTTCGAAATCAATCAGCAGCTGTGGTTGGCCCTGCAACGACAGCACCGCACGGCCCTGCTTCTCCTGCAGGCGCTGCCGCAACAGACGGGTCACCTGCTTGGCACCGCTGGCCAGATACAGACCATCGGTGGTGGTCGGCGTGGGCGGCGGTGCCAGCGCGTGCTGGATCTGCGCCCGATCCAGATGCAGTTCGCCGCTACTGCGGCCATCGTGCACGGCGCCGGCATCATCGTGCAGCCACAAGCGCATCGCCGGCCGCTTGCTGGCCATGTGTTGGGCAGCGCTGCGCAACGCCGGGGTATCGCGGACCAGGAGCAGGTCGCACTGGTCCAGATCGACACAGCGTTGCAGACCCTCCGGTGGTAGCCCCGCAATCTCCCTCAATCGCCCGAGGAGCGTCTGCTCCTCCCGGGTGTCCGAGCCCACTACCAGCACCCTGGTCATGCCCTCTTCCCCTTTTGACGCGCTCGCGTCATGCGATTCCCTGCGTGTCGAATCAGGCTATTCCAGATGCTGCATGTGAAAGGGTGATTGATCCCACATTTCGATTTTTCAGTGGGCCTTTCCACACCCGACCTTGGTCGCATCTACACGCCGTCATCACGCAGAAACAAGAAAGCCTGCGTCCTTCACGGACACAGGCTTTCAATGTGTAACAGCAGCTACATCACGCCGCCATTGCTCTTACGTTGATCAGCCCTTGAGGCTGGCGATCGCGGCATTGAGGGTGGCACTCGGACGCATTGCCGGGCCGGCCTTGGCCAGGTCCGGACGGTAGTAACCGCCGATGTCCACGGCCTTGCCCTGCACCGCTGCCAGCTCGTCGACGATCTTCTGCTCGTTGCTGGTCAGCACTTCGGCCAGCGGTGCGAACTTTGCCTTCAATGCGGCATCGTCGTTCTGCTCGGCCAGCGCCTGCGCCCAGTACATGGCGAGGTAGAAGTGGCTGCCACGGTTGTCGATGCCACCCAGCTTGCGCGACGGCGACTTGTCGTTGTCCAGGAACTTGCCGTTGGCAGCGTCCAGGGCATTGGCAAGCACGGTGGCGCCCTTGTTGTCGTAACGCTGGCCCAGGTGTTCCAGCGATGCGGCCAGGGCCAGGAACTCGCCCAGCGAATCCCAACGCAGGTAATCCTCTTCGACGAACTGCTGCACGTGCTTCGGCGCCGAGCCGCCAGCACCGGTTTCGAACAGGCCGCCACCGGCCATCAGCGGCACGATCGACAGCATCTTGGCGCTGGTGCCCAGCTCCAGGATCGGGAACAGGTCGGTGAGGTAATCACGCAGCACGTTGCCGGTCACCGAGATGGTGTCCTCACCCTTGCGGGTGCGCTCCAGCGACACGGCGGTGGCTTCTTCCGGCGACAGGATGCGGATGTCCAGGCCGTTGGTGTCGTGGTCCTTCAAATACTTTTCGACCTTGGCGATCACCTGCGCATCGTGGGCACGCTTGGCATCCAGCCAGAACAGCGCCGGAGTGTTGCTCAGGCGCGCGCGGCTGACGGCCAGCTTCACCCAGTCCTGGATCGGCGCGTCCTTGGTCTGGCACATGCGCCAGATGTCGCCGGCTTCGACGGCGTGTTCGAACACCACGTTGCCGGCTTCATCGGTGACCTTGACCACGCCATCGGCAGCGATCTGGAACGTCTTGTCGTGCGAGCCGTATTCCTCGGCCTTCTGTGCCATCAGGCCGACGTTCGGCACCGAGCCCATGGTGGCCGGGTTGAACGCGCCGTGCGCCTTGCAGTCTTCGATAACGGCCTGGTACACGCCGGCGTAGCAGCGGTCCGGAATGACGGCCTTGGTGTCCTGCAGCTTGCCTTCGGCATTCCACATCTTGCCGGAGTCACGGATCATCGCCGGCATCGAGGCGTCGACGATCACGTCCGACGGCACGTGCAGGTTGGTGATGCCCTTGTCCGAGTTGACCATGGCCACGGCCGGACGCTTGGCGTACTCGGCGGCGATGTCGGCCTTGATCGCTTCCTGCTCGGCTTCCGGCAGCTGCGACAGGCGCGCGTACAGGTCGCCGATGCCGTTGTTGGAATCGAAACCAATCTGGGCGAGGCTGGCGGCGTGCTTGGCCAGCACGTCCTTGTAGAACTCGTCGACCACGACGCCGAACATGATCGGGTCGGAGACCTTCATCATGGTCGCCTTCAGGTGCAGCGAGAACAGCACGCCCTGCTCCTTGGCATCGGCGATCTGTGCATCAACGAATGCCGCCAGCGCCTTGCGGTTCATCACCGAGGCGTCGACGATCTCACCGGCCTTGACTGCGGTCTTGGCCTTCAGCACGACGGTGTTGCCGTCGTTCTGCACCAGCTCGATCTTCAAGCTGCCGGCGTTGGCGACGGTGGCCGACTTCTCGCTGCCGTAGAAATCACCGCCGTCCATGTGCGCGACGTGCGACTTGGAGTCTGCAGTCCATGCGCCCATGCGGTGCGGATGCTTGCGGGCATAGTTCTTCACCGACAGCGGTGCGCGGCGATCGGAGTTGCCTTCGCGCAGCACCGGGTTGACCGCGCTGCCCTTGATCTTGTCGTAGCGGGCCTGGATGTCACGCGACACGTCGTCGGTCGGTGCGTCCGGGTAGTTCGGCAGGATGTAGCCCTGTTCCTGCAGCTCCTTGATCGCGGCCTTGAGCTGCGGCACCGAGGCCGACACGTTCGGCAGCTTGATGATGTTGGCTTCCGGCTTGGTGGCCAGCTCGCCCAGTTCGGCCAGATCATCGCTGATCTTCTGCTCGTCCTTCAGGAAGTCCGGGAACTGCGACAGGATGCGGCCGGACAGCGAGATGTCGCGGGTTTCGACGGCAATGCCGGCGGTCGCGGTAAAGGCATCGACGATGGGCAGCAGCGACTGCGTGGCCAGGAACGGAGCTTCGTCGGTGAGCGTGTAGATGATCTTCGGCGTATTCGACATGGGGGCAAAAACTCTCTTGCTGACGGATGCGGTGCGTGGAATGGCAGCGGCGATGGGCCGGCGCACGACCATCCAGTGGGCCGGCGCGCAAACCCCATCCAACTGCCGGATGGGGAAACCCTCACATTGTCGCGTTTTCGACCGGGCCGGGCAAAGCAAACCCATACGCAGAGGTAGGGAGTGGCGGGCCTGTTGCAGTGCAAGCCCGCGCAGGCCTTGTGCCGTCTTGCTCATGTCGCTCACGGCAGTGGTGGTCTCACCTGCAACCACCCGCGCCATACATGGAACAGGTGCACACAGTGCGCAAACCGCGGCTTCACGCAGCGGCACGGTGCTTTCTGTGGGAGCGGCGTCAGCCGCGACGCTGAGGTTGCCCGAATGCCTTCTTCATCCGATGGTGTCCCTGCTTCGCGGCTGACGCCGCTCCTACAACAAGCGTTTACGGTTGATGCAAAAAAAAGGCGCAGCCTGGTGGCTGCGCCCATGCGTATCACCGACGGGAGAGAGTTCGCCGGCTTACGCCTTGCTCACTTCACCTCGAACTGCTGCTGCGTACCGGCAGCCTTGCCGTCGACGGTGACGTCTGCGGTGTACTTGCCGGCCGGCCACGGCGTTGCCTTAGTGAATTCGATATTGGTGGTACCAGCGTCGGTCGCGTTGAGCGTGGCGCTCTGCTCACCGGCAACCTGGCCATCCTGATAGGTCAACTTGGCGGCCACCGGCACATTGCTGGCGGTACCACTTGTCTTGACCGAGACGATGATCTTGTCCTTGGCAGCCAACACCGCAACCGGTGCCACCGACAGATCAGCGGCAGCTGCGTTGCCGACGGTCACCGAAGTCACTGCGAGAGCGGGCGCGGCAGGTGCGGACTCAACCATCGGTGCCGGGGCTGCAGCAACCGGCGGCGGTGGCGCGACCTCTTCTTCCTTCTTCTTGCAACCAACCAGCGCAACCGCACCGACCACCGCGATCATCAAGGCACTGCTAAGCGAAGTCTTCTTCATGAATTGCTCCGAATCTGGTTTGAAAGTTCGTACGTAGCGGCGTCGGGGATCAGCCCTGACGCGCAGGAATCTTCAGTATCTGCCCGGGCCGGATCTTGTCCGGATCATCGAGGACGTCACGGTTGGCATCGAAGATTTTCTTCCAAGCGTTACCATCGCCAAGCAGGTTCTTGGCGATCTTGGACAGGTTGTCGCCGCTCTGCACCGTGTAGTGCTGCTCGCCGACGATCTCTTCAGTGCTGGTCACGGTAGCCGTGACATCGGAGAAATCAGCTTTCTGTACCACCTGCTCGGTACTGCTGACTGCCCCGGTGACATCGGAAAAGTCGGCTTTCTTTTCAGTACTGCTCATCCAGGTTGCTCCTCCGTGACTGACGGGAGCAACGATTGCATGAGGCCTGTTAAGGTTTCATCGCGTCCACGTAAAAACCTGCGTACGCAGCTGAATGTTTATTGACGCAGGTCGCGGATCGGCGCGCTGGCGACCAGACCCGGACTGGCCCGACGCGGATTGATGTCCAGGCCGCCGCGGCGGGTATAGCGCGCCTCCACTTCCAGGGTGACGGGCTGGCAACGCAGGCTCAGCTCCAGGAAGATCCGCTCCACGCACTGTTCGTGGAACTCGGCGTGGTCGCGGTAGCTGACCAGGTAACGCAGCAGGCCTTCACGGTCGATGCGCGGGCCCTGGTAACGGATGCTGACGCTGGCCCAGTCCGGCTGGCCGGTCACCGGGCAGTTGGACTTGAGCAGCGCCGAGACCAGGGTCTCATTGACCACCGTAACGGCATCGGCCAGCAGCAGGTTTGCATCGGGCGGGCCATAGCTGTCGATGGCGACATCCAGGTGGTCAATGCTCTCACCTGCCGCCTGTTCGACCGGCGGCAGGCCGAACTCCACCCGCACATCGGCACCGGCGCAGGCCGACAGATCGGTGGCAATGCGCTCGCGCACGGCTTCGGCACGGTTGAAACGTGCCCCGTTGAGCGAGTTCAGGTACAGCTTGAGCGACTTGGACTCGATCAGGTTCGGCGAGGCACCCGGCACGTACAGGGTTGCGGTTTCCACGCAGGGCTTGCCGCGCGCGTCCAGCCAGCCCAGCTCATAGATATGCCAGCGGTCCTCGCCGACGAACGGCAGTTCGCTGCCCAGACCGATCTCGGCACGGGCGCCAGCGCGCGGGATCGGGAACAGCAGACTGGCGTCGTACTGGCGGGGGTAGTCGACCTCACGGCCGAGGCTGGAATCTTGGGGAGTGTTCATCGGCCCCATTGTAGTTGCGCCAGCTTGAGCGCCGGATATACCGAGGCGCTCATTCGCAGGAAAACCGGTACCTGGCGCAGCTTCAGTTCAGCAGCCGCGCCCACCACGATTTGCTGGACTTGGCCTGCGGGATCTCCTCACTCACCAGCCGCATCACCTCGCGCTCCGGGTCCAGCGCAGAGGGGCCGTAGACAACGCGGATACGCTCTTCCTCGGTCGCCCCGAGGGTGTCGCCATTGCTGATGACCATTCCGTTCTCGATCAGGTAATCGACGATGCCGGTGAGGCGGCTGAACACGCCTTCGGCAGTTTCCCCGGTCTCGGGAATCTCGATGTCCATCAGGCCCAGCATGTCCATGCCGCGGGTATGGCCGGTCATCACCCCGTCCGGGCGCTGGCCGACATTGATCGCCACCCAGGCGATCGGCAGCGGCTCGGGCAACGTGGCCTGGGTCAGCTCGCGGAACAGGCTTGGCAGCACTACATGATTGGCGCTGCCGAAGTACACCGCCTCGATGCTGTTGGACACGGCCACAGCCGATGCCAGCACGCGACTGAGCAGTGCCGCCTGTGCAACCAGATTGGTTTCCTGCCCGTCGTCGCCAAAGCGCATCACGGTGACGATGGTGTGTGCGGCGTAGTCCACCGGTGCCGGCGTGGCGTCTGGCCACAGCCGGCTGTGCGCACAGATCTGCGCGATGTCATCGCCGATCTGCACCGGGATCGGCATCAACGCGATCAGGTAGTCGGCGTATTCCAGGCACAGCATCGGCGAATCGTCGCCATCGGCATCCTTGTCGAGGGCGCCTTCCGTCGTTGCCTCGCCCACCCGCAGCAGCGATTGGTCCAGGTCGGGCCAATCGCTGCGCATCTGCGCAAGCAGGGCTTCGGCGGTGAGCTGAGGGTCGAGCTGCGACTGCAGCAGCATGGCCAGGCTGGCTGTCATGGAGCGCCTTCTTCCTTGTAGGTAAGCCCCTGACACTACCCGGACTCAACCTGCCTTGTCACCGTGCAGATAATCCAGCGACACCTGCAACAGCGCGCGCAGGCCCACATCCAGTGCCTTTTCGTCGAGCAGGAACTTGGGCGAATGATTGCTCGGCGCGGTAGCCGGATCGATGCCGGCACCAGTGGAACCGACGAAGAAGAACATCGACGGCACCTGCTGTGCGTACAGCGAGAAGTCCTCCGAGCCCATCTGCAGCGGCGGCTCGTAGACGTTGGGCTTGCCCACCACCGCCTGCAGGCTGGGCAGCATGCGCGCGGTCAGTGCCGGATCGTTGACCGTGGCCGGGTTGCCGTCCTTCTCGTAGATGTCGGTGACAGCCGTCGCACCGTGGGCGGCAGCGGTGTGCTCGGCGACGTTGCGCAGGTCGGCGAAGATCTGCTTGCGCATGTCGGGGTCGAAGGTGCGGATGGTGCCGACCATTTCCACCGAGTCGGGGATGATGTTGTAGCGGATGCCGCCCTTGATCGCGCCGAAGGTGAGCACTGCCGGCTGCTTGGACAGGTTGGCGCGGCGGCTGACGATGGTCTGCGCGGTACCGATAAGGTCGGAGGCCGCAACAATCGGGTCAACGCCGTTCCACGGCGCCGAGCCGTGCGTCTGGCGACCATTGACTGTGATGCCAAAGCGATCGGAAGCAGCCATCAGCGGGCCGCCGCGCACGGCGATCTGGCCGGCCTGCACGCTGGAGAACACATGCAGGCCGAACACCGCCTCCGGCTTGAAGTCCTTGAACAGGCCTTCCTTCAGCATCAGGTCGGCACCGCCCTGCTCCGGCGGCGGCGCGCCTTCCTCGGCCGGCTGGAAGATCAGCATCACTTCGCCGGGCAGCGTGTCGCGCATGGCAACCAGCGCGTCGGCCACGCCCAGCAGGGTTGCGGTGTGCGCGTCATGGCCACAGGCATGCATCACCCCGACCTGCTCGCCGCGGTACTCGGCAGTGGCCTTGGAGGCGAACGGCAGGCCGGTCTGTTCGGTGACCGGCAGCGCGTCCATGTCGGCGCGCAGGGCGATCTTCGGGCCGGGCAGGCCGCCCTTGATGATGGCGACAACGCCGTGCACGGCCACGCCGGTCTTCGGGTTCAGGCCCATTGCACGCAGGCGCTCGGCGACCTTGGCCGCGGTGCGTTCTTCGCGGTTGGAGAGCTCCGGATGGGCGTGGAAGTCGCGACGCCAATCCACCACCTGCTGCTGCAGGCGAGTGGCGGCAGCTGCCACCTCGGGACGCTGGGCGGCATCCTGGGCCTGCGCCAGCGGGGCAAGGGCGCAAAGCAAGGCGGACAGCAACACGGTCTTACGGGCCATCAGCAACTCTCCTTCCAATCGGTGACAGGGTGAATGTAGGCCAATCATGGGCCAAGCGCCCGCTGGCAGGGAACCAACACGCTGCAGGCGATCCACCGTAGTGCCGAGCCATGCTCGGCATCGGCCTTCCCCGCAACCACCGGCTTGTGGGAGCGGCGTCAGCCGCGAAGCTGATGGTTCGCCAGATCACAGACCAATTGGTGGCTCCCACCGGGCCGGCTT
>NZ_JASCOR010000161.1 GCF_029959445.1 Stenotrophomonas sp. PS02298 | reverse complement strand
CGGCAGCCCTGGGGGCTGCCGCGCCCGCGTATGCACAGCGGGCAAGTTTGGCTGACCGTGTTGGCGTGCTGGAAACGCAGGTCAACAACAGCCAGGCCAATACCGACATGCTCAATCAGCTGCAGCAGCTGCGTACCGAAATGCAGGCGTTGCAGGGCACGATCGAGCAGCTTCAGCACGAGAACGAACAGCTGAAGCAGCGCAATCGCGATCAGTACCTGGACCTGGACGGTCGCCTCAATCGCCTTGAAGGCGGTGCTGGCGCTCCGGCAGCTCCTGCCACTGGCGCGGTGACGCCTGCCGCTGCGGCCGCAAAGCCGACAGCGGCTGCTGCCGAACGTCCGCCGACGGTACGTGGCGATGCCGGTACGCTGGCTTCGGCCGGTGATGAGCGCGCTGCCTACAACGTCGCGTTCGATGCGTTGAAGGCCGGCAACTATGCCGACTCCGCGCAGTTGTTCCAGAGCTTCCTTGAGTTGTACCCGAATGCTGCCTACACCCCCAATGCCTTGTATTGGCTGGGTGAGAGCTTCTATGCGACCCGTAATTTCAAGATGGCTGAGGCACAGTTCAGCGATCTGGTTGCCCGTTATCCGACCCATGACAAGGCTGCCGGCGGTTTGCTGAAGCTTGGCCTGTCGCAGTTCGGTGAAGGCAACAATGCCCAGGCGCAACAAACCCTGGAAGAGGTTGTTTCCCGTTTTCCCGGCAGTGATGCGGCCCGTACTGCCCAGGACCGACTGCAGTCGATCCGGCTCGGCCAGCAGCTGCGTTGATGTGGTGCCGCACCGACGGTGCGGCCAATGAATATGAACTCTCCGAACGCCGCTGTTCCCAGCGAGATCGTGCAGTCGCCGTTGCCGCGACTGAAGATCACTGAAATTTTCCTGTCCCTGCAAGGCGAAGCCGATACCGCCGGCTGGCCCACCGTGTTCGTGCGCCTGACCGGCTGCCCGCTGCGCTGCCAGTATTGCGATACCGCCTATGCGTTCCACGGCGGCGATTGGTGGGACATCGACGATATCGTCGCCGAAGTGTTGAAGCAGGGCGTGCGCCACGTCTGCGTGACCGGCGGTGAGCCGCTGGCGCAGAAGCGCTGCCTGATCCTGCTGCACAAGCTCTGCGAAGCCGGCCTGGATGTGTCGCTGGAGACCTCCGGCGCACTGGACATCGCCGATGTGGATCCGCGCGTATCACGCGTGGTCGACCTGAAGACGCCGGATTCGGCGGAAATGGCACGCAACCGGCTGGAGAACATTCCGCTGCTGACCGCCCGTGACCAGCTCAAGTTCGTCATCTGCAGCCGTGGTGACTACGAGTGGGCCAAGTCCATGCTCAGCGAGCACCGTTTGCCGGAGCGCTGCATGGTGTTGTTCTCACCGAGCAAGTCGCAGGTCAGCCCGCGCGAGCTGGCCGACTGGATCGTCGCCGATCGCCTGCCGGTGCGCTTCCAGATGCAGCTGCACAAATTGCTGTGGGACGACGCACCGGGTTACTGAGCCGGCGTCGCACCCTCCAATCGTTTACCCCGGCGCGGGACAGCGTGCTGGCTTTCCTCTCCCAACCGGATCATCACCATGAAAAAGAAAGCAGTCGTGCTTCTTTCCGGCGGCATGGACTCAGCCGCCGTCGTCGCCATCGCCCAGGAACAGGGTTTCGAAGTGCATGCCATGAGCGTGCGCTACGGCCAGCGCCACACCTCCGAACTGGAAGCCGCCGCACGCGTAGCCGCCGCCTTGGGCGTGGCCGGGCACAAAGTGGTCGCGGTCGACCTGCGCAGCATCGGCGGCTCGGCGCTGACCGACGACATCAATGTGCCCGAGGCCGGTGCCGGTGACACTATTCCCGTCACCTATGTGCCCGCCCGCAACACCATCATGCTGTCACTGGCGCTGGGCTGGGCCGAAGTGCTGGGTGCCAACGACATCTTCTGTGGTGTCAACGCGGTTGATTACTCCGGCTACCCGGACTGCCGTCCTGAGTTCATCGCCGCCTTCCAGGCGCTGGCCAACCTGGCCACCAAGGCGGGCGTGGAAGGCGCGGGCATCCGTGTGCATGCGCCATTGCAGTACCTGAGCAAGGCACAGATCGCACTGGAAGGGCAGCGCCTGGGCGTGGACTTCGGCCTGACCGTGTCCTGTTACCAGGCCGACATGGACGGCAAGGCCTGCGGCCACTGCGACGCCTGCCAGCTGCGCGCCGATGGTTTCACTGCCGCCGGCATGACGGATCCAACCCATTACGCATGATGTTGTTTTTGCGTTTATTGCGTTAGAATACGCGCCCCGGCTACGGCCGGGTCTTTGTTTGGGCCGTTAGCTCAGTCGGTAGAGCAGAAGACTTTTAATCTTTTGGTCGAAGGTTCGAATCCTTCACGGCCCACCAGCATTACCAAGGCTTCGGAGCGATCCGGAGCCTTTTTTGTTCTCCCGCAGGATGGCGACCGTTCCGCAAGTTGCCTGTACTGGCAGCTCGAGCGTAGCCCGGGTAGGCACGGCGCACCCGGGAGATGGCAATCCTGTGATCTTGACGGTTGTCGATGAGTAGCCGCGGGAGCGCTGCGCTTGCCCGGGCTACGGTCAGGTCGGCACGGCCGCGGCTTTCGCCACGGCCTTTGTGCGCTATCTCAGCAAGGCCTGCTGGACATCGACGATGTGTACATCGTGCATCTGCTCGAGGTACGCATCCAGATACGCCTTGTGCGAGGCGCCAACCAGCACCAGGGTGCGCATGCCCGGGGTTGGCCCCATCAGGTCACGGATGTTGGCGGCCATGCGCAGGTTGCGGGTTTCCCAGGACGTGACATACATCCGCCCGTAACCCTGCGGGGAGGGTTCTTCCAGCGCTGCGCCGTAGTCGCTTTCGAAGGCGGCCGGGGCGACGTCCGGGCCGTTGTCACGCCGATACATCGCCAGTGCGTTCTCGGGCGTATCGAGTTGGGTCTCCAGGTCGCCGTGCAGCGCTGCCCGCTGCTTGCTGGCAGGGTTGTCCCACGCCTTGCGGACAGCCTTCACGTAGGCCTTGGGGTCCGGGCCATAGCGGTCGGCACTGTGGTCGTCCATCGGCCAGAGCCGTTGATGGCCCAGCCGCACCGCCAGCTGTGCAGCGATCAGCGTGTTCTCATTGCGACTGCTGCGCAGTGCTTCCAGCGCCTCCACCAACTCCTGGTTCAAAACGCCCTCCGCACGCCGCTCTGGCGCGGGCAGGTGCAGCCATTGGACAAGGGCGGAATCGTGCTCTCCGGCAGCGAGGAACTTGGCTGCCAGTTCGCGACGCTGGGCAGCGCTTGGTTGCGCCGGCCAATTCACCAGCATTTCCTCGGCGGCCGCAGTCGCTGCTGCCACATCCAATCCGGTCGCCTTTGCCGCCGCTGACAGGTCAGGGCAGTAGTCGCTCACCGTCAATGCGTAGCGGGCTGGGTAGCGGCGCAACATGTCGCATTGCTGTCCCGAGACGGTCTCGACGGCGATGGCCTGCGGTTGCCATGCAGCAAGGCGGTCAATCAGCGGGACGAGCGTCGATCGATCAAAGGTTTCCGGCAAACGTGCCAGATGCGCCGTGCCTAGCACTGCGACTTCGTTCTGAGTCCCGAGTCGAGGGCCCTTGTGCGCGCCGGGAGCAAAGGACCGCGTTTGCCCGGCTTCAGCCTGGGCTCCTGCCGCCAACAGTGCGCAGACCAATATGCCTCGTCCCCACATGCCTTGCATCACGCCCTGTTGCATAGAACCTGCCGATTGAGCGCTTGGTGGGCGCGAAGTGGCGCAGCGTCCTTCTCCGGGCAGACGTTGTCAACGGTCTGCTTCAGCGTTATCGGGGCGGATCAACGAAGAAAACCTGCGAACGTCCCGGTGGTCCGTGCGGTTTGTGACGGTGTTCGCTATTTGTTGGCTGGTGTGGCAGAAGCAGCTTCGGCAGATCGCTCAGCACTGCAGCAGGAACGAGCAGCATCAGCTGCTGTGGTTGGAAGTCGCGATGTCTGGTTCTAATATGCGGGATGCACCGTCGGTTGCCCTGGTGGGCGTCCATGCACTGGGGACAGGGTTGAGCAAGCAGATCACGCAGTTACTGCACCGATGGCAACAAGGCGACATGGATGCGCGCGAGCATCTGTTCGAAGCCTTGTACTCGGATTTGATGCTGATTGCCCGCAACCGCTTGTCGCAACAGACCAGTGGTACCTTGCAGCCGGCGGCGTTGGTCAACGAATCGTTGATGCGCCTGCTCGGCACCGATGCGGATTACAAGGATCGCGCCCACTTCATCGCCATCGCCGCGCTGAAGATGCGTTCGGTGCTGGTCGATCACCTGCGCGCGCGTGGGGCGGACAAGCGTGGTGGCAATGCCGAGCAGTTGACGCTGTCGTACGCGGACCAGGTGCAGGACGATTCGGCCGTCGGATACGACGTATTGGCCCTGCACCAGGCATTGAGTCAACTGGCCGAACTCGAGCCGCGTGCAGCGAGCACCATTGAACTGACCTACTTCGGCGGCATGAGCCGCGATGAGATCGCGCTGGTGCTGGATGTATCCGCGCCAACGGTTGACCGCGACCTGCGCTTCGCGCGGGCCTGGTTGAACCGGCAGCTGCGCTGAGCAGTGATGGCAGTGGTGCGGTGATGGCGACGGAGCGTTGGCGGCAGGTTCGTGAGTTGTTCGATGCCATCTGCGAGCTACCGCGCGAGCAATGGTCGCAGGCACTCGACACGGGCAGTGATGACCCCGCGGTGCGCGAGGAAGTGTTGCAGCTGCTGCGCTCACAGACCGTGGGCCTGAGCCGGGTCAGCAATCGTCTGGATACCGCGCTGGCGCGTGCCCTGGCGCCGGAACTGGGCGTGGGTGAGCGGCTCGGACCATGGCGGCTGACCGAGCGCATCGCACATGGCGGCATGGGTACCGTGTTCAAGGCCGAGCGTGCCGACGGTCTCTACCAGCGCATGGTTGCCATCAAGCTGTTGCATGGCATGCCCGGTGCCACCGAGGTGGAACTGCTTGGCGCCGAGCGGCAGGTGCTGGCCGGCCTGCAGCTGTCCAATGTCGCGCGTCTTTACGATGGCGGCACCACGCCGGATGGGTATCCCTATCTGGTGATGGAATATATCGACGGGGTGCCGCTGGATTGTTGGTGTGCCGAGCAGGGCCTGGGCCTGCAGCAACGGCTTGTGCTGTTCCTGGAAATCTGCAGCATCGTGCAGTCGGCACATGAGCAGCTGGTGCTGCATTGCGATCTCAAGCCGCCCAACGTGCTCGTGCAGGCCAATGGCCAGCCTGTGTTGTTGGATTTCGGCTTGGCGCGCCTGCTCAATGAGGCGCGCGACAAACGCGATTCGGGTTACTGCACGCCGGGTTATGCAAGCCCGGAGTTGATCGCCGGGCATTCCGTCGGTGCCGCCAGCGATGTCTACAGTCTTGGTGTGATGTTGCTGGAGCTGCTGTCGACACAACCGTCGATGCGCGAGGCGCAGAACACGGGGGAGGCATTGATTGCGCCCAGTGCCAATACACCGGCTGATCTGCCTTGGCGGCGCCGCCTGCGTGGCGACCTGGATGCCATCGTCGCACGCGCATGCGCCAGCGACATCTCCCTGCGCTACCGCTCGGTTGAGGCCTTGATGGCCGATCTGCGCCGCTATCTGGAGATGCAGCCGGTACTGGCACGCAACGGCGGCCGCCTGTATCACCTTGGGAAAGCGCTGCGCCGGAACTGGCAAGGCACGGCAATAGGTGTGGGTGCAACCGCGCTGCTGGCGGTGTTCGTATTTGGTTTGTGGGAGACCCGGCGGCAGGCGCAGGAAGAGGCGGTTGTGGCGCAGCAGATCAGCAACTTCATGGTTGGCATGTTCGAAACCGCTGATCCATTTCTACGCACCGAGCGCGGTGCCGAGGAGTTGAGTTCGCGCCAATTGCTGGACAAGGCCACGCTGCAGGTCGCGCGTGATCTGGCCGATGCCCCGGCACAGTTGGCACGGCTGCGTGCAGTGCTCGGTGTTGCCTACCAAAACGCTGGCGCCTCGCATCAGGCCGACACACTGCTGCAACAGGCTTACGCCGGCTTCATGGATCCGCGCGTCGCGCGGCCATTGGATGCCGCGAATGTGCTGGCGGATCTGTCGGTGCAGAAGACGCTCGACGGTGATGGTGAGCAGGGTCGACAGTTGGCGGAGCAGGGGCTGCAACTGATTGGCAGCAAGGCGCCAGCCGTGGTGCAGGCGCGCCTTTACAGTGCCAAGGGCCTTGCCTTGGTGAATCAGCAGCATTTTGATCTGGGCGAAGCGGCCTTCAACAGCGCGACGGCGCTTTATCAGAATGTGAGGGACGTTGACGTCAGCGCCGAGAAAAGCGAGTTGTCGTACAACAAGGGCCTGATGTACCTGCGCTGGGGTCGGCAGGCGTCGGCTGAGCAGGAGTTCCGGCAGATGCTGGACAACCTGCATGGTCGCCGGACCAGCCTGGCGTTGGCTGCCGAGACACGGTTGGCGCAGATACTCCGCGAACAGGGCAAATACGAACAGGCGTTGCCGCTGCTGCAAACGGGTATGCAATATGCGCTGGAGCTGTATGGTGCGGAGAGCAGTTTTGTCCGCATGCAGTACGACGGTCTGGCTGACCTGTATCGGGATTCCGGTGATTACGCGGCTGCTGAGCAGCATTACCAGAAACGGAATGCCTTGAGCGCACGTCTGGATGGACAGGATTCGGTCGAGTATTCGATGGGTCTGTTCAATTACGGGTCGTTGAAAGTGCTGCGCGGCGAACTGGCGGCGGGCGAAGCGCTGTATCGGCAGTCCTGGATGATCCGCAAACAGAAGCTGGGCGAGGATTCTCCCACCAGCCTGCGTGCCGAAAGCGAACTGGCGCGGCTGCTGATGCGTGATGGACGGATGGAGGAGGCTGGCGTGATGCTGATGCACGCTGACAACGGGTTGAGCAAGAGCCTGCCGGCCGATGCCCCTGGTCGCGTGCAGGCCCACTTGAACCGGATCGATTGGCATGTGCGCAGTGGACAGTTGGCGCAGGCGCGACAATTGCTCGAGCGGATGGGTGTACCCGTCGCGGATGAGCTGCAGCTGCGGCTGCTGGGAATCCGCGCTGACCTAGCGGTTCGGCAGGGCGAGGGTGAGCTGGCGCTCACGTTGCGCAAGGCTGCGCTGGAACTCGCCAGCAGCAGGCAGGGCAAAGACAGTGCCGCCGTTGTCGAGGCGAGCCTGGCGCTGGCCGAGTCGTTGCTGCAATTGGGGCATGCGCGTATGGCGAAGGAAGAACTGCAGCGTGTACTGCTGCTTATAGGGCGGTTGCAGGTGGCTGGCTCGCCGGATCGGCGCAAACTGGACGGGCTGCTACTGCTGGCCGAGCAGAACCTGAGCCAGCGTTAGCCGCCCCTGGCAGGGCAGCTCGGCGCTGCGCGTCAGCCCTGCTCGCGGACGATCTCGACCAGGCGCTGGCCATAGCGGGCGAGCTTGCTGCCGCCAATGCCGCCGACTTTGCCGAGTGCTTCGACGCTGGTCGGGCGCTGCTCGGCAATGTTGCGCAGGGTGCTGTCGTGGAAGATCACGAATGCCGGCACGTTCTGCTCGCGCGCCAGTTCCGCGCGCAGCCCACGCAAGGCCTGGAACAGTGACAGATCGCCGGCTTGCACCGGCAGGCCGGTGCGCGGGCCGCCGCGCTCGCGCTCGCGGGTTGGTGCAGCGTCGCGGCGCATCATCATCTGCCGGCGGCCGGTGAGTACATCGCGGCTGGCATCGGTCAGGCGCAGGCCGCCGTGGCTTTCCGGGTCCACTTCCAGCAGGCTGGCGGCAACCAGCTGGCGGAACACGCCGCGCCAGGCGCGCGCATCCAGGTCGTTGCCGATGGCGTAGGTGCTGAGCTTGTCGTGGCCGAGCTGGCGGATGCGTTCGTTGTCGCTGCCGCGCAGGATGTCGATCAGGTGGCCGACGCCAAAGCGCTGGCCGCTGCGGTACACGCAGCTCAGCGCCTTCTGCGCCGGAATGGTGGCATCCCAGGCCGCGGGTGGGGTGAGGCAGTTGTCGCAGTTGCCGCAGGGCTTGGGATAGGTTTCGCCGAAGCCGGCCAGCAGCACCTGACGGCGGCACTGCATCGATTCGCAGTATCCGAGCAGATGGTCGAGCTTGGCACGCTCCAGCTGCTTGCGTTCCTCGCCGGCCTCGGACTGCTCGATCATCTGCTTGAGCAGCACCACGTCGCCCAGGCCGTAGCACAGCCAGGCTTCGGCAGCCTCGCCATCGCGGCCGGCACGGCCGGTTTCCTGGTAATAACCTTCCATCGATTTGGGCAGGTCGGTGTGCGCGACGAAGCGCACGTCCGGCTTGTCGATGCCCATGCCGAAGGCGATGGTGGCGCACATCACGATGCCGTCCTCACGCAGGAAGCGGCGCTGGTTGGCGGCGCGTACCTCCGGCGGCATGCCAGCGTGATAGGGCAGCGCCTGCATGCCTTCGCCACAGAGGAACTGCGCGGTCTCCTCGACCTTGCGCCGGGACATGCAATAGACGATGCCGGCCTCATCGCGATGATTGCGCAGGAAGCCCAGCAGCTGGCGTTTGGCGTTGTCCTTCTGCACCACCGTGTAACGGATGTTGGGGCGGTCGAAGGAACTGACGAAATGCTGGGCGGTGGACAGGTCCAGGCGCTCGGCGATCTCGCGCTGGGTAGGCGGATCGGCGGTGGCGGTCAGGGCGATCCGCGGCACCTGCGGCCAGCGCTCATGCAGGACCGTCAGCTGCCGGTATTCGGGGCGGAAGTCGTGCCCCCATTGCGAGACGCAATGGGCCTCATCGATGGCGAACAGCGAGATGTGGGCGCGGCCCAGCGATGACAGGAAGCGCCCGGTCAGCAGGCGCTCCGGGGCGACGTAAAGCAGTTTCAGGTCACCGGCCAGCAGCTCGCGTTCGACCCGCGCGGCGGTTTCGGCGTCCAGCGTGGAATTGAGGAACTCGGCACGGACACCGACCTGGTGCAGCGCCTCCACCTGGTCCTGCATCAAGGCGATCAGCGGCGAAATGACGATGCCGCAACCTTCGCGCAGCAGGGCCGGGATCTGGTAGCACAGGGACTTGCCGCCGCCGGTCGGCATCAATACCAAGGCATCGTTGCCATTGGCGACGTGCTCGACGATGGCCTGCTGATCGCCGCGGAAACTGTTGTAACCGAAAACGCTGGAGAGCAGTTGTTGCGCGGGACTCTGGGGCATCGCGCTAGTTTACCCGTTGGCGGCCCGCGCTGAATGATCGATACAGCGTCAGGCAGGCAGCGACCTGCCTGTAGTGCCGAGCCATGCTCGGCAGCGGCCTTGCCGATAGAGCCCCTGTAGTGCCGAGCCATGCTCGGCAGAGGCCTTGCCGATAGAGCCCTGTAGTGCCGAGCCATGCTCGGCTGAGGCCTTGCCGTTAAAGCCCCTGCCGAGCATGGCTCGGC
>NZ_JASCOR010000160.1 GCF_029959445.1 Stenotrophomonas sp. PS02298 | reverse complement strand
GCGCAGCGCACCCGGGGCTCTGCGCATGGCATCCGACGAATCCGCGAAACGCCCCCGGGTGCGCTGCGCTTACCCGGGCTACGGGTTTCCGTTCATGCTGCACAGGGCTCGCCTGCGGGCAAACCTCTACAATTCACCTTTCCGCCTCACCACACCCAGCTCAATGCAACTGATCGACATCGGCGCCAACCTCACCCACGAATCCTTTGATCGCGACCTGGACGCGGTGCTGGAGCGCGCCCGCGCCGCTGGCGTGGTGCAGATGGTGATCACCGGTGCCAGCCGCGAGCACTCGCCGATAGCGTTGGCGCTGGCGCAACGACACCCCGGTTTCCTCTACGCCACGGCTGGCGTGCATCCGCACCACGCCAGCGAGTACACCGACGAATGCGATGCGGAAATGCGTGCGTTGCACACGCACCCGGAAGTGGTGGCAGTGGGTGAGTGTGGCCTGGATTTCAACCGCGATTTCTCGCCGCGGCCGTCCCAGCGCAAGGCCTTCGAGCGGCAGCTGCAGATCGCCAGTGAGAACGGCAAACCCTTGTTCCTGCACCAGCGTGATGCGCACGATGATTTCATCGCGATGATGAAGAACTTCGACGGCAAGCTTGGCCCGGCGGTGGTGCATTGTTTCACCGCTGAGCGCCGCGAACTGTTCGATTACCTGGACCGTGATTGGTATATCGGCATCACCGGCTGGCTGTGCGACGAGCGCCGCGGTGCGCACCTGCGTGAACTGGTCAAGCACATCCCGGCCGAGCGGCTGATGATCGAGACCGATGCGCCGTACCTGCTGCCGCGTACGATGCGGCCGCTGCCCAAGGACCGCCGCAACGAGCCGGCGTTCCTGTCGCATATCGTCGAGGAACTGGCCCGCGACCGCGGCGAAGATGTGGCGGTCACCGCTGCCAACGCCACCGCCGCGACCCGTGCCTTCTTCCGCCTGCCGCCGGTCTGACGGCAGGCGCAAGGCCGAAGCTTCAAGCGGCGCGCTGCGCCTCGTAGGCCTGCAGGTGGCAGTAGGCTGCCTGCAGCAGCGGCGCTGATTGCCCGGCGGCAAGTGCACGGCCCAGCATGTCGCCGACGATGTGTGCGGCTTCCACGCGCTGCCCGGCTTCCAGGTCACGCAGCATCGATGCCTTGATCGGCGAGCCGGTTTTGGTGATCGCGCCCAGCGCGATTTCCTGCGCTTTGGCGGGAATCGGCTGCCCGGCCTGCGCGGCGACCGCAAGACACTCGGCGTACAGGGCCTGCATGAAGGCGGTGCCGTGATCGCTGGCAACGATGCTGCCGACATCGGCGCGCATCAGGCAGGTGCCGGCTGCCAGCGCGGTCAGGAAGGTGTACTTGATCCACTGCTCCTGGGCGATATCGGCCGAGGCGACATGGTCGATGCCGGCCTGTTCGCAGGCCTTGGCCAATGCAGCGACGCGTGCGCTGTCGGTTGCGCCATCGCGCTCGCCGAAGGTGATCTTCGCTGGTTTGTCCAGATGCAGCACGGCACCATCCTCGGCCTTGGTTGCGCTGATGAAGCACAGGCCGCCAAGTACGTTTGCACGCCCGAAGCGCGCATCCAGCGCAGCATAGTGACGCAGGCCGTTGAGGATCGGAAGCACGGTGGTATTTGCGCCCACTGCTGGCGCGATGGCGTCGATCGAGCTGTCCAGGTCATAGGCCTTGCAGCTGAGGATGACCAGGTCGAAGGGCTGGTCCCTGGCCAGTTGCGGCAGGGCATCGGCAGTGACGTGGGCGACCGGAAAAGCGGCGTCACCGAGCGGACTGCGGATCACCAGGCCATCGCGGTCCAGTTGCGCAGCGCGGTTGGCGCGCACCAGGAAGGTGACATCAACGCCGGCCTGCGCCAGCCGACCACCAAAGTAACCACCGGTACCACCGGCACCGAGAATCAGGATGCGCATCAGCTTGGATATCCATCGACAAAGGGGAGTGAAGACATCATAGGTGTTGCTGCCGCGGATTTTGTGGGAGCGGCGTGAGCCGCGAAGCTGAGATTGACTCCGAGCAGAGAAAACATGGTTCGCAATACCCTGGCTGCAGCGTCATCTTGGTTTGAGTTTGTGCGAGCTTCGCGGCTTATGCCGCTCCCACAACAAGCAAAACAAAAGCAAAAAAAAGGCGCCTTCGGCGCCTTCTTTCAGCTACGCAGGCCTACGCCCCGGCGCAGCAGCCACAGCGCCAATGCGGTGAGCGCGGCAACAAAGCCCAGCATCAACGCATAGGAGACCCACAACGGCACGTCGCTGCTGCCAAGCAGGCCGTAACGGAACGCATTGACCATGTAGAAGATCGGATTGGCATGCGTCATCGCCTGCGCCCAACCCGGCAACAAGGTCACCGAGTAGAACACGCCGCCCAGGTAGGTCAGCGGGGTCAGGATGAAGGTCGGCACGATCGCCACGTCATCGAACTTCTTCGCATAGACGGCATTGATGAAGCCGGCCAGCGAGAAGATGGTCGCGCCCAGCAGCACCGTGGTCAGCGTCACCAGCGGATGCGGGATGCGCACGGGGGTGAAGAACATGGCGATGATCAGCACGATCACGCCAACCATCAGGCCACGCAGCACGGCGCCGGCCACATAGCCCCACAGGATCACCCAGTTCGGCATCGGGCTGACCAGCAGTTCCTCGACATGGCGGCCGAACTTGGCGCCGAAGAACGAGGAGCTGATGTTGCCGTAGCTGTTCTGGATCACGCTCATCATCACCAGGCCTGGCACGATGAACTGCATGTAGCTGTAGCCGCCCATCTGCCCGATCTTGGAGCCGATCAGGCCGCCGAAGATCAGGAAGTACAGGGTCATGGTGATCGCCGGCGGCACCAGGGTCTGGCCCCAGATGCGTAGGATGCGGTTGACCTCGCGACGAACGATGGTGCCCAGCGCCACCCAGTTGCGGCTGCTGTCGGTCACGGGAACGGGGGTACTCATGCTGCGGTGCTCTCCAGGTTGCCGGTGAGGCGCACGAACAGCTCCTCCAGGCGGTTGCTCTTGGTACGCATCGAACGCACGCGGATGCCGGCGGCATTCAGGGCGTCGAAGACTCGGTTCAGATCCATCGCACGCGGCATGTCCAGGTCCAGCGTATGCGCGTCGGTGGCGACCAGGGTGGCGCCTTCGATCTGCGGCAGCTGTGCGGGCAGCTCACCGTCGATGTCGAACAGGAAGCCTTCCACATCGAGCTTGGCCAGCAGCCCGCGCATCGGGCCCTGCTCGACGATCTGGCCGTGGTTGATGATGGCCAGGTTGCGGCACAGCTGCTCGGCCTCTTCCAGGTAATGCGTGGTGAGGATGATGGTGGTGCCGGCGGCGTTGATCTCCTGCAGCGTCTTCCACATGTCGCGGCGGATCTCGATGTCCACGCCGGCGGTGGGCTCGTCGAGGATCAGCAAGCGCGGCTGGGTCATCATCGCGCGGGCGATCATCAGCCGGCGCTTCATGCCGCCGGACAGGGTGCGGCTCATCATCTGCGCCTTGTTCCACAGATGCGCGCGCTTGAGCTCCTGCTCGGCGCGGGCCTCGGCCTCGGCACGCGGGATCCCGTAGAAGCCGGCGTAGTTGACCAGGATGTCGAAGGGCTTCTCGAACAGGTTGAAGTTGATCTCCTGCGGCACCAGCCCGATCAGGCGCATGGTCGCGCTGCGGTTGGCCACCAGGTCACTGCCGAACACCTGCACCTGGCCTTCGCTCAGGTTCACCAGTGAAGAAACGATGCCGATCAGGGTCGACTTGCCGGCGCCGTTGGGGCCTAGCAGGGCGAAGAAGTCGCCCGGGGCGACCTCCAGCGACACGCCTTTGAGGGCCTGGACGCCGTTGTCATAGGTCTTGCGCAGGTCGGTGATGCGCAGGGCGGCTGCGCCGGGAGGGGTACGGGAGTCCAATCTGTGGCCTTCGCGCCGGGTACAGGCGTCGGATAAGTGCAGGCGGCTATTATAGAAGGCCCCGTGGTCCATACCCGGTTACACACTGTTCCCCTCCTGTGCCAATCCAATTCCCCCTCAAGCTGGTCGGCAGCCGCATGCTGGCCCCCAGCGTCGGTCACTACCAGTTCGTCCGTGACGACGGCCAGCCGCTGGATTTCCTGCCCGGCCAGTTCATTCAGGTCCATTTCGACTACGCCGACGGCACCGCAACCAAGCGCAGCTACTCCTTGGCCACCATCCATGACCACGCGATGGGCCCGGGCGAGGCGGTGGATATCGCGGTCAGCTTCGTGCCCGGCGGCGCTGCCACGGCGCTGTTCGAGGGCCTGAAGGCCGGCGACCACATCAGCGGCAGCGGCCCGTTCGGTCGCTTCTGCCTGCAGCCGGGCGACCACAATGGCCGTTACCTGCTGATCGCCACCGGCACCGGCGTGACCCCGTACCGCTCGATGTTGCCGCAGCTGCGCACGGCAATGCTTGAGCGTGGCGTGGAAGTGGTGCTGCTGCAGGGTGCGCGGACCCCGGAAGAACTGCTCTACAGCGACGACTTCTACGCGTTTGCGGCCGCCAATCCGGGCTTCCGCTACCTGCCCTGCCTGTCGCGCGAACTGCCGGAAAACCCGCACGCCGACGTCCGCAAGGGCTATGTGCAGCAGCAGCTGGCCGAGATCGCGCCGGACCCGGCCCGCGATATCGCCTACCTGTGCGGCAATCCGGACATGGTCGATACCTGCGTGGAAGCGCTGAAGGAAGCCGGTCTGCCGATGCCGCAGATCCGCCGCGAGAAGTACGTCAGCAGCAAGTGATGGTTGGCGGCTGGCGTGCAGCTGCCATGTTGTTGATCCGGCCGGTCTGGCCGCTGGTTTGACGTTGGCCATATGCAGGCGCGACCCTTTAGGTCGCGCCTTTTTTCGTCATGGGCGTTGCTTTTCCGCGCCAGGCCGAGGAGCTGGCCGCCGCCGAGCGGGGTTTCATCTGTAAAGTTTGCTTGACAGCCGGGTCTGGCTGGCCGCAGGATGTGTCAAGCGTGCTTTACAGGAGTTGGCCATGCGTCATTGCAGGTTTCTTGTTTGTTTCGCGGCGGCGGACTCCGTTGCCCGCCGCTGTGCTGTCGTACCGTCCGGCCTGCAGCCACTGCGGCAAGGGGCCGGCCGATGAGCCGCAATCTTTGGACGGCGGGCTTGTTGATCGCCGCCGCTGCATTCACCTTGGTCGCGTCCGCGCTGCTGCTCTGGCAGCCGATGGGCGTGTCGCAGCAAGTCATCGGCATCCTGTTTGGTATCGCCCTGGGTCTGGCAATCGCGGCACTGCTGCGCCGGCTGATGCCCGATGGCTGCGATGCCGCCCCGGCCAAGCTGCGCAAGCGCTATACCCGCGAGGTGATGCTGGCCATGACCGGCTATGTGGTGTTGCTGGTGCTGTCGATCCTGCTGCTCAAGCGGGTCGAGGACGGCCTACTGCGCGCCTTGATCGCCTTGTTGCCGGTGCCGCCGATGATGCTGGTGCTGCGGGCGATGATCCGCTACATCCGCGATGCCGATGAGCTGCAGCAGCGCATCGAACTGGAGGCGGTGAGCTTCGCCACGGCATTCATTTCGCTGGTATACCTGACCGGGGGCTTTCTGCAGTCGGCCAAGGTCATCGATGTACCGTCCAACGTGGCGATGATCTGGGTGTTTCCCTTGGTGTGCCTGTCGTATGGGCTGGCCAAGGGTGTTGTCGCGCGGCGTTACCACTGAGCCGGGGCGATGGATAACCGATTGCGCGAGTTGCGTGAGGCCAGGGGCTGGTCGCAAGGCGAGTTGGCCGAGCAGCTGGAGGTATCCCGGCAGACCATCAATGCGCTGGAGACCGGCAAATACGATCCCAGCCTGCCGCTGGCCTTCCGCATCGCCCGTTTGTACGAACGCCGGATCGAAGAAATTTTCTTTCCTGATGTCACATAGCTGCCGCGCCCGCGTCTGGATGCAGGTAGACCCGTTTTCTTTTCAACTGTGAGGGGCTGTTCCGATGATGTCCCGTAAGACCCAAACCATCCTCGCCCTGGCTGTGATCGCCGGCATCGTCGGTTACCGCCTGGTGCGGTCAACCGATACGCCTGCGTCAGCGCCTGCCGCGGCCGGCACCAGCGATGTTGCGGCCGTAGCCAGCAAGCCGCAGACGCTTGGCAGCTTGAACTTCCAACCCTGCAGCCTGAGCTCGGCCGGCAGCCGCGACAGCCTGGAAGCACAGTGCACCACGCTGGAAGTGCCTGAAGACCGGGCAAACCCGCAAGGGCGCAAGATCAGTTTGAACATCGCCTGGGTTGCCCCGGAGAAGGAAAGCGATCTGCAGCCAGACCCGGTGTTCTTCCTTGCAGGCGGACCGGGGCAGGCCGCGGTCGCCACCTACCCGCAGGTGGATGCGGCGTTCTCCGAAGTGCGCAAGCACCGCAACGTGATCCTGGTCGACCAGCGCGGCACCGGGAAATCCAACCTGCTGGCCTGTGACACGCCGGATGATGCCGATTTCACCACGGCGTCGATGCAGGCAGCGGCGCAGAACTGCGCCACCCAGCTGTCGCAGAAGGCGGATCTGCGCTTCTACACCACCACCGAGGCGGTGGCGGATCTGGATGCGGTGCGCCAGGCCATCGGTGCGAGCCAGATCAACCTGGTCGGTGTCAGCTACGGCACCCGCGTGGCCCAGCAGTACGCCATGCGCCATCCGCAGGCCACGCGCAGCATCGTGCTCGACTCGGTGGTGCCGAACAGCCTGCAGCTGGGCAATATCTTCGCGCGCAACCTGGATGATGCACTGGCGCTGCAGTTCGCCCAATGCACCAAGACCGCCTCGTGCAAGGACAAGCTGGGTGATCCACGTGCCGAGCTGGACACGTTGCTGGCCAAGCTGCGCGCGCAGCCGGTGACGGTGCAGTACCGCGACGCCAGCACCGGCGAACAGCAGCAAGGCGAGCTGCGTGCCGAGACCGTTGCTGGCCTCGTCCGCATGTACGCCTACATGCCGGCTGCCGGCGCGCTGCTGCCCAAGCTCATCCATGAAGCCAATGGCGGCCGCTACGACAACCTGATGGCGCTGACGCAGATGCTGCAGGGCGAAATGAAGGATGCCATGGCGATGGGCATGCAGCTGTCGGTGGTGTGCAGCGAAGACAAGGAAGGCATGGTCGCCAACGGTGCCGACGCGGACACCGTGCTCGGCAACCAGATGGCCGAAGCCATGGGCGCGATGTGCGCCAGCTGGCCCAAGGGCACGGCACCGGCCGATTTCCACAAGCCGCTGGCCGGCAAGGTGCCGACGCTGGTGCTGGAAGGCGAGTTCGATCCGGTCACGCCGCCGCGCTATGGCGAGGAAGTGGTCAAGCACCTGGATAACGCGCGCCTGTTCGTGCTGCGTGGCCAGGGCCACAACGTCATCGGCGCGGGCTGCATGCCCAAGCTGTTCGCGCAGTTCATCGAGAAGACCGACCCGAAGGCGCTCGACGGTGCCTGCCTGGAAAAACTCAACTACGTGCCGCCGTTCACCAGCTTCAATGGCTGGGAACCGTGACATCACCGCATCACTGAGGATTAGATTCCATGATCGTTGCAGAACGACTTCGCAAGACCTTCCCCGGCAGGGGCAAGGACAAGACGCCGGTGATCGCCGTGGATGACGTGGGTTTCACCGCCCATGATGGCCAGATCACCGGTCTGCTCGGCCCCAATGGCGCCGGCAAGACCACCACGCTGCGCATGCTGTACACCTTGATGACGCCGGAAAGCGGTCGCGTGCTGGTCGATGGTATCGACGCCGCCGTCGACCCCAACGCAGTGCGCCGCAGCCTTGGTGTGTTGCCGGATGCGCGCGGCGTGTACAAGCGCCTGACCGCCCGCGAGAACATCGACTACTTCGGTGAACTGCATGGCATGAGTTCGGCCGCCATCGTCGAGCGCACCGCGCGCCTGGCCAAGGCGCTGCAGATGGAGGATTTCCTCGATCGTGCCACCGAAGGTTTCAGCCAGGGTCAGCGCACCAAGACCGCAATCGCCCGCGCGCTGATCCATGATCCGCGCAACGTCATCCTCGACGAACCGACCAATGGCCTGGACGTGATGACCACCCGTGGTCTGCGTGGCTTCCTCAAGGAGCTGCGTGAGGAAGGCCGCTGCGTGATCTTCTCCAGCCACATCATGCAGGAGGTCGCCGCGCTGTGTGACCGCATCGTGATCGTCGCGCAGGGCAGGGTGGTTGCCCAGGGCACGCCGGATGAGCTGCGCGAGCAGGCCCATGAGAGCAACCTGGAAGACGCGTTCGTGAAACTGATCGGCAGTGAGGAGGGCCTGCACGCATGAGCCAGACTGGATATTTCCGTGCCATTTTCACGGTGATGCGCAAGGAGCTGCGCGATTTCGCCCGCGACCGTCGCACCTTCCTGCTGACGCTGCTGACCGCGCCGCTGCTGTACCCGCTGCTGTTCCTGGGCATGAACAAGCTCACCAACCTGCGTGCCGAGACGCAGTTGGAAAAGGACTTGAGCATCCCGGTGGTGGGTATCGCCCGCGCCCCGAACCTGGTTGCCTTCCTGGCCAGTCGCGGTATCAATGCCACCGAAGCGCCGGCTGACTATGAAGCACTGATCCGCAGCCAGCGCGAAGACCTGGCCTTGGTGATCGACGAGAACTTCGTTGCCGATTGGCAGGCCGGCAAGCCGGCCAAGGTGGAGATCGTCGCTGATACCACGCGCCGTACCGGCGACGTGCAGATCGCAAGGGTGCGAAGTGTGCTGACTGCTTACGGGCAATCGGTGGGCGCATTGCGCTTGTTGGCTCGTGGCGTCAATCCGATGGTGGCCGCGCCGGTCAATGTCGGCACCCGCGATCTGGCAACGGCCGAAGCCAAGCGCGGCATCTTCCTTTCATTCGTGCTGCCGCTGATGCTGATGCTGACAGCGTTCGTCGGTGGATCGCACTTGGCAATGGACTCCACCGCCGGCGAACGTGAGCGGCAGTCGCTTGAGCCATTGCTGGCGACCCCGGCAGCACGCGGTGCATTGGTCAGCGGCAAGATGCTGGCAGCGGTTCTGGTGGGCTTGGCTTCAATGCTTCTGATCTTGCTGTCCTTCAAAGTGAGCGCAAGTATAGGCAGTGGCATGGCCCGCTCATTGGACGTCAGCTTTGCAGCAATGGGTAAGTTGCTGGCGATCCTGCTGCCGCTGGTGCTGATTGGTACCGCGCTGCTGACCTGCCTGTCGGCCAGTTCCAAGAGCATGAAGGAAGCGCAGAGTCATATGGTCTGGCTGATGATGCTGCCGATGCTGCCGGGCTACGCCTTGATGGCCTATCCGCTGAAGGACATCCAGCTGTGGCAGTACGCGGTGCCGTTCCTGTCGCAGAACCAGATGCTGGTGAAGGTCACCCGCGGCGAGATGCCATCGGCCACGCAGTGGGCGGTATATCTGGGTGCCTCGGTGTTGCTGGCAGTGCTGCTGTGGGCGGTAGCGGTATGGCGTTACCGCCAGGAGCGCCTGGCAATCTCCGGCTGATCCTCTGTAGAGCCGAGCCATGCTCGGCATGGGGCTCTACCGGTAAGGCCTCTGCCGAGCATGGCTCGGCACTACCCAAAACAACAAAGGCCCGGATCACTCCGGGCCTTTGCTTTTGCTCCACCTGTAGAGCCGAGCCATGCTCGGCTGGGGCTCTACCGGTAAGGCCTCTGCCGAGCAT
>NZ_JASCOR010000015.1 GCF_029959445.1 Stenotrophomonas sp. PS02298 | reverse complement strand
GGGTTTTGCTTTGCAAAACCCGACTCTGACCCCGGTTTTGCCCCCTACCCCGTTGGTGGCGGTGCGAGTGGGCTGCAAGGCTGGCAAAATAGGGGATCGTCCGTTTTGCGAAGCCCCCTGCCATGCGTCTTTCCCGCTTCCACCTGCACACCACCAAGGAAACTCCCGCCGACGCCGAGCTGGTCAGCCATCGGCTGATGCTGCGCGCGGGCATGATCCGCAAGCTGGCATCGGGCCTGTACACCTGGTCGCCGCTGGGCCTGCGGGTGCTGCGCAAGGTGGAAACCATCGTCCGCGAGGAAATGAACCGCGCCGGTGCTGTGGAACTGCAACTACCGACCATCCAGCCCAAGGAACTGTGGGAAGAAACCGGTCGCTGGGAGAAATTCGGCGGCCAGCTGCTGAAGATCAAGGACCGCAAGGAGCAGGAATACTGCTACAGCCCCACCGCCGAGGAAGCCATTACCGACTTCGCGCGCCAGGAGCTGTCCAGTTACAAGCAGCTGCCGGTCAATTTCTACCAGGTGCAGACCAAGTTCCGTGACGAAATCCGTCCGCGTTTCGGCGTCATGCGCTCGCGCGAGTTTCTGATGAAGGATGCCTACTCCTTCCATCTGGACGACGCCAGCCTGGTCGCCGAATACGAAAACATGAAGGCCGCCTACACCCGCATCTTCACCCGTCTGGGCCTGGAGTTCCGCGCGGTGCAGGCCGATTCCGGCGCGATCGGCGGTGATGCCTCGCAGGAATTCCACGTGATTGCCGATTCCGGTGAAGACGCGTTGGTGTTTTCCACCGGCTCGGACTACGCCGCCAATGTGGAAGCCGCGATTGCCGCTGATCCGGCAGCGCGCTGCGCCGCCAACGAAGAACTGCGCAGGATCGATACCCCCACCCAGAAGACCTGCGAGGAAGTCGCCGCGCTGATGGGCATCGCCCTGTTGCGCACGGTGAAGTCGATTGCGGTAATGACCACTGAGAATGAATTCGTGCTTGCCCTGGTCCGTGGCGACCACGAAGTCAACGAAATCAAACTGGCCAAGGTGGCTGGCCTGGCGGATTACCGCATGGCCAGCGAGGCCGAGATTGCCGATTATCTGGGCAGCGAGCCGGGTTTCCTCGGCCCCTTGAATCCGCGCAAGGCGATCCGTGTTGTCGCTGACCGCGAAGTAGCGGCAATGGCCGATTTCGTGGTCGGTGCCAATGAGAAAGGCCTGCATATTGCCGGCGTCAACTGGGGCCGCGACCTGGCCGAGCCGGAAGTGGCCGATATCCGCAACGTCGTGGCCGGCGACCGGGCCCAGGACGGCGGCGAACTGAAGATTACCCGCGGCATCGAGGTTGGCCACGTATTCCAGCTCGGCCGCCAGTATGCGCAGGCACTGAAGGCTACCGTGCTGGACCAGAACGGCAAGGCTGCGGTGATGGCGATGGGGTGCTACGGCATTGGCGTATCACGCATCGTCGCCGCCGCCATCGAACAGAACCACGATGACGCCGGCATTATCTGGCCGGTCAGCATGGCCCCGTGGCAGGCGGTGGTATGCATGATCAACCCGAAACAGGACCCGACGGTAACTGCCGCCGCCGAAGCGCTGCTGGCCGAACTGCAGGCCGCTGGCGTGGATGCCGCACTGGACGACCGCGGCCTGCGTCCGGGCCAGATGTTTGCCGATATGGAACTGATCGGTATTCCGCATCGCATCGTGGTGTCGGAACGCGGGCTTGCCGCTGGCACGGTTGAATACCGCGCACGCAACGCCGCCGAGGCGGAGAATCTGGACCAGGCCACGGTGATCAGCAAGATCATCGGCTGACGTTGACTGCTTATAACGCCGGGACATTGTCCCGGCGTTTTCATTTCCGGATAACATCGAAAACGCTATTAATCTGTCATTACCGCGACCAGCCCGGTATGCTTTGTTGCGCTGCCACGGAATGGCATACACCCCCAACCCATTATCCGGAGTAGTTATTCGATGAGTATCGATCTGTCCCAGCTGTCGGCCAAAGAACTGGCCGTTCTTATCCGTGACGCTCAGAAGCGCAAAACCGTTGTAGCCAAGCGCCAGCCGATTGCCAAGGCCCGCGCCCTGGTTGCCGCTGCGGCAAAGAAGGCTGGTTATACCGTCGAAGAGTTGTTCGGCACCGGCGCTGCCGTTGCAGTGAAGGCCCCGCGTGGCGCCAAGGCCAGCAAGGGCGCTGCCAAGACCGGCCGCAAGCTGCCGAAGGTTGAGCCGAAGTACCGCAACCCGGCCAATGCCGCTGAAACCTGGACCGGCCGTGGCAAGCAGCCGCGCTGGCTGGCCGAATACACCAAGGCAGGCCGCAAGGTTGAAGATTTCCTGATCCAGAAGTAATTATTCTGGAATATGGATTACAAAACGCCGGCAGATTGCCGGCGTTTTCTTATTGCATTTCTGTATTCACAGTCGCCACAAATTGTTTATTGCAGGCACTCGCTGGCTAAACGAACGACAAAGTAGCCCGGGTAAGCGCAGCGCACCCGGGAGCTTTGGATTCCGGTGATCCTGCAGAAAATCCGCGGACAGCCCCAGATGCGCTGCGCTTACCCGGGCTACACAATCACCAGCATCCTGCAACGCGGCGCTGGCAGCGCCGCCTGATTACCCCTGGCAGCAACCGCCCCAGTTACAGATTCTTGCGTGCCGGCACCAGCAGGTTACCGAACAGCAGGCCGGCCACCAGCGCCATCACCACATTGACCACGGTCAGCAGCGCCGATTCACCGGCGCTCACATTCTGCTGCTGGATCAGGCTCAACACCCCACGCAGGCTGGTACTGCCGGGCACCAGCATGATGATGCCGGGCAGACGGATGATCGCCCCCGGGCGCTGGACGATGCGTCCAAACAGATTGCCGGCAGCAGTCACCGTCATCGCCGCCAGAAAGATGCCGGCCGGCGCCCCCCATTGCTGTCCGCCGTAACGGGAAATCGCATAACCAGCAACCGAGGCGGCCATTACCCAGAGGTAATCGCGCCGGCTGGCGCGGAACAGCATGGCGAACGCGAATGAGGCGACCAGCACCGAGCCCCATTCCACCCAGTTGGATTGCGGCCGCGAGGCGCGGATGATCGGCTCCAGGCCGATGGAATTGGCAATGGTCACCGCGATCATCGCGCCCACCGTGAGTTTCATGATGGTGGTCAGCGCGCCGGCGAAGCGCGCCGTACCGGACACCCAATGCCCGCTGGCCAGTTCATTGACCGAGTTGGTCAACGCCATGCCGGGCAACAGCACCACCAGCGAGGCGATGATGGTGGAGTTCATGTTCAGCGGCCCGATGAAACTGGCCACCAACACCGCCACAAAACCCGCCAGCAACGCCGCCAAGGCTTCGCCGGCCTCGCGTGTGGCGACGCGGCGGTCGGTATAGAACAGCATCAGGCCAATCAGCAGACCGGTGATGCCGGCGGTGGCGATATCCAGCCACGGCAGCCGCCACAGGCCGGCCACACCGGCCGAGCCCAGGGTGAACGAGGCCAGCAGCTGGATCTTGCTGCGCAGGCCGCCATCCTTGTCGAGCTGGCGCAGCGCGGTATGCCCCTGCGCGATCGACATCTGCCCGGCGGAGACCGCATCGGCGATCTGGTCGGCCATGGCCAGCTTGTGCAGATTGGTATCGCCCGGCCCCAGCCGGATAACGCGGGTGATGTCACTGGAACCAATGGCACGGGTGGGGTCGCTGAAACTCAGGATCAAGCCAGTCGGGTTCGACCACGGCTCGCAATCCAGGTCCAGCTGCTGTGCCAATGCCACTACCGCCGCCTCCAGACGCTGGGCGGTTGTGCCATAGCTGTGCAGGCGCCCAGCCATCTCCGAAACGAAGGCCACACGTTGCGCGTAGGTAGCGCGATTGGAAGCAGTGGCCGGGGCGGCGGCAAGGGTTTCGGCAGACATGGCCGCTAGTATCACCTGAAGCGGATGAAATACTCATCTGGCTTGAAGGGCGGACAGGTTATTCTCCGTAACCAATGGTCACCATGAAAGACATTCCCCCGCCCGATTGCGTTCTGCCCCCCGATGCGGACGGCCTGCTCAGGCTTTCCGGCAATTGGACCTTGGCGACCGCACTGCGCTCCAGCGAGGTATTGCATGCCCAGACCGGGACCGTAACCGGCATCGATGCGCGCGCCATCGACCGGCTGGATTCGGCCGGTGTACTGCTGTTGCTGCGCTATGCGCACAAGCTTGGGCTGCAGGATGACGCGCTGCAGTTCCGCAGCGACCATCAGGCGCTGGTCTGCACCATCGAGGAAGTCGCCGATGAACGCCCCAAGCCGCAACGCGACTACGGCGTCGCCGCCGCCTTGGATCGCCTCGGCCGCTCGGTGCATGCCATTGCCGGCAACATCGTGGTGCTGGTCAACTTCCTCGGCGAGAACCTGGCCAAGCTGGCGCGGTTGTTCCGCCAGCCACGCCGATTCCGGCTCACCGCCGCGGTCAACCAGATGGAAGAGGTTGGCCTGAACGCGGTGCCGTTGGTGGCTTTGCTGTCGTACCTGGTGGGCGCGGTGATCGCCTTCCTCGGCTCCACCATCCTGCGCGACTTCGGCGCGGAGATTTACGTGGTGGAGCTGGTTTCCATCGCCTTCCTGCGCGAATTCGCGGTACTGCTCACCGCCATCGTGCTGGCTGGCCGCACCGCCAGCGCCTTCACCGCGCAGATCGGTGCGATGAAAGCACGCGAGGAAATCGACGCCATCCAGACCCTGGGGCTGGATCCGATCGACCTGCTGGTGCTGCCACGCGTGGTCGCATTGCTGATCATGCTGCCCTTGCTGACCTTCGTGGCGATGATCGCCGGCCTGGCTGGCGGCGTTACCGTTGGCGCGTTCGACCTGGATATCCCGCCGCAGATGTACCTGGCACGCATGCACGACACCATCGAGGTGCGGCACATGCTGGTCGGCCTGTCCAAGGCACCGGTGTTCGCACTGATCATCGCGCTGATCGGCTGCCTGGAAGGCCTGAAGGTGGAAGGCACGGCACAGTCGGTGGGCGAACGCACCACCTCCAGCGTGGTGCAGACAATCTCGCTGGTCATCATCCTCGACGCGCTGGCCGCGTTGTGGTTCATGCACATGGGCTGGTGATGGGATGAGCACGATGGAAGACGTCAACACCGACGGCAGCGACCTGGCCATCCGCGTGCGCGGGCTGGTCAATCGCTTTGGCAGCCAGACCGTGCACGACGGGCTGGATCTGGATGTCCGCCGTGGCGAGATTCTCGGCGTGGTTGGCGGCTCGGGCACCGGCAAATCGGTATTGATGCGCTCCATCCTCGGCCTGCGCACGCCCGATGCCGGGCAGATGGAAGTGCTGGGCGTGGATGCGCGCTCTGGCAACCCGGCCGACCGCCTGCGCATCGAGCGCAATACCGGCGTGCTGTTCCAGGATGGTGCCCTGTTCTCCTCGCTGACGGTCGGCGAGAACGTGCAGGTGCCGCTGAAGGAGCATCACCCCGAACTCAGCGAGCGCTGGCACTACGAACTGGCCTTGTTGAAAGTGAAGCTGGCCGGCCTGCCCGCCGACGCCATCAACAAGCTGCCTTCGCAGCTTTCCGGCGGCATGCGCAAGCGCGCCGGCCTTGCCCGTGCGCTGGCGCTGGATCCGCCCCTGCTGTTCCTGGATGAACCCACCGCCGGCCTCGACCCGATTGGCGCAGCCGCCTTCGATCACCTGATCAAGACGTTGCAGGAAGCCCTGGGCCTGACCGTGTTCCTGATCACCCACGACCTGGACACGCTCTACGCCATCTGTGACCGCGTCGCGGTGTTGGCCGACCACAAGGTCATCGCCAACGCACCGCTGCCTGAAATCGAACAACTCGACCATCCGTGGATACGCGAATACTTCCACGGCCCCCGCGCCCGCGCTGCGCGCGGCCTTCAGCACGAGCCCGCCTGATATGGAAACCAAAGCCAACTACGTCCTGATCGGTGCCTTCACCCTGCTCATCGGCGTTGCCCTGCTCGCCTTCGGGTTATGGGCGGCCAAGTACTCCTCCGACCGCACCTGGCAGGAATACCGGGTGGTGTTCACCGAGGCGGTGACCGGTTTGTCGGTGGGCAGCCCCGTGCAATACAACGGCATCGCGGTCGGCTCGATCACCGAGTTGACCCTGGCTCCCGATGATCCGCGCAAGGTAGTGGCCAAGCTGCGGCTCAACTCCACCACCCCGGTCAAGACCGATACCCGCGCCAAGCTGGCCATCACCAGCCTGACCGGACCATCGATCATCCAGCTCAGTGGCGGCACCCCGCAGGCCGCCGCACTGACCGCGGTCAGCAAGGAAACGGTGCCGACCATCGCAACCTCACCGTCGGCACTGCAGAACATCACCGACGTCGCCAACCGCGTGGTCGAGCGCATGGACGAATTGCTCAGTGATGAGAACGTCCGCAAGATCACCTCCACCCTGGCCCACCTGGAAACCATCAGCGGCGGCCTGGCCGACCGCGACGAAGGCACCCAGGCCTTGCTGGTGGAGGCACGCGATGCGGCACGCAACCTCAACGTCACCCTCGGTTCGGCCAACGGCGCCATCAAGAACCTGGACGAGAACGTGCTGCGGGAACTGCCTGCAACGATGGACAAGCTTGATACCAGCCTGGCCAAGCTCGACTCCGCCGCCGGCAACGCCGATGCCATCCTTGGCGAGAACCGAGCGGCCATCAACAGCTTTGCCAACGACGGCCTGGCCCAGCTCGGCCCGACCCTGACCGAACTGCGCGGCCTGATCCGCGATCTGCGCCGGGTCAGTGACCGGCTGGAGAACAACCCGGCGCGCTACCTGCTCGGCCGCGACGCCCCGAAGGAGTTCGAACCCAAATGAAGCGCATTTCCCTGATCAAGCTGCTCGCCCCGGCCTGCCTGCTGGCTTTGGCCGGCTGCTCCGTATTGGCCGGCGGCGACCGCCAGTCCATCACCATCTATGCACCTCAAGTCAGGGTGCAGGCTGATCCCGGCTGGCCGCAGGTCAGCTGGCAGCTGGCCATCGCCAAACCCAGCGCCGCCCGCCTGATCGACAGCCCGCGCATCAACGTGCGGCCAACCCCGGGTGAGCTGGAGGTCTACCGCGGTGCGACCTGGTCGCAGCCGGCCACCGATATCCTGGAAGACACCTTGCTGCGCGGCTTCGAGGACTCGGGAAAGATCGACGCCGTCGCGCGCATCGCCACCGGCATCCGCTCGGACTACAAGCTGACCACCGACCTGCGCCGCTTCGAATCGGACTACCGCGGCGGCGAAGTGCCAGCGGCCACCATCGAGCTCAACGCAAAACTCATCCACAGCCTGGACCAGCGCGTGGTTGCCGCCCGCACCTTCGTTGTCGCCGAACCGGCTACCAGCGCCGAGATCAGCAGCGTCGCCGCTGCCTTCGAAACCGCGTTGCACAAGACCAGCAGCGAACTGATCGGCTGGACCCTGCTCAGCGGCCAGCGCGATGCGGCACAGCTGCGATCTGGCGGAAAGTGAGATTGATGCGTTCGCCCGACACCCGCGCGGTCTTGGGCAGCGCATGCTGGTAGTCGCGTTGGCAGTGCCCGCGCATCAGCAGCAGGTCGCCATGACCGAGCAGGTACTCGAACTTCCGCGCAGGATCATCGCGACGCCGCAGTAGGAAGCGCCGTGGCGCCCCAAGGCTCAGCGAGGCGATCAACGGCGTCGGCCCCAGTTCAGGCTCGTCATCGCTGTGCCAGCCCATGCTGTCACGGCCATCGCGGTATCGGTTGAGCAGCACGCTGTTGAAGCGGCCGGCACAGGCCTGCTGCACCTGCTCGCGCAACTCCAGCACTGCCGGCGCCCAAGGATGTGGAAGGAAATCCGCACCCGAATAGCGATAGTGCGCATCGGCATCGCCCATCCAGCAGCTCAGCCGCGGCGAATCAACCCAACGTCCGAACATGCGGATGCGATGGATTTCCCATGCCACCTGCGCATGCAGGACAGGCAGCAAGGCGTCGGCCTGGGGCCGGGCCAGCCATGCCGGCAGGTGCTGCACCACCGTTGCTCCCGCCTCGCCCGCGACGGGAAGGCAGATACCGGTTTGCTCGATCATGCCACTGCCCTCAGAATCAGCCGTTGCACGCACGTTCCTGCTGCCGTGCGTTCATCAACGATAGTGCCATGACCTTCCCTCTGCATCGCCACATTGTCCTGCAACACTGGCGCCTGTCGCGCAACATCGCACTGGCCACGGGCCTGGTGCGCAGCATCTTCACCCGCGGCGTAGGTGGCACCATCCTGTCCATCCGCCGCCGTGTGCAGCCCCTGGCGGATACCGCGCTGACTGGACCGGCCACGGTCCACACCCGCAGCGGAAGGCTGCTGCTGTTCATTGATGCCGCCACCCCTACCCCCAGCCGTGACTCGGGTTCGGTACGCGCACTGGCACTGCTGCGGCTCTGCCGCGAATTGGGCTGGTCAGTGGCGTTCATGCCAGACAACAACCAGCTGACAAGCGAGTCGGCGGCGCTACTGGGAACACTCGGCGTCGAATTGATCGGCACGCCCGGCCAAGCTCGCCTGGATCGCTGGCTGCAGCACAACGGCAATCAGGTGAACGCTGTTTTCCTGTGCCGGCATCATGTTGCTCGTCGCCATCTGCAACTGGTGCGTGCCTTCACTGCGGCACCGATCATCTTCGACACGGTCGACCTGCACCACGTGCGCCTGCAACGCGCCGCCGAGCTTCAGAACGACCAGGCATTGCTGCGCATCGCCGAGCAGGCACGGACCGAAGAGTTCGCCTTGATCGCTGCCAGCGATGCCACCACCGTGGTCAGCCACGCCGAGCTGGACTACCTGCGCGCCAATGGCGTGGACACACCCGTATCCGTGCTTTCCAACGTGCATGACGTAGCCGTTGCCGAGCGCAATTTCGCCGACACTTCCGGTCTGTTGTTTGTTGGCGGCTACCAGCATCACCCAAACCAGGAAGCCATTGCCTGGTTGTTGACCGACATCATGCCACTGCTAAGGCAGCAGCTGCCGGGCGTGGTATTGCACCTGGTCGGCGAGATCCCAGCACAGGAGGCGCAACGCCTGCGCGCCGATGACGTGGTCGTGCACGGCCATGTGCCCGAAGTCGAACCCTACCTGCAACACAGCCGCATCAACCTTGCACCGTTGCGCAGTGGTGCCGGGGTCAAGGGCAAGATCAACCAAGCCATGAGCCACGGCCTGCCAGTAGTGGCTACCGGCATTGCCGCCGAAGGCATGTTCCTGCGCCACGATGACAATGCCTTGATTGCCGACAGCGCCGAAGACTACGCCGCACAGGTGGTACGGCTTTACCAGGACGCCACGCTGTGGCAACGCCTGTCTGCCAATGGCTACCGCAACATCGAAGACCACTTTTCATCAGCATTGGCGCGCGAAACGCTGCAGGCGCTGCTACCCGCAGACTGACGATTGGCGGTCCGCACCGCCAATCGCCCCATCCTCACGACTCAGCGCCGGAACGGCACGCCGGTCTTTTCTTTCAGTTCGTCATCACTGACACCCGGCGCGGCTTCCACCAATACCAGGCCACCAGCGCTCACATCGAAGATCGCCAGGTCGGTGATGATGCGGTCGACCACACCTACGCCCGTCAGCGGCAGGGTGCACTCCGGCAGGATCTTGTGCTCGCCATTCTTGGCGGTGTGCTCCATCAGCACCACAACGCGCTGCACGCCGGCGACAAGATCCATCGCGCCGCCCATGCCCTTGACCATCTTGCCCGGCACCATCCAGTTGGCCAGGTCGCCTTTATCAGTGACCTGCATCGCGCCAAGGATGGCCAGGTTGATGTGCCCGCCGCGGATCATCGCGAACGAGTCATGGCTGCCGAAGTAGCTGGCACCCGCGCGTGCGGTGACGGTCTGCTTGCCGGCGTTGATCAGGTCGGCATCGACCTCCGCTTCGGTCGGGAACGGGCCGATGCCGAGCAGGCCGTTCTCGGACTGCAGCCACACGTCCACGCCGTCGGGGATGTGATTGGCCACCAGGGTCGGCAGGCCGATACCCAGGTTCACGTAGGCACCATCGGTCAGCTCGCGCGCGGCGCGCTGTGCCATTTCGTCACGGGTCCAGGCCATCTCAGTTCCCCTCCTGACGCACGGTGCGCTGTTCGATGCGCTTCTCCGGCGTTGCGTTCAATACGATGCGATCAACGTAGATGCCCGGCAGGTGCACCTGGTCCGGGTCGATGGCGCCCACCGCCACGATCTCTTCCACTTCGACCACGCAGACTTTGCCAGCCATGGCGCAGGCCGGATTGAAGTTGCGCGCGGTCTTGCGGAACAGCAGGTTGCCGGCTTCATCGGCCTTCCACGCCTTGACCAGCGAGACGTCAGCCTTGAGCGCGGTTTCCAGCACATAGTGCTTGCCGTCGATCTCGCGGGTCTCCTTGCCTTCGGCAACGATGGTGCCGTAGCCGGTAGCGGTGAAGAACGCCGGGATTCCCGCACCACCGGCGCGCAGGCGCTCGGCCAGGGTGCCTTGCGGGTTGAATTCCAGCTCCAGCTCGCCGGCCAGGTACTGACGCTCGAACTCCTTGTTCTCGCCCACATAGGACGAAATCATCTTCTTGATCTGGCGGGTTTCCAGCAGCTGGCCCAGGCCGAAGCCATCGACACCGGCATTATTGGAGATAGCGGTCAGGCCCTTGACCCCGCTGTCGCGCAGCGCGGCAATCAGTGCCTCGGGAATGCCACACAGGCCAAAACCACCTACGGCAAGGGTTTGCCCATCGGCCACGATGCCGGCCAGGGCCTCGGCGGCGCTGGCAAAAACCTTGCCACGCTGCCGGGTCGGGGAGAGATCGCTCATCGCATCACGCTCACAGTGCTGAAGATGTCCATATTCTAGCCATACCGCAAGGGCAACCCCCCTTGGACCTTCGGCCAGCACGTTTTGCGCACCTTGGGACTTCCATCCAGCGTGCAGACAGCCTGCGGACGCGTAGCCGACTAAACTAGGTGATCTTTCACCCAGCAGGATGCATGCATGCCCCTCCCCGCGTTCAAGGCCTACGACATCCGCGGTCGCGTGCCTGAAGAGCTCAATGAAGACATGGCACGCAAGATCGGCAAGGCCCTGGCTGCCGAGCTCGGCGCTGGCCCGGTGGTGCTCGGCCATGACGTGCGCCTGACCAGCCCTGCGCTGCAGGACGCGCTGGCTGCCGGCTTGCGCGGTGAAGGCAGGGAGGTCATCGATATCGGCTTGTGCGGCACCGAGGAGGTTTACTTCCAGACCGGCCATCTGCAGGCCGCCGGCGGGGTGATGGTCACCGCCAGCCACAACCCGATGGACTACAACGGCATGAAGCTGGTGCGCGAACAGGCGCGCCCGATCAGCTCGGACACCGGTCTGTTCACCATTTCAGATGCGGTGGCCGCCGATGTGTCGCCGCCGCAGCCCGCACGTGCGGAGCAGAGCGCCCAGCATGACAAGACAGCGTACATCCAGCACCTGCTCAGCTACATCGATGTCGGCCAGCTCAGGCCCCTGAAGCTGGTGGTCAACGCCGGCAACGGCGGCGCCGGTGCCATTGTCGACCTGCTCGCACCACATCTGCCGCTGGAGTTCGTGCGTATCTGCCACGAACCCGATGGCAGTTTCCCCAACGGCATCCCCAATCCACTGTTGCCGGAAAACCGCGAAGCCACCGCCAACGCCGTCCGCGAGCATGGTGCCGACTTCGGCATCGCCTGGGATGGTGACTTCGACCGCTGCTTCTTCTTCGACCATAACGGCCGCTTCATCGAGGGCTACTATCTGGTTGGGCTATTGGCCCAGGCCATCCTTGCCCGCAATCCCGGCGGCAAGGTCATCCACGACCCACGCCTGACCTGGAACACGGTCGAAATGGTGGAAGCTGCTGGCGGCGTGCCGGTCCTGTGCAAAAGCGGCCATGCCTTCATCAAGGAAAAGATGCGCTCCGAGAACGCCATTTACGGCGGCGAGATGAGTGCACACCACTACTTCCGTGAGTTCGCTTATGCAGATTCGGGAATGATCCCGTGGTTGTTGATTGCCGCGCAGGTCTCCAGCAGCGGCTTGTCGCTGGCCGAGCTGGTCGAAGACCGCATGGCGCGCTTCCCGTGCAGCGGCGAGATCAACTTCAAGGTTGCCGACGCCAAGGCTGCCGTTGCCCGGGTCATGGCACACTTCGCCGCGCAAGCACCTGCACTGGATCACACCGATGGTATCAGCGCCGACTTTGCCAGCTGGCGCTTCAATCTGCGTAGTTCCAACACCGAGCCGCTGCTGCGGTTGAACGTTGAAACCAGAGGTGATGCCGCATTGCTAGCTGAGCGCACCGCCGAAATCTCCACCTTGATCACCGCCTGAGAACCTTCATGAGCCAGATCCTGCCCGTCATCCTTTCCGGTGGTTCCGGCACGCGCCTGTGGCCGCTGTCGCGCGAAGCCTATCCCAAGCAATTCCTGCAGCTGGCCGGCGAGCACAGCATGCTGCAGTCCACCTGGTTGCGGGTGGCCGATGTCGCCACACAGGCACCGCTGGTGGTGGCCAACGAAGCACACCGCTTTGTCGCCGCCGAGCAGCTGCAGCAGGTAGGGAGCACGTCATCGGCCATTCTGCTGGAACCGGTTGGCCGCAATACCGCTCCAGCTATTGCTGCAGCGGCATTGGAGGCCTGCCGCGACGGCGCCGACCCATTGCTGCTGGTACTGCCCTCGGATCATTTGATCCGTGATGTGGCGCATTTCCACCGCGCGATCCTGGACGCTGCCGATATTGCCGAGCAGGGAAAGCTTGTGACCTTCGGCATCCAACCGACCGCACCGGAAACCGGCTACGGCTACATCAAGGCCGTCGCCGGTGAAGGCGCGCGCGCCATCGAGCGTTTCGTCGAGAAGCCCGACCTGGCAACCGCACAGGACTATGTGGCCTCCGGCGAGTACTACTGGAACAGTGGCATGTTCCTGTTCCGCGCTTCGCGCTACCTGCAGGAGCTGGAGCGCCTGCAGCCGCAGATCCTCGCTGCCTGCCGCACGTCGTGGCAGAAGGCACGCCGTGATGCCGACTTCATCCGTCTGGATGCAGACGCATTCAAGGCCAGTCCGTCAGACTCCATCGACTATGCGGTGATGGAAAAGACCGCTGATGCGGCGGTGGTCCCGCTGGACGCTGGCTGGAGCGATGTCGGCTCCTGGACCGCATTGCGCGATGTCTCCGAGCAGGACGCAAACGGCAACGCGCATCGCGGCGACGTGATTGCCATCGACTGCCATGACACCTTCGCGTATGGCGAGCGCCTGATCGCAATGGTCGGACTGGACGATGTGATCGTCGTCGAGACCGACGATGCAGTACTGGTTGGCAAGTCCGACCGCATGCAGGAAGTGAAGGACGTGGTCGCGCGCCTGAAGGCTGACGGCCGCAGCGAGGCGACCTGGCACCGCAAGGTCTATCGCCCGTGGGGCGCCTATGATTCCATCGATCACGGCGAACGTTTCCAGGTCAAGCGCATCACCGTCAAACCGGGCGGCACCTTGAGCCTGCAGATGCACCACCACCGCGCCGAGCACTGGATCGTGGTGAGCGGAACTGCTGAAGTCACGCGCGGCGATGAGGTACTGTTGCTGGCGGAAAACCAGAGCACCTATATCCCGCTGGGCGTCACCCATCGCCTGCGCAACCCCGGCAAACTGCCGTTGGAGTTGATCGAGGTGCAGTCGGGCAGCTATCTGGGTGAGGACGACATCGTGCGCTTCGAGGATACCTACGGGCGCACCTGATGCTGCCAACAGGCTGCAAGCGAAAACCCCGGGGAAGCCCGGGGTTTTTTTATCTTGTCGGCGCCCTTGCATCCATGCAGGAGAGCGCGCATCAGGCGTTCGCAATCTCGCCAATCACCTGTCGCAAACCCTCCTGCCAAGCCGGCAGGTCGATACCGAAGTCCCGCTGCAGCCTGCGGCTGTCCAGCACCGACCATGCAGGCCGCTTCGCCGGTGTCGGATACTCCGCACTGGAGATCGCCTGCACGGCGGGCGCCTTGGCCAGCAACCCCGCAGACACGGCCTCGGCGAAGATCGCTTCGGCGAAACCATGCCAGCTGGTCTGCCCGGAGGCGGTCAGATGCCAGGTCCCGGACAACTGACCTGGATGCTGCAGCGTCAGTGCGGTGACATCAGCGATCAGCGCTGCCGACGTTGGCGTGCCCATCTGGTCTGCCACCACCCGCAGTTCGTCACGACCGGCACCCACGCGCAGCATGGTGCGCAGGAAGTTGCTGCCGTGCGATGCATATACCCATGCGGTGCGGAAGATCAGATGGCGACCACCTGCGGCGCGCACCGCATCTTCGCCATCGCGCTTGCTGGCGCCATAGACGCCCAACGGCGCGGCTGCATCCTCCTCGACGTAAGGTGCCTTGCCCTGACCGTTGAATACGTAATCAGTGGAGTAATGCACCATCGGCACACCATTGGCCGCACACCATCGAGCGATGATTCCCGGTGCTTGCGCATTGGCCCGGAACGCGGCCTCCGGCTCCTGCTCCGCCCTGTCCACCGCGGTGTAGGCCGCCGCGTTGATCACCACCGAAGGCTGCAGTCGATCCAGCAATGCAGGCAGACTATCGGGTGCATCGAAATCCGCAAGCTCACAGGAACTGCCATCGGCCAGTTTGCCGCTGCGCGTGGCGGCGACAATCGGACCGAGAGGAGCTAACGCGCGCAACAACTCCCGCCCCAGCTGCCCGGTCCCGCCAAAAACCAGCAAGCTCACGGCAGGTAAACCGGCAGGTGGTCTTCCGGCACATCCTTCAGGAACGGCGCGCGCTCATCCTTGGCGGACAAGGTCGGGCCGCTGATCGGCCAATCCACGCCGATGTCAGCATCGTTCCAACGGATCCCTGCGTCGAACTCCTTCAGATAAACCTCGGTGCACATATAGCTGAACACCGCGCGCTCGGACAGCACCGCAAAGCCATGCGCGAAGCCTTCCGGAATCCACAATTGCCGCTTGTTCTCGGCGCTCAGAACAACCGCCTCCCACTTGCCGAAGGTCGGCGAGCCACGGCGGATATCCACCGCCACATCATAGACCTCGCCTTCCAGGACACTGACCAGCTTGCCCTGTGGACGCGGCCACTGGTAATGCAGACCGCGCAGCACACCCTCGTTGGAAGCAGACACATTGCTCTGCACGAACCTGCCAGGCAAACCCCGCGCCTGGAAACGCTCGGCATTCCAGGTTTCAAAGAAAAAGCCTCGTTCATCACCAAACACAACCGGCTCGATCACGACACAGCCGGGTATGCCGGTCTCAATTACTTTCACGGAACAATTCCTCGTTGGACCAACTTCTGCAGATACTGGCCGTAGCCATTCTTGGCCAGGGGCGCGGCCAATGCCAGGAGCTGCTCGGCGGTTATCCACCCCTGGCCAAACGCGATTTCCTCTGGGCAGCAGACCTGCAGGCCCTGTCGGGTCTGGATGGTCTCGATGAAGTTCGATGCCTCCAGAAGCGACTTGTGTGTGCCCGTATCCAGCCAGGCGTAACCTCGGCCAAGCGGTTCCAACTGCAGCGTACCCTCATCCAGGTAACGCTGGTTGAGATCGGTGATCTCCAGTTCACCGCGCGAGGATGGCTTCAATTCGGCGGCATAGTCACTGGCATTGCCGTCATAGAAGTACAGGCCGGTCACCGCGTAGTTGGAACGCGGCTCGGCGGGCTTCTCCACCAAACCGATGACATTGCCATCCTTGTTGAACTCGGCCACACCGTAGCGCTCTGGATCATTCACCCAATAGCCGAAAACCGTCGCCCCTGCAGCACGTGCATCCGCGCGCCGCAACACCTCGCTCAGGCCCGTACCGTGGAAAATATTGTCGCCAAGCACCAGGCAGCTGGGCTTGCCACCGACGAAATCGCGGCCAATCAAATACGCCTGCGCCAAGCCATCAGGGCTCGGCTGCACCGCGTACTGGATGTGCATTCCCCACTGCGAACCATCACCCAACAGCTGCTGGAACAGCATTTGCTCGTGCGGCGTATTGATGATCAATACCTCGCGGATCCCGGCCAGCATCAACACGCTGAGCGAGTAATAGATCATTGGCTTGTCGTAGACCGGCAGCAGCTGCTTGCTGACGCCCTTGGTGATCGGGTAAAGCCGCGTACCGGAGCCGCCGGCCAGAATGATGCCTTTTCGTTGCGTCATGGATGCTTCCTTGTTGGCCCGCACATCCGTGCGGGCACTTGATCGTCGATATCAGGCGTCGGTACCGATGCGCTGCAGGCGATAGCTGCCGTCCAGCACACCATTCACCCATTGCTGGTTATCCAGGTACCAGTCCACGGTGAAGCCGATGCCCTGCTCGAAGCTGTGCTTCGGCTCCCACCCAAGTTCGTCCTTGAGCTTGGATGCATCGATTGCATAACGCCGATCATGGCCAGGGCGATCGGTGACATAAGTGATCTGTTCAGTGCGCGACCTGCCATCCGCGCGCGGTCGGCGCGCATCCAGCAAGGCGCAGATCGCCTGCACCACTTCAATGTTCTGCTTCTCGGAATTGCCACCGACGTTATAGGTCTGGCCAACCCTGCCCTTGGCCAACACGGTGCGGATCGCTTCGCAATGATCAGCAACGAACAGCCAGTCACGCACCTGCTTGCCATCGCCGTAGACCGGCAGTGACTCCCCGGCCAGCGCCTTGGCGATGATCAGCGGGATGAGCTTCTCCGGGAAGTGGTATGGGCCGTAGTTGTTCGAGCAATTGGTGGTCAGTACCGGCAGGCCATAGGTGTGGTGGAAAGCGCGCACCAGATGGTCGGAAGCCGCCTTGGAAGCCGAGTACGGGGAATTCGGCGCATACGGCGTGGTCTCGGTGAACCTGCCCGTCTCGCCCAGCGTGCCGTAGACCTCATCGGTGGAGACGTGCAGCAAGCGGAACGCATCGGCCTTGTCGGCCGGCAATGTCTTCCAGTAGTCACGGACCGCCTCGAGCAAGCCAAGCGTTCCAACCACATTGGTCTGGATGAACGCACCCGGGCCGTCGATCGAACGATCCACATGGCTCTCCGCAGCGAAGTTCAGGACCGCATCCGGGCGATGCTCGGCCAACAGGCTTGCCACCAGCCCACGGTCACCGATATCGCCATGCACGAACAGGTGATCCGGGTTGCCTTCCAGGCTGTCCAGCGTCTTCAGGTTGCCGGCATAGGTCAACGCATCCAGGTTGATGATGCGGATACCCTTCGCCACCGCTTCCAAGACGAAATTGCCGCCGATAAAGCCGGCGCCGCCGGTCACAAGCCAAGTGGTCACGCGATGACTCTCCCATTAAGTACGTCTGCTGGGGCAAACAATCCGAACAAGGATATAACGCACCCTGTTGTCTGACCTGCACCATTGACAACGGAAGCCAATGATCCACAATTTGTCCGGACATTTGAAATTGACCGGCAGCCGACCATACGCGTTCGCACGGACCTACCAACCCGGCTAGAATCGAGAAAAATTGTCCCCGGCCCCCGCCGGCCCCATCAGCAACCGAAGGACCCCGCAGCACATGAAAATCCTCGTCGCGTACAAGCGCGTGGTGGACTACAACGTCCGCATTCAAGTCAAGCCGGATGGTTCCGGCGTGGTCACCGATGGCGTCAAGCTCTCGCCCAACCCGTTCGATGAAATCGCCCTGGAAGAAGCCCTGCGCCTGCGCGACAAGGGCATCGCCACGGAAGTGGTCGTGGCCACCATCGCCCCGGCCGACGCCCAGGCACACCTGCGCAACGGCCTGGCCATGGGCGCCAACCGCGCCATCCACGTGGTCAGCGACCAGGCCATCCAGCCGCTGACGGCTGCCCGCACCCTGCTCAAGCTGGTGGAGAAGGAGCAGCCGGATCTGGTCATCCTCGGCAAGCAGGCGATCGACGACGACGCCAACCAGACCGGTCAGATGCTGGCCACGTTGTGGGCACGCCCGCAGGCCACCTTCGCATCCAAGGTCGAGATCGCTGATGGCAAGGCCACGGTCACCCGTGAAGTCGACGCCGGCCTGGAAACACTGGAAGTCGATCTGCCGGCCGTGATCACCACCGACCTGCGCCTGAACGAGCCGCGCTTCATCAAGCTGCCGGACATCATGAAGGCCAAGGCCAAGCCGCTGGAGACCCTGCAGCTGGCCGATCTCGGCGTTGAAGCCGCTGACACGTTCAAGACCACCCAGTACGCCGCGCCGTCCAAGCGCAGCAAGGGCGTGATGGTGAAGGACGCTGCCGAACTGGTAGCCGCACTCAAGCAGAAGGGGTTGCTGTAATGGCCAAGATTCTCGTCATCGCCGAACACCTGGACGGCAAGCTCAACAGCGCCGTGGCCAAGACCGTGTCGGCAGCAACCGCAGTGGGCGGCGACATCCACGTGCTGGTGCTGGCCGCCGACCCGGCCGCCATCGCTGCCGAAGCCGCGCAGATCGCCGGCGTCAGCAAGGTGCTGACCATCGCCAACCCGGCCAATGAACATGCGCTGGCACAGGTACAGGCGCCGCAGATCGCCAAGGCCGCTGCCGGCTACAGCCATGTATTTGGTCCGTCGACCACCACCGGCAAGGATGTGATGCCGGCCGTGGCCGCCCTGCTCGGCGTCAACCAGGTCTCGGATCTGATGTCGGTCGAAGGCGCCCATACCTTCAAGCGCCCGATCTACGCAGGCAACGCCATCATCACCGTCGAAGTGCCGGCTGATCAGGTCGTCGTCGCCACCGTGCGCGCCGCCTCCTGGCTGGAAGCTGCCAAGGGCAACAACGCCCCGGTCGAAGCGATCAACGTTGATGCCGCGCTGCCGGGCCACACCCGTTTCATTGGCCTGGCTGCCGGCAAGAGCGACCGTCCGGACCTGCAGAGCGCCAAGCGCGTGGTCTCCGGTGGCCGTGGCGTCGGTTCGGAAGAGAACTTCAAGGTGATCTACGCGCTGGCCGACAAGCTCGGCGCCGGCGTCGGTGCCTCGCGCGCCGCCGTGGACGCAGGCTATGTGCCCAGCGACATGCAGGTCGGCCAGACCGGCAAGATCATCGCCCCGGAGCTGTATATCGCCGTGGGCATCTCAGGCGCCATCCAGCACCTGACCGGCATCAAGGACGCCGGTACCATCGTCGCCATCAACAAGGACGGCGATGCGCCGATCTTCGAGATTGCCGATATTGGCCTGGTGGGCGACCTATTCACTTTACTGCCTGAATTGGAAGCAGCGCTGTAACCCGAAATTAGATGACTTTGCACCGAGGCGGCCTCTTACGAGGCCGCTTTCTTTTTGCCCGATACACAACCTATGCAACAACCGCATTACAACCGACAGCGTAGAATTGGGATTCGTCTGTAATCCCGATTCCGGCTGCAGCTGATTCACGGTTTTTCAAGGAGTTACTCGCAACATGACGCGTCGCAAGAAGGTAATGGTGGTGTTTGGCACTCGCCCGGAAGCCATCAAGATGGCACCGTTGGTCTCAGCGTTGAAGCAACACCCCATTCTGGAGACCATCGTCGCGGTGACCGCGCAGCATCGGCAGATGCTCGACCAGGTGCTGGATCTGTTCGAGATCACTCCAGATGAAGACCTCAACGTAATGCAACCAGGGCAAACCCTCTCGGAACTGACCTCGCGCATCGTGCAGGGCATGGAGCAGGTAATCGCCAAGCACGCACCGGACATCGTGCTGGTGCATGGCGACACCACCACCACCTTTGCCACTTCCTTGGCCGCGTTCTACCAGCGCACCGCCATCGGCCACGTCGAGGCAGGCCTGCGCACCGGCAACCTCTATTCGCCATGGCCTGAAGAAGCCAACCGCAAGCTCACCGGCGTACTGGCCAGCCTGCACTTTGCGCCTACCGAGCAATCGGCGCAGAACCTACGCAATGAGAATGTGCAGGAAGCCCACATCCACATCACCGGCAACACCGTGATCGATGCATTGCTGATGGTGGTTGAGAAAATCAAGCGGACGCCCACCTTGGAAAGTGAGCTCGCCGCACGCTTCCCTTTCCTCGACCCCAGTAAGCGTTTGATCCTGGTTACAGGGCATCGGCGGGAGAATTTTGGTGAGGGTTTCGAGCAGATCTGCCACGCACTCAAGTCGATCGCTCAACGTGGCGACACCCAGGTCGTCTACCCCGTGCACCTGAATCCCAATGTTCAGGAGCCGGTGCGCCGCATCCTCGCCGACCAAGCAAACGTGCACCTGATCGATCCACTGGATTATCTGCCGTTTGTCTATTTGATGAGCCGTTCCTACCTGATCATCACTGACTCCGGCGGCGTCCAAGAAGAAGCCCCTTCCCTTGGCAAACCAGTGTTGGTCATGCGTGATACCACAGAACGGCCGGAGGCAGTTGCGGCGGGCACTGTGAAATTGGTCGGCACTGCGACGACCAGCATCATTGAACAGACCAACCGTCTACTCAACGACCCGGTGGCTTACGCCGAGATGGCCTTCGCAAACAACCCATATGGAGACGGTAGTGCTGCCGCCCGTATCTCGGCCGTGTTGGCCGAAGATCGCGGCAACAGCGCTGAAAAGTAGATGAGCACCAGGAAGCAAATCGATCTCGTCATCGGGACCCGGCCGAACATCATCAAGGCTGCGCCGCTCTATAGTGCGTTGGCAGCAAGCGACTGGGCAAAACCCAGGTTGGTATTCCTGCAACAGCATACCGATCCGGCGCTATCGACGCAGACGATGGAAGACGTTGGCATCGATATCACCCAAGTAACCAAGATTCCCTTGCAAGGCCAGGACTACGGGGAACGGCTGGGCTGCATGGTTTCCCGCTACGCAGCACTGCTGCGCAATGGAAAACCCGAGCTAGTCACCGTATTCGGCGATGTCGACACCACCTTGGGCGCTGCCATGGCGGCCAAACGCGAACAATGTCCGCTGGCTCATGTCGAGGCCGGGCTACGCAGCCATGACCGCCGCATGCCAGAGGAACTGAATCGGTTAATGGTAGATTCGATTTCAGACGTGCTTTTCACTACCACCGCCGAGGCACGCGACACCCTGCTCGCTGAAGGCCACGATCCGACGACGGTTCATTTCGTCGGCAACTTGATGATCGACTCTTTGTGCAAGACCGTGGACCCAACTCTGGCCGCTGCGCTCTGTGGCAACCTCGGGCTTCGACCTAAAAATTTCATTCTTGCAACTTTCCACCGTCCATCCAATGTGGATAGTCGTACCGGTCTGCAAGCGCTGGTCGAGATGCTCGTCCAGATAACTCAACGCTTACCGGTGGTATGGCCGCTGCACCCCAGAACCCGGGCAGCGCTGGAAAGAGAACAGATGCTTGCAGCACTGCATATCCCTGGACTGCATCTAATCGCCCCGCTGCGCTATCGCGAATTCGTCTGCCTGCAGAGTGCGGCGCGGGTAGTAGTCAGCGACAGCGGCGGTATGCAGGAAGAATGCGCAGTGCTGGGCATTCCCTGCCTGACTGTCCGCGACAGCACCGAACGTCCTGATACGCTTGGCCATGGCAACGAGCTGGTAACGCCCGAAACAGCAGCACTGCGGCTGGACTCCCAGCTTGCCAGCCGCCACACAACACCGACATCGATTGAGTTGTGGGACGGCAAAGCAGCCGCCCGTCTAGCCGCGCATATGCAATAACACTGCAAGTCGCAGGTCAATATCGCCAATCCAACGCCAGCCCCATCAACTCCAGCAGGGCCGGCTGGGTTGAAAGGTGCCGTACATCCGATCATATCTGATGGCGAATGTACGGGACCGTGTCACCACGCATCACCAGATGAAAGTGACCATTCCCTTCGAATCAGGCGAAGCCAGGGCTACTTTCAGTTCGGGACCAGCAGGTGAAATCGCATATCGAACCTTGCCCGACTCACCGACAGCGACGAACTTCATGCCATCCGCTTGAACCTTGAAGCCGGCTTCGACAAATGCTTTCTCGAGCGCTTCCGCTACCGCGGCCTCATTAACCTCTTTGTACTCAACGCGCAGGGTGTGGGTAACAACGCCTTCCGCCGTAGCCTCCGAATTGGAGCGCACATCATGCGGGAAGTTCAACGGCACCTGACCTGCAACCTTTACTCCGTTGTAATTCTGCGCAGGCGCCGCAGCAGCATCCTTGGCAGTTTCAGAGGCTGGTGCCGGCTCTGCAGGTGCGGCATCCGTAGCCGGACCCTTGTCGCAAGCAGTCAAAGCAACCAATACCGCCGCACCCAGAAAAGCACTACGAATCTTCATATAAACTCCATAATAGATATTAAGATAAAACAGCAAACTAGTTTAAATCGAGCTGCGCCCGGATCGAATCATAATACGACGGCACATAATGGAATGGAGCCAGACCCCACCGATGCGCTGGATCAGACACCCGCGAATCCGCCGGAGCTTGCAACACAGCCGCCTCCGGCAACAAGTCACTCAACAACTCATACCGCCAAACCAACCCATCGTTCATTCGCGCATAAAAATCTTTCTTTTCAAAATCCAGCAACTGCCCATTGTCTACGAATGATGTAGCCCAAAAAGCCTTGTGGATAAAAATCCGCTTTCCAGTTTGACGAAGTTTTCCGGCAAAGGCAACCAAGGCCTGGCGGTCCACCTCATCCCTGCTCAAGAACGAGATTTTCTGCGCCCCATCAGGCAATCGTTGCAACAGGCCAGCCTTCACAAAGGATGCAGACTCCGTCAGGTATCCGCCGGCAACCTCGATGATGCTGAATCGCTCATCGATCAAATCGACAATCACCTCAGCGGCGGAACTCTCGCTCAGAACGCTGAAGCAGTTCTTCTCGATATCGCCGCGGATCATCCGTTGCTCGAATGGGCTAATGGACGAGAAACCGACATCTTCAGAATCAAGGGCAAACTCTATCTGTCCTGACACGGCACTGGCAATGGTGGATCGCGCTACATAACCATCCACGAGATTACTGTGCTGACCGAAGCCAAACACATCCCGTGTCACACAACTGCCGAAAATAGAAAAGTTCCTTGCCATATGGACCACCAATATAGAGCTGGATTATTTTTTTGAAATCAACTTCCCGATACGATCACCAAGCCACAACAAGGTTGTCCTATCATAATGCCGTGGATCTTCAACCACCGCATCGCCTAGGAACTCGTCACCGATTGAAACGAGCTGAAGACCAGGATTCGCAGCGGCCAATTCTCGCCACACCGAATTCAGGAAATGGAATCTCTCACAAGTCACACCGTCTTCAACTCGTTCCGACGAGAACTTATCGGGAGGTAGGATAACGATCAACCTCGCCCCGGCCGAAGATGCCTGTGCGAAAAGATTGGCCGCAGCGACGCGGTAGTCTGCATCGCTCGGCGCAATATCCCAGTGGCGCAGATCGTAATCGTTGAAAGCACCGTATACAAGCACCCCGGGGATCTCGCCTTCAAGGCCCGAGCTCAGAGAATCCTGCAACCGATAAACGCGCGGCCAGTTGTCGAACGAAACACCCGGAATGCCCATGTAGTGGCAGATTGCGCCAGACTGGCAATTGGCCATGACCCGAACCAGGATCTCGGCGCTTTCGGATGACTCGCCACTCCCCACTGCGTCCCTGAATTCCTGGGAATCAGAAGAAACAAACTTGATCCAAGCGGGAGCTTCTGTAGATACCGGCCACGTGGTGACGCCTTCGAAGTACTTGGCAAGCGAAGCAGCAACCGCCACCTCGACCCCCATATTCATGGTCCGGCAGGAGAACAGGAAATGCCGCAACTTGTTGCGGCCTTCGATCGAGACAAAGCCGACCAGCCCGTAGTATCCGTACTTGTCCCAAACGAACACTCCGTAAGTCTCATTATTACGGACATCGAGAAGGTACTCCGCAATACTGCCTTCCTCGACTCGAGACTTGGTGAAATTGAGTTGATTCGTGCGATTTATCAACTCTTCAATTCTTGAAGCATAGGCAAGATTATCAGTTCGGCGCACCAAACTCACACGGATGCCGCAGGACGCGAGAAACTCCTCATTGCCCGCCCCTGCGCTATTGCGATCAGCGCGCTTCTTCTCGAGGATCCGATATTCCTGGACCCTCGACTTGCTGACAGCGGAGAGCTTTTCCTCCAAAGCTTCAAGAAAAACATCCACCGCGGGGCCTCTGGCGTCCATCGTCCGGATTCCCGGATTCTCAAACTCAACTTCTTTGAGATTCAGATCATTGTCGTCGATGAATACAACATCTGGCGCGCGCAACTGCATGTCATTGATTATGCCTGCGACAAGACGGCCTTTCGGCAGGAACTCAATCTCCGGGAAAACAAACTCATCCCAAAGGCCCATTGAGACCAGCTTGGACTTTGCGGTTTCGAAATCGTTTTTTGAACAGATGGAGTTGACTACACCTTTAGAATTCAACGAGCGAATCAACTCAGCTCGTCGCCCATAAAGAACAACATCATCACCTTCGGCCAAAGTACCAGACCACAAAGTGTCATCCAGATCCCAGATCAGCAGTTTCGCCATATTATTTACTCTTCTACCATTATGAGAGAAATCAAATCACCCAACTGCCGTGTCGTTTGAGCGCTTCCGTTTGTGCGGAGTCATTCTCTCGGAATTCATCATACAAAGTGGTATCCCCCTCCCCGGCCATCAAGATCGGCTGCAGCCAATTGGCAGGCCGGGCCACCGAAATCATTGGAACGGAACCGGCTTTTGCGAGAATCGCCATCCACACATCCGCCATCCCCGTCGATTCAAATTGGTTCAACTGCGGCCGAATCGTGGCGGAGTGGAATGCGACGGTGCCCGTCCCCAACAAATTGACGCGAACGTCCTTGTGCAGGACATGCTTAAAGCTATAGACGGTTCTATCCGGACTGAAGTATTTGACAAAGGGCTGAGCCAAGGTAACCCCATGCACGCCTACGACCGCCTTGCGGTCATATCGCTCAACCGCGCGCACCAACACCTCACAGTAATCAGGTGGGTATGCAATGTCGTCGTCAACCGTCAAATAGTAACCTTCCGGCGAGTTCGCCATGTGGAAGATCTTTCCGTTGTCCCGCAGATCCTTGCCGCCTGTCTTGACAACGATCCGCTCGTCCTTCAAAAACTGCGGAACGGAATCAAAGCCGTTCAGATAGATATACAACCTATCAACCTGCGGAAGGATCGATGCAACAGCGAGCTTGAGCTTTTCAAGCCTGGGCGGGAAGCTGGCCATGAAAGCTATTATTGGTTGTGCTTCGAATCGATCCTCATCGACTCGCAACTTGCCGGCAACAGCAAACGGCCGATTTACATTCGGGAATGGCACGTAAGGAGCCCGGCCACTGGAACTGACCATTTTGTGCCAAAGAGAATATGCCTCTACATACCCTGCACGGGCATCGGAAAGAAATGCCGAGGCGGTCGTCGCAGCAAGATTATTCGCATTCCCCGCCATGGTGGTAAGCGAATTCTCACGCAGCTTGGCGATATAAAGGGGTTCCGCTACGTTGACGACAGATCGCCTACCGTAAACCAGCTTAACCCGCTGCATCATTTCATCATCTGCAGAAGTTCTGACGCTATCGAAGTAGCCAATCTCATCAAACACTTTACGCTTCAGCATCAGGGTTATCAGGCCAATTCTCTGCTCCAAGCCCCGATTCAGAACGATCTCGCCACTTTCGTTCTTGCGGATGTAATTACATGTGGTACCTACGACCCCGGGGCCGCAGATATGACCAAGCTGCTTCTCGATACGCGTGGCATCGACAACATCGTCACTATCCATGAAGGTCACCACGTCGCCCCGTGACGCGACGATACCGGTGTTCTTTGCCCAGTAAGTGCCCCTATTGTGCGGCGACTCGATAATCCGGATCCGCTTATCTTTAGCGGCCATCTGCCAAAGCTTGGCAAGAGTGCGATCACTACTCGCATCATCGACAATAACGAGCTCAAGCTTCCGATAGGTTTGGTCAAGGATTGATTGGACTGCGTCAACCACCGTCGTCTCGGCGTTATAGGTAGTCATCACAATCGAAACCATTGGCTCGGCAGCGAGTTCGATCGACCCGGCGACAAGAATATCAATCGGGCGCTCCATTCTTGCGCGCGGAGATACTTCGACCTCAGCCTTCTTGGCTACCGGCAGCGCCTCTGGTTGCGCTGCTGCGGGTTGCAGAACAACCGGCTCCGCTTCAGGCACCAGCGCAGATACTTCATCTGCTGGCGCCCACGTCAACATAGGCACGGCGTCCGGATCCTGCTTTCGACGCAGGACCAGCGACTTTATATTTGTCAACGTCTTGAATATTCGCCCATTCAACAGCGCCTCATGGCGCTGATTCAAATGGGAAATCCGCGAGTTGATCTGCTCCAGATCCAAGTGGATATTCGTACGCAGCGTTTCGAGATCAGCATTGCCGAGGCGGCGCTCAGATGAGAGTTCTGCCCTGGATTCTTCCACCATGGATTTCCGTTGCTCCAGCAGCGCTGCCTGAAGCTCGGTCTTTCTGAACGCCCGTTCTTTATCAAGCTCAAGCCGGAGATCCTTTTCGCGCTGAATGCGCTCCTGGTCGATTTCCGCTCGCATCGCTGCCATCAGCCTCTCGCGCTCTTGAGATATCGCAGAGCTAACCTCCTTCGATCTGCTCTCGCGTTCTACCTGTAGTTCGTTCTGCAGTGCCAGGATTACCTGCTGGTGTTGTCGAGCTACCGCTTCATGAACTGCATGTGCTGCAGCTTCACGCTCATCCTCAAGAGCCGCGTGGGTTTCACTTATGCGAAGCTCGCGCTCGGTCGATACCGCCGAACGCAGGTCACCCGAGGTCACCTCCCTCTCGGCAACGAGCGCTGCCCGGACCTCTTCCATCAGGAGCTCATGTTCAGCCCTGACTGCGCTGCGAATCTCTTCCGACGTGGCCCCGCGCTCCTCATGCAGAGCAACCACCATCTCGCTCTGTCTGAGCCCGCGCTCTTCGATGATCGCAGCTTGCAGTGCATCAGCTTGCAATCTCCGCTCGTTGAGAACGGAGACGCTGGCATCCCTCAAGTGACGCTCGGTCCCGGCTGCTATCGCAGCATCCAGCTCCTGGACTCTCGCCTCACGCTCTTGGCGCAGTGCGCTCTGGAGCTCCTGAATCGCCAATTCCCTTTCACGAAGAATCGCAGCCTGGATTTCCTGGGCGCGTAGAGCACGGTCGGCCAACTCCGCCTCCTGCAGTTCCTTCGCGCGAAGTTCGCGTTCCTTGAGGACGGCGCTCTGTACCTCCTGGATACGAGCCGTACGCTCGGCGGATACTGATTCCTCAATCTCCTGCGCCACGACTTTTCGCTCATCCAGAACTGCTTGTTGCAGCTCCTGAACTCGCAGTCTGCGCTCTTCCAGAACATCATGCCTGACATCCTGAATGCGCAACTCACGCTCTTCGAGAATAGCCGCCGCAAGCCGTTGATCTACAAGCTTTCGCTCTTCAGCCAGCGCGACCTGAACTTCCTTAGCCCTGAGTTCGCGCTCTTCCCGGATAGCCGCCCGCAGTTCCTCGGCACGACTGCCACGTTCGCTCGATATCTCCGCTTGCAAATCGCGTGCGCTTGAATCGCGATCGGTAACCAACTCGGAGCGGATCGAAGACATTCCAGCATGAATATCTTCCCGGACCTTCTGAAGATCATCCGCAGCCTTGATGAAACGGCTTTCCAACTCAGGGCGCAGGCCAGCAATATCATCCCTGACATCGGTCAACTGCTGGGAATGCTTTATTACCGTTTTGCGGGTTTCCCGGTGCTCCAGGAAAAGCTGCTTCTGCGCCGCCTCGGATATAACAGCGTTGCGGATTCCGACCAAAATCTCAGCACTTAAACCCGCGTAGCGCTCGGCGGGCGCATAAAAATAAGTGGCGGTAGCGCCAAACACCGCAATCGGAAGATAGCGCGAAGCATTCAAAATCGAGTCAACCGCTGCGAATTCTGCGGCGGTTCCCGCCTCTACAACTATGTAAGGGCGATCCTTCTCGATCAATGCCTTCGCACCTTTCAGGACCCCAACCTCCATCCCTTCGACATCGATTTTGAGCAATCGAATCGGCGCCGGGAAATCCTGATCGTCAAGACATACAACTTCAAACGCCCCCGATTGGGCATCCAACTTCAGTGCCATCGCACCAAGGTTTCCTGCATTCTCCGAAAGCACTCCCGCCCTGCCCTTGCTCTCCCCAACCGCAAACGGCTTAACGTGCACTAACGACGCAATTGTGTTGTGCAGCACATTGGCACGCAGATAAAGCAACGCAGCCGGATTAGGCTCGAAACTGAATACCTTGCACCCTTTGACCAGAGCAAAAAAAACAGTGTGATTACCAACGTTCGCGCCAACATCGACCACGAGATCACCGGGCGCCAGCATTTCGCCAACGGCACCCAGAAGATCTGACTCATAGAAGTCGTCAGTCAACGCTACCTGCTTTGCAATGTAGTCCTGATCACTGGGAAAGGACAACTGAACAGGTATTCCGTTCCGCGTAAAAGAATGTGTAAGCATTGCCATCTCCGTCCGGCGCTAAACGTTTACAGCCTGTAGGTATTCTTGGCCGAAGGAAGAACACCCTTCACGTCAAAAACAACGCCACCAGTCTTGAGCAACGAATTCACATCAAATTCCGCCGAGACACCTACAAACTGCTTGTGCGCTACCGCGAGAATAACTGCATCATATGCACCCGCTTCAGGGGCAGAACAAAGCTCGATTCCGTATTCATGCCTTGCCTCGGCCGCATCGACCCAAGGGTCGTACACGTCGACAGTTGCGTTGGTGTCATCCAGCTCTTTGAGCACATCGACGACCTTGGTATTTCGAACATCCGGGCAGTTTTCTTTGAAGGCCAGGCCCAACACAAGAATGCGCGACCCAACGATATTCAACTTTGAGCTTGCCATCGCGCGGAGCACACGATTTGCCACGTGCGGCCCCATATCATCGTTGATACGCCGGGCTGCCAGAATCAGCTCGGGATTGTAGCCAAGCATCGCGGCTTTGTGGGCCAGATAATACGGATCAACGCCGATGCAATGCCCGCCAACCAGGCCTGGCACGAATTTCATGAAATTCCATTTAGTCCCGGCTGCAGCGAGCACTTCCTGTGTGTCGATGCCAATTCTGTGAAAAATGAGAGCCAACTCATTCATCAGCGCGATGTTGACATCGCGCTGGGTATTTTCGATTACCTTCGCGGCCTCCGCGACGCGGATTGAACTTGCCTTGTAGGTTCCAGCAGTAATTACCGCTGCATACAGTTGATCAATGAACTCGGCGACCTCGGGCGTTGAACCAGACGTCACCTTCATGATCTTGGTAACGGTTCGCTCCTTATCACCGGGATTGATCCGCTCTGGCGAATAGCCGCAGAAGAAATCGCGATTGAACGTCAACCCAGATGCCTGCTCAAGTACCGGAACGCAAACTTCCTCGGTAACACCCGGATAGACCGTGGACTCATAGATGACAATATCGCCTTTCTTCAATACCGAGCCGATCGCTGCACTCGACTTCAACAAAGGATCGAAGTCTGGCCTACGGGCTGAATCGATGGGCGTTGGGACTGTAACAATGAAGACATTGCAATCCGCGATATCCTCAAGCTTGTCTGCGTAAACAAGTTTATCCGCCTCAGCCAGAAGCGCAGAATCGACTTCCAAGGTACGGTCGTTGCCCAGGCGCAACTCCGAGACACGCTCAGAATTTATGTCAAAGCCGGTGACCGCGATCTTTCGACCAAACGCCACCGCCAGCGGCAACCCAACGTAACCAAGTCCAACAACAGCCAAGCGCGTCGAAGCAATATCCATTTTATATTCCTTGATATCCTGAATTTCAAAAAAACGTCAGAGCCGGCTATCCAGGCCCAGAACCTTGATTTCACTGTCGGCGATCAATTCAGCCGCTGACTGCCGCCCAACCCTGTTTGCAGCAGCCGATGATAGCGATGCAAACAGCTGCCTGTCCCTGACCAGGCTCAGGCAGCCTGCCGCCAACTGTGCTGAGTCCTCCGCTGCACACAACACCCCGCAACTGTCATCGACAAACTCCGCAACAGCCCCGACGTCCATGGTTACCGGCACCAAGCCCGAGGCCATCGCCTCGTCGCGACTCACACCTTGGCTATCGCTACGGGTTGGCACAAGAAATATTCCGTGATCGGCATGTAGTTCCGCCACCTCTTGCTGGGTGACAAAACCCCGTTGCAGAACTACGTTCGCGTACTGTTGCAGCCCCGAAAAATTGGCATCCCACAAAGGTCCGTCACCGACCAGAGTGAAATGCATCTGCTCAAACTCCGGCGCCAATGCCATGATCGAGATGGCCTCCGCTACCAAGTCATTGGCATAGGTGCGGCTGGCATGGGGTCTGATCGACAGCACTCGCAACCTATGCTCGGCGGTCTTCGGCCGATACTGAAAAATTCCGGTGTCGATTGGATTGTGGATCACCTGCCAACTACCTGCCGGCGGTGCAGAACCGATGTCGGCGCAGGCATCCCGATAAAGTCCCAGTGACACAAAAACAAAACGTAGATGCGCAGGCGGCGCCGCAAACAGTCCCGCCCAGAACCTCATGCGCTGATCGCTCGATCGTTGCGCCTCGGCGCGTGCGCCTTCGGTGTCGAAGTTGTAGCTACGGCGCGCCCAAGATTGGACTTCTGCCCCATGCAACCAAACCACGGTACGCACCTGCTGGGCGGCTTGCTCGATGCCCGACCAGATCTCTTCATCGAGAAAATGCACGGCGATCGCCGAGTGCCCCGAGTGCAGCAGGGTCTGCTTGAGCGTCAGCCCGTCACATATCGTCACGCGGACGCCGTCGAATGCGTAGCTGTGACGCTGCAAGCTTGACGACACCCAAACAACATCGACGTTGATACCTCGGGCCTGATAGAGCTTCACTCGGCGATGCACAAACGCGTTGCGATATAGATCTCCGGCGCGAGGGTAGCCGTTGGCCACAACCAGCAATCTACCTTGCCCAGGAAGAATCAACGGGTCCGGCGACGAATCCTCGACCGCCACGCCCTGCCAATAGCCCACATATGGCCCGCGGATGGCCACGGCAAACCGGTAGCTATCCACATCTGCAGCGGCAGCAACGGAATGGGTAACCCCTCCCTGCAAATGGCGACGGTCCAGCGTCCGGCCACTTTCCGAACTGCCCGCATCGAGATAGAGCTCGAATGCAGGACTCGCTTCGGCGCGTAGTCGCAACCGCGTTTGAGCTCGCCCTTGGTGAAGGTCACTGGCGGAGAACCAGCCAGAAAAAAGCGCATCTTCCTGCCTGGGAGGCAATTTGCTAACAACCTCGAGCGCGCCATTGCGCAGGGCCACTGAAGTTCTTGCGGGCAGCACGCCGCCCTTGAACAGCCGTTCCAACTCGCCGCCGGACACACCCACAGGTGCGGCCGAGGCCTGCATGTTGGTCAGCAGCTCCTGCAGGTATGCATCCAACACCGCAAGTGACGTGCCCTGCTCGAACTCCAGCGGTGCTGGCAATTCCGACAGCGCCGCCGATTGCAGATACGATTCGCGATCAATCGAAAGCAAGCCCTCGCCTTCGAAGCCACCGTTATCAATATCTGCAAGCACAGCTCCCAGCGTATCTGTCCAGCTTTCCGCATCGGCCAAGGTCCGCCGCCAAGCCAAACGCTTGGTCTGGCAATACTCAAGCCCCGCACCTTCGATCACTGAATCATTCGGGGTGCTGCGCACATAACAGGCCTTACCCACCACTCGCCCCTGATCGAAGCGCAAGGCTGCGACCAGATCAGTCAGATAGTGCGGACCATAGGCATCGTCGACGTGCCAAACCGCTACCAACCGGCCGGCAAACGTCTGCCCGGGCAAGGCTCCCAATGCATCAACCGACAACCGCTGCAGCTCCGGCGGCAACACGATGTCATCCGGCGCCAGCACGAAAAGCGAAACCTCGACTCTGTGCTGATCGCGGGCCATCTGCACCAACTTTTGCGCCTGGCCGAGATCACTGATCTGCGACACGACAACCACAGAGTCGCTCGCCTCCGATAGCGGCGAGCCACTCACCGTAGCCATTACCGTACGCAGCCGCGAGTCCCAGGTGTGTTCGCTCAGGACCTTCCGCATTGCCTGCAGACGTCGCTGCCGATGCTCGGCCGAATCCGGATCCTGCAGTTCGTGCCAAGCCCAATCCAAAACCTGGGAACCATCGTCCGAGACCCGTAGCAGGTCGCCGAACAGCAGGGTCAGCGCACGCGAATAGTTGCTGTAGACCGAGGTGTTGGTACAGATCAGCTCCAACGCACGGCGAGCAAACATCGTCGAGCTTTGCTTGATCGTATTCAGCGACAGCCCTATCTGGTAGTTGCGGTACAGAGCTGGGGTCTGTTCATAAGCAACTGCCGGGCGCAGATGGGGGACGAACTCTGCCGGGTACTGGCGCCCTGGCACACCCTTGCGATCGTTGCGATCGTGGATGCTCAATGGCCCAACAAGGGCCAGGGAGTCGGCCAGACTGCGGAAATCTCGGCAACGTTCTGTAAGGTTGCCGTACCAGGCGCCTGCAAAAAAACTGCCCGCGATACGTTCTTCGCCAGCCTGTTTGAAAGGATGGTGAAGGCGCGGCTGAACAGCGAAGGGCAAAACACCAATGCGCTGATGGCCCAATTTCCGCCGGTATTCGAGCAGCGAATCCGCATCTGTCGTGAACACATGGTCAAACAGGCTCGCCGTCTGCAGAAAGGCTTCAAAATGCAGCGGGTCTTCCTTGTTCCAGAAAACCGTAGGAATTCCGGCCTGCCTGCAACTGGCTACCAAGCTGCGAAGCTCGGCACCTGCGCTGACGACCTTATCTTGCCATTCGCCTTCCAATCCCACCCAGGCAGATTCGACAAACAGCAGATGCGGTTGAAATTCCGCGATCTGCGCCTGCCAGTTATCCGGCCGCAAGGCCGCCACCTGGCATTCCAAGGAAAGGCTGTCGGCAGTAAAGCGGTCACATATCAGGGCAACACGTAGCTGCGCCGGATCCACCGGCAAAGCTCCCGCAGCCGGCAAAGCGAGCAGCGGAGGTGCGATTTCATCCGTTGATGCTATCGGTCCCAACTCGACTTCGGCGGTCTGTAAAGCGGTGAACTCAAACCCTGGTCGGCGCGCCTCAACGGCAGTTCTGGCCGGCCGCAGCGCCCTCAACAGTTTCCCTGGCCAATCCAGCAACAACCGCGGCTGCTGCCGTGTGGCTGAGAGCAGGCGTCGCATCCGCTGCAACGGCTGCTGCGCCTTGAATGCCTGCAATTCGCGTTCGACGGAAGCGACACGCTGTCGCTCAACTTGCAACTCTTCCTGCACTGTCGACAGCGCCCGCTGCGCAACCTCGCGCTCCGCCTTCAACTCATCGATGCGACCTAGCGAATCCCGGAGCCTGCGAAGCGCCGTCAGACTCAAGCCGCTATACATGAGCGCGCCCTTGCTCGCCGTCCCTTTCAAGCACTCCCTGCATCTGATCGGCCCATGCAGCCGCCAGATTGCGCCAAGAGTACTCGTAGACCGCAGCGCGCGCCGGGGCATGCGTATGCAACTGTCCGGCTGATTTGAGCTCTTTCATCTGCTGCAGCAGCGTACTCAGGGGACCCCCAGCGTTGGCGGGCAGCTCCCAACCCGCGCCAAGTCGGGCCAGAATCTGCCCGGTAGCATCCTGTTGTTCGCCACGTAGATGCAAAATGGGCTTGCCTGCACCCAGATATTCGAAAACTTTGCCCGGCACCTGCACCGGGTCGGCATTGGCCAAGTTGACCAGCACATCACACGCACGCTGTGCGGCAAGCGCCGCCCGATGAGGCATGAACCCGATGATACGGATGCTTTGCGGCGAATCTTCGGCTGCCTTGACCAGATAGTCCGGCGCACTGATCGTTGCCACGGTCAACCGCACTCCAGGAACTGCACTGACTGCCGTCAAGATATCCTCAGCACGGCGGAAACTGTAAAAGCTGCCGGTGTAAAGGAGTTCCAAACGTTGTGGATCGAACTCAAGGGCTAGCTCCTGCTCCACTTTGAACGCGCAATCGAAACCCTGTCGCACCACCGCAACGCGCTCGCTCGCCAAAGCATGGCGCTGGATCAGCAGCTGCGCCGCAGCCTCGGTGGTCACACTGACAAAGCTGGCCGCTTTGCAGACATCACGCTCCAGAGCAAACGCTTTCTTACGCCACTTGGCAGGTGTGTATGGCGCCAACACGGGGTCACCCATGTCAACCGCCAAAACCATGCCGCGCTTTGCCGCCGCCAACCCCACCGGCAACGAGCAAGCTGGTTCATGCGAAACCACAACTACATCCGGTGGCCGCTGCCGCGCCACTTCCTCCAGCTTCGCCACCGCGCTCGCCACCCACTCGACGCGATAATCAGGAAATACCCGATCGGAAACGAGTGTCTTGACCTTTTCAGCCAAGGCCCCCTTCCAATTCAGACCACCCACAATGCCTATTGCTCGTTCCACACGCCTACGCGTGCGTCCCTTCCAGTTCAGCACCGGCGTGGCCTCAAACTGCGGCGCCGGCATGGCCGGCGTCGCTTCTGCAGCTGCCGCCGTCTGAGCCGGTGGCTCTACGGCAATGGACCTCTGCCGCCCCATCAGCAACCGGGAAAGCTTGCCTGGGTCCACGCGGTGCACGATCACTGTCGCAGGCAACACAGGCAACCCACCAGGCCCATAGCCAGGCAGATCCGGGGCGATCACCTCAACATCATGCCCAGCCAAGGCGAGCTCACGTGCCAAATAGGCCCACCGCAACGCCTGCGGTGATGGAATTGGCGGGAAATCGTAGGCAACCAGCAGCAGCTTCATTCTGCGGGAGCCGCTACAGGGGCGCTGCTGCGCAACAGTTCCTGGAAATTGGCGAGCACGTCCTTGACCTCACCAACACGGTGAATCCGGCCATTTTCCAGCGAGATCGCCTGAGTGCACACATTTTCCATCAACTTGAAGTTATGGCTGGCCAACACCACAATCTGGGCACTGTTGACACGTGAATGAATACGTTCCTGAGCCTTCTGCACGAAACCTGCATCGCCGGTGCCGATCCACTCATCCATGATCAGGATTTCATGCTGCACGGCCGTAGCCAAGGCAAAACCCAAGCGCATGCGTTGCCCTGAAGACAGCGTCCGCAAACGGTCACCAGTCTTTTCAGCAAGCTCGGCGAAATCCAATACTTCCTCGACGATCGCATGCGCCTGCTTGGCTTTCAGGCCCATCGCAATACCTCGTAGCAGGATATTCTCGACAACTGTAGCTTCGGAGTTGAAGCCCAATGACAGGTTCAACAATGCCTGTCGTGCGCCCGAAACCTCAAGCACCCCACGGGTGGGTGGATAGGCTCCAACCAGCACCTTGAGCAGCGTCGACTTGCCTGCGCCGTTGCGGCCCAAGACTGCCAGCCTATCACCCGGGCGGAGATCAAAATTGATGTCCTCCAGCGTGGTGCGCATCTTGCGCTTTGGCGGCTGGAAAGCAGCCCGCAACAGCACGCCGGCACTGGCCTTGATGGAGCGCTGCTCCTGCGTGTAAGTAGGCAGATCCAAGCCGATACCCTTGGCCCGCAGATAAATTTCCGAAGTCATACCCACACCGGCACATAGCGTGCAAAACGCCGATAAATAAATGAGGCTACCAGCCAACCACCCACCAGCATCACGGCGAGATAGATGTAGGTGAGTTTCTCCACTGGCTCACCCAACATCGGGGCTCGCACACTTTCAATCATGTGATACAGCGGATTGGCACGGGCGATCATCCCGCGCAAGGTATCTGCCGGGGCTTGGTCCGCGTACCAGATGATCGGCGTGAACAGAAAACTGAACATGAGAATGCTGCCGATCAGCTCATGCACATCCTGCAAGCGCGCACCAAGCACCGCCACGATCGCTACCATCCAACCCAGATTCAGCAACAACAGCAAAAACCAAGGCAGCGATAGCAACAAACCTGCCGGGTTGAAGGACGGGCTGATGGACAAGGCCACAATGACCGCAGGCAATGCCATCACGAAGTAGAAGAACGCCTTGGCAACCACGCGAAGAACATAGTCGGTCAAGCGTACTCGTCCGTCCAAAATGAAACTGGAGTGACCCGGCAAAGTCGTCGTACTCTCACTCAGACTTATCGTAATCAAACGAAACAACACATAGCCAATACCGAGATGCGGAATATAGGTGTCCGACACATGTCCCTGGAGGTGCCCAAAAAAGCCACCCACACCAAACATGTACACCAAGGCAGGACACAGCGCCCAGAACAAACCCAACCGCGAACGGCGGTACTTGGTCACCAGCTCCAACCAGGTGGAGTAGGTCCAGAACCCGGGGTTACGGAAGCTGTCGATGTAATCACCGATAAGCGAACGACTCATCCTGCCAGTGCCTGCTCGAGATCAGCACGCAGATCAACCACGTCTTCCACGCCCACGCTCAAACGAACCAACGCATCGCTGATACCCAGCTGCGCGCGGCGTTCGACCGGGATGGAGGCATGCGTCATCACCGCCGGGTGGTTGACCAGGCTTTCCACGCCGCCAAGTGACTCGGCCAACGTGAACAGTTCGGTCTTCTCGCAGAAACGTTTGGCTGCTTCGAATCCGCCCTTGAGCACGATCGAGACGATGCCGCCGTAACCGGCCATCTGCTTGCCAGCCAGTTCGTGCTGCGGGTGCGAGGCCAGGCCCGGGTAGATCACCTTTTGCACTGACGGGTGGGTTTCCAGCCACTTGGCCAGCTCCATCGCGTTGGCGCAATGCGCCTTCATGCGCAGCGGCAGGGTCTTCAGGCCACGCAGGGCCAGGAAGCTGTCAAACGGGCCCTGCACGCCACCAATGGAATTCTGCAGGAAGGCCATCTGCTCGGCGAGCTCGGCATTGTCACCAACCACCACCATGCCGCCGACCATGTCGGAGTGGCCATTGAGGTATTTGGTGGCCGAATGCAGCACCAGGTCCGCCCCCAGCTCCAGCGGACGCTGCAGCATCGGCGAGGCGAAGGTGTTATCCACCACCACGACCAGGCCATGACGCTTGGCGATGGCGGCGACCGCGGCGATGTCCACGATCTTCAGCATCGGGTTGGTCGGGGTCTCGATCCACACCATCCTGGTCTTGGGCGTGATCGCGGCTTCGAACACGGCCGGGTCGGTCAGGTCGACGAAGCTGAAATCCAGTGCAGCGGTGCGGCGACGCACGCGCTCGAACAGGCGGAAGCTGCCACCGTAGATGTCGTCCATCGCCACCACGTGGCTGCCTGCGTCCAGCAGTTCGATCACGGTGGAGCTGGCAGCCATGCCCGAGGCAAAGGCAAAGCCACGCGTGCCGCCTTCCAGCGAGGCCACGCAACGCTCGTAAGCGAAGCGGGTCGGGTTGTGCGTGCGTGAGTACTCGAAGCCCTGGTGCTCGCCCGGGCTGGACTGGGCATAAGTCGAAGTCGCGTAGATCGGCGGCATGACAGCGCCGGTGCTGGGGTCAGGCGACTGCCCGCCATGGATGGCCAACGTGGCAAGCGACAGGCTGCGCTCGCCCTCCTGGCTGCGTGAATGCTGATCCGTCATGACTACTACTTCCAGCTAAAGAGGCGGGATTCTACCAGCCTCATCTGATTTTTCAGGCTGGGCACCCGCAAGAGGTGCCCGCGAGACTCACTGAACCCTGCGACGCAGGTAGTTCAGCAGATCGATACGGGTGATCAAACCGAGAAATGCGTCACCATCGGTGATGATGGCTACCTGGCCGCGGTCAAACACCGGCAGCAGGGCTTCGATCGGCGATTTGACGTCCAAACGGTCCAGTTTGCTGACCATGGCTACCGACACCGGGTCACGGAAACGGGCTTCATCGCCATATACGTGCAACAGCACATCGCTTTCGTCGATGATGCCGACCAGCTGGCTGCCATCCATCACCGGCAACTGCGACACGTCGTACAGCTTCATGCGCTGGTAGGCGGTGGTCAGCAGGTCCTTCGGGCCCACCACGACGGTGTCGCGCTGGCTGTACGGGCGCAGGATCAGGTCACGCAGGTCGCCGAACTGCGGGCGCTCGAGGAAGCCGTTGTCCAGCATCCAGTAGTCGTTGTACATCTTGGACAGGTACTTGTTGCCGGTATCCGGCACCAGCACCAGCACCTTCTTCGGCGTGGTCTGCTCGCGGCAGTACTTCAGCGCAGCAGCCAGCAGGGTGCCGGTGGACGAGCCACCGAGGATGCCCTCCTTGCCCAGCAGCTCACGCGCGGTGTGGAAGCTCTCGGCATCGCTGATGGCGTAAGCCTTCTTGACCCGGCTGAAATCGGCGATATCGGGCAGGAAATCCTCACCGATGCCCTCGACCAGCCAGCTGCCGGACTTTTCGTTCAGCGTGCCGTCGTTGATGTACTCGGCCAGGATCGAGCCAACCGGATCCGCCAGCACCAGCTCGGTCTTCGGCGAAAGCTTGGCAAAGGCGCGCGACAGGCCGGTCATGGTGCCGGAGCTGCCGCAGCCGAACACGATGGCGTCCAGGTCGCCGCCCATCTGCTCGATGATCTCCGGGCCGGTGCCGAACTCGTGCGCAGCCGGGTTGTCCGGATTGCCGAACTGGTTGATGAAGTAGGCGCCGGGGGTACGGTCCGCGACGGTCTTGGCCAGGTCCTGGTAGTACTCCGGGTGGCCCTTGGCCACGTCCGAACGGGTCAGCACCACTTCGGCGCCCATGGCCTTCAGATTGAAGATCTTCTCCCGGCTCATCTTGTCCGGCACCACCAGAATGAGCTTGTAGCCCTTCTGCTGCGCCACCAGCGCCAGGCCCAGGCCGGTATTGCCGGCGGTGCCTTCCACCAGCGTAGCGCCGGGCTTGAGATCGCCACGCTTCTCGGCGGCCTCGATCATCGACAGACCGATACGGTCCTTGATCGACCCACCCGGGTTGGCACTCTCCATCTTGAGGTACAGCTCGCAGACGCCGGCATCCAGGCGCTGGGCCTTGATGATGGGCGTATTGCCAATGAGTTCGAGGATGGAGGAATGGATGGGCATCGGTTGACTTCAGATCGCGCCGCACTGCGGCCGGACCGATGATTATCCGTTGGTTGTGCGCGAAAGTCAGGTAACCCCACCTTCAGGCAGCAGGCCAACACTGCCAAGTGACGCGGACAATGACGGCCGACGAGGAGGCCGCCACGGTCCGCGACATAAACGGTCCAGCGTGGGGAAGGTTCAGTTGATGCTGTTTTCGTAAATCCGCAGGAGCTTCTGCTTGGCCAGCAGTTTTTCCCGTTTCATCTGTCCCAAGGTTGCCCCGTCAATCGGGAGCACACCCAGCTCCGCGTCCATGCATTTCTTGTTCAGCTTCTTGTGCTGTTGGTAGAGCTGCTTGAACTCCGGGTTGGCCTTGGCCAATGCGTCGATTTCACTCTGCGGCTGCCCTTCGAACATGACTACCTCCTTCATGCAGAAACAAGAACGCCCCGGCCTGGCGGCACGGGGCGTTGCTGGATTGGAAAGCCAAGCCGCTCACCGTGGCACCACCAACCGTCCTCCGGCCAACCTGCCAGGAGCTATCGGTTACTGGTTCGCGCCACGCTTGCACCGGCTCGGCCCTCCGTTGTCCGGACGACGAAAGTGCCGCCCGGACAATTGACCCTACGCCTGCAGAAAGGTTCCGGCAAGAGCTATGCGGAAACGTTTACTGAATATTCAAATCGATCCGCATTCAGCCTCACGCGAATGACAAAAACCTAACAAGTTCAGCCATTTAAGTTTGTCACGGCGCGATAATGACTTCCGCTGAACGGGCCCGGGTAGAGGCTGCTTTCTTACCCGTCACCTGGATGCGGTTGGCCGCAACGCCGCCTGCCACCAGCGCGTCCTTGAGCGCCTGCGCACGCCGCTGACCAACACCATTGGCGCTGTCATAGGCTTCGATGGTGACCCGGCCCTTCTTGCCGATGTTCAGGTACTCGGCCAGCGCCTTGGCCTGGTTGCCGGCAGCGGCGGACAACGTCGCCTGGCCAGCCGCGAACGCATCGCCGCTGAAGGTGTAGATCTCGCCACGGCCATCGAACTTGGAGGCCGGCAACTTCTGCCCGGACACCAGCTCCGCTTCCTCGCGGGCCAGCTTGGCCGCGTTCTGCTGGGCCGTGCTCAAACGCGCCTGCTGGCGACCGGCGACACTGGTCAACGCAGTCTCCGCGTCCTGCCGGGCCAAGGTCTCGGCTTCGGCCGCCAGGCGCAGGCGCTCGGCCTCCTCGGCCTGGATCTGGGTCTGTACCCGCAGCTGTTCGGCTTCCTGACGGGCACGGGCGGCATCGCGGCGGCTAGCCTCGATCAGCAACTCGCTGCGGGTCCGCTCCAGTTCGTCGGCCTCACGTTGCGCCAACGCCGCGCGGCTGGCTGCCTCGGCAATCGCGACACGACGCTCGGCCAGGTAACGGGCGTCATCCAGCTCCTTGCGCTTGGCCTTGGCCAGCGCTGCGATGGCTTGCTGTGCCTGCAGCTTCTCGAACGAGGCCACGTCGGCCGTGGCCATGTCGGCCTGCAGCACCAGCAGACGCTGGTTCAAGGACGCCACCGCCGGGTCTTCCGCGGCCAGCGCCAGCAACGGCATGGCCAACAGGCCGACAACCACCAGATTCCGGATCCGCATCAACGTCCCTCCCCTGTCGCCAACTGGCGTTGCAGCTGTGCAACCTCAGCCTTGCGCTGGGCCAGCTGGGCCTGTGCAACGGCTTCCTCGCTTTGCGCACGTGCCAGATCGGCGTCGGCTGCAGCGCGCAGCGCCAGGATCGGCGCCTGCTTGCGCTGCCGTCGGTCGCCTGCTGCCTGCTGGGCCTGGCCCAGCTGCTGGCGGGCCATCGCCATCGTGTCCGGCGCGTACTGATCGGCGTCGGCACGGTCGGCCTTCTCGACGGCCTGTTGTGCGGCAAGCAATTCCATTGCGCCCGGATCCTGCGCCAAAGCACTGCCGCATAGCACGAATGTGCAGGCGGTAGCACACAGGAATCGTCTTAATTGTGCGAAGCTAGATTTCATTGGGGAGCCGTTGCTTGGGTGACTGAGCACGGCCATTGTGGTCAAGCCTGAGGCGTGCTTGCAACGGCACGCCGCCGTTTGTTGGGGAAAATTTCGCATGGATATCGGCTATTTCTTGAAGCTGATGACCGAAAAAAACGCTTCGGACATGTTTTTGACCACCGGAGCGCCGGTTTACATCAAGATTGAAGGCAAGTTGTACCCGCTGGGCAATACCGGCCTGCCGCCGGGCATGGTCAAGAAAATCGCCTACTCGCTGATGGACGAAGGCCAGGTGCCGCAGTTCGAGCGCGACCTGGAACTGAACATGGCCATCGCCCTGGCCGACGCCGGGCGCTTCCGCGTCAACGTGTTCAAGCAGCGCGGTGAAGTCGGCATGGTCATCCGTGCGATCAAGAGCCGCATCCCCAGCATCGAGGAGCTCAACCTCCCGCAGGTGCTGAAGGACGTGATCATGACCCCGCGCGGGCTGGTGCTGGTGGTCGGCTCGACCGGCTCGGGCAAGTCGACCTCGCTGGCCTCGATGATCGACCACCGCAACAGCACCTCGACCGGGCACATCCTCACCATCGAGGACCCGATCGAATTCCTGCACAAGCACAAGCAGTCCATCGTCAACCAGCGCGAAGTCGGCCTGGATACCCACGCCTTCCACAACGCGCTGAAGAACGCGATGCGTGAAGCACCGGACGTGATCCTGATCGGCGAAATCCTCGACGCCGAGACCATGGAGGCAGCCATCGCCTTCGCCGAGACCGGGCACCTGTGCCTGGCCACGCTGCACTCCAACAACGCTGACCAGACCATCGAGCGCATCCTCAACTTCTTCCCGGAAAGCGCGCACAAGAACGTCTTGATGAACTTGTCGCTGAACCTGCGCGCGGTGGTGTCGCAGCGCCTGGTCAAGGGCAAGGACGGCCGCCGCCGCCCCGCAACCGAAGTGCTCATCAACACGCCGATGATCCGCGACCTGCTGCGCCGCGGCGAGGTGCACACCATCAAGCAGGCAATGGAAGACTCGCTGGAAGAAGGCATGCAGAGCTTCGACCAGTGCCTGTTCCGGATGGTGAAGGACGGCATCATCGAACAGGAGGAAGCGCTACGCGCCGCCGACTCGCGCGATGGCCTGGCGCTGAAGTTCCGCCTCTCCGAAGGTGGCAGCGGCGAGCATGATCCGTATGCGGATTTCGCGGTATCGGCACCGGCGGCGATCACGCACGGGTTCTGAGCTGGTGGTTCATGCAACAGAAAGCCCCGCATTGCGGGGCTTTTTCATGAAGCGGGTCGACCCTGGCTTTTGTGGGAGCGGCGTAAGCCGCGAAGCAACTGATGGATCCGGACACCAATTTCGCCGGGCATTGGGTGATCTGCTGCTTCGGATGCAATGCCGGCTTCGCGGCTTACGCCGCTCCTACATCGCATGTCAGCTTCGCGGCTTGCGCCGCTCCCACAACCACCAGCCCTGTTAGACCGCGTCGACCTGGTTTTCCGGGCGGGCTGCGTCGAATGCCGGCAGCGCCATGCAGGCTTCTTCAATCCGCTGCAGGGTTGGATACGGCGTCAGGTCCAGGTGGAAACGACGGGCGTTGTACAGCTGCGGCACCAGGCAGCAATCGGCCAGGCCAGGCTCTGCGCCGTGGCAATAGCGGCCGGTGTCGAACGAACCTGCCAGCATGGTCTCCAGCGCGGCAAAGCCGGTGCGCATCCAGTGCAGCGTCCACTCGTCACGCTCGGGCTGCGGCACGTTCCATTCGCGATCGAAGAACTGCATCACCCGCAGATTGTTCAAGGGGTGGATGTCGCAGGCGACCTGCTGCGCCAATGCACGCACGCGTGCACGGCCACCGGCGTCGTCCGGCAACAGGGCCGGCTCGGGGAAGACTTCTTCCAGGTACTCAAGAATGGCCAGCGACTGGGTCAGTACGCGCTCGCCGTGACGCAGCGTCGGCACCAGTTCCTGCGGGTTCAATGCGGCGTAATCCGGCGCATGCTGCTGACCGCCATCACGCACCAGATGCACCGGTGTGAGTGCGTACTCCAGGCCCTTCAGGTTCAAGCCGATACGCACGCGATAAGCGGCACTCGAGCGCCAATAACTGTAGAGCGTCAGCCCTGCTTCCATGTCAGATTCCCCCATCACCTGCCACCACAATAACGGCTGGCGGTGAGGATTCCTTCACCACCAGCACAGCCAACGCGCCAACTATCTTTCAGGGACGCGAAGCCTGTTCGATGCGCTGTTCAATCGCACCAAAAATGCTGACGCCGTCACGGTCCAGCATCTCAATGTGCACCACATCACCAAAACTCATGAACGGTGTCGACGGCTTGCCGTCACGCAGGGTTTCGACCGTGCGCTGTTCAGCGAAACAGGATGCGCCCAGTGCGGTGTCTTCATTGGCGATGGTGCCCGAGCCGACGACGGCACCTGCAGTCAGCGGACGGGTCTTGGCCGCGTGCGCTACCAGCTGGGCGAAGTTGAACTGCATGTCCACGCCGGCTTCCGGCGCGCCAAACCACTTGCCATTGATGTGGGTGACCAGCGGCAGGTGCAGCTTGCTGTCCTGCCACGCAGCGCCCAGCTCGTCCGGGGTAACGAACACCGGGCTCAGCGCCGAGCGCGGCTTGGACTGCAGGAAGCCAAAGCCCTTGGCCAGTTCGCCCGGGATCAGGTTACGCAGGCTGACGTCGTTGACCAGGCCAACCAGCTGGATGTGGCCAGCCGCCTGCTCCGGCGTCACCGCCATGGGCACGTCGTCGGTGATGACCACGATCTCGGCTTCCAGATCGATGCCGTAGTCCTCGCTGATCACCTTCACTGCATCGCGCGGGCCGTAGAAGCCGGCGCTGGTGGCCTGGTACATCAGCGGATCGGTATAGAAGCTTTCCGGCACTTCGGCACCGCGCGCCTTGCGCACCCGCGCCACGTGCGGCAGGTAGGCGCTGCCATCGACGAATTCGTAGGCGCGCGGCAGCGGCGCGGCCAGCGCCTGCATGTCCACGGCAAACTCGCCTTCCACGGCGCCGGCATTGAGCTGCTCGGACAGCGCGTTCAGCCGCGGTGCCAGATTCGACCAGTCTTCCAGCGCCTGCTGCAGGGTGGCGGCAATGCCAGCGGCCCGCACCGCACGGGTCAGGTCGCGCGAAACCACGATCAGGGTGCCGTCGCGGCCGCCTTCCTTCAGGGAACCAAGCTTCATGGGAGTGTCCAGTCTGCGGAGAAATAAGTTTCAATTGTAATGAATAAGCCAGCTACCACCAGCCTCACCAGTCGAATGCTGAACGGGCGTTTTTGTGCCAGCCGAAACATTCCCTTAGACTAGCGCGGTCTGCCAGCGGCCGTCCGTTTCCCTCAGGGATCGCCGGCGGTGCAGGATCAGCGGCCATCTGGCCCATCCGCCCGCCCGCCCCCACTCCGACGCCTATCGTCACGCATTCCAGCCAGCGCACCGCGTTGGTTGCATCCCAGATCTTGCAGCGCGGTTTACGGGAACGCTCCGAGATCAGCTGGTCTTCAATGATCAGCAACGCAAGCCCCTGCGGGCGCGCGTTCTTCAAGTTTCGGAGTACTCCATGTCGTTTGAAAACCTGGGCCTTGCGCCCTTCCTGCTGCGCGCGCTCGCCGAGCAGGGCTACGAAAACCCGACCCCGATCCAGGAGCAGGCCATTCCGCTTGCGCTGGACGGCCGCGACCTGCTGGCCGGCGCCCAGACCGGTACCGGCAAGACCGCCGCGTTCGGCCTGCCGCTGCTGCAGCACCTGGCAACCTCGCCACAGAGCGTGGGCAATGGCCCGCGCCGTCCGCGCGCCCTGGTGCTGGCACCGACCCGCGAACTGGCCACCCAGGTGCATGACAGCCTGCGTGGCTACAGCAAGTACCTGCGCATCCCCAGCGCCTGCATCTACGGTGGCGTCGGCATGGGCAACCAGCTGGACATGCTGCGCCGTGGCGTCGACCTGCTGGTCGCCTGCCCGGGCCGCCTGATCGACCACCTGGAGCGTCGCAGCGTCGACCTGTCGGGCGTCGAGATCCTGGTGCTGGACGAAGCCGACCGCATGCTCGACATGGGCTTCCTGCCCTCGATCAAGCGCATCCTGGCCAAGCTGCCGCGCCAGAATCGCCAGACCCTGCTGTTCTCGGCCACCTTCGAAGACAGCATCAAGCAGCTGGCGTTGGAGTTCATGCACAACCCGGAGCAGATCCAGGTCACGCCGAAGAACACCGTTGCCGAGACCATCACCCACCGCGTGCACCCGGTGGATGGCGCGCGCAAGCGTGAACTGCTGCTGCACCTGCTGGCCAAGGATTCCCGCGTGCAGACGCTGGTGTTCGGCCGCACCAAGCACGGCTGCGACAAGCTGGCGGATTTCCTGGAGAAGTCCGGCATCAAGACCGCGGCAATCCACGGCAACAAGAGCCAGGGCCAGCGCCTGCGCGCACTGGCTGACTTCAAGGCCGGCCGCGTGACCGTGCTGGTGGCCACCGATATCGCTGCCCGCGGCATCGACATCAACGAGCTGCCGAAGGTCATCAACTACGACCTGCCGATGGTGCCGGAAGACTACGTGCACCGTATCGGCCGTACCGGCCGTAACGGTTCGACCGGTGAGGCTGTGTCGCTGGTTGCCCAGGACGAAGCCAAGCTGCTGCGCCAGATCGTGCGTCTGCTCGACCGCGACATGGACATCCGTGACGTGCCGGGCTTTGAGCCGCACACCCCGATTCGCTGGGGCAACAGCGCACCGGGCAAGGCTGAGCATCCGGGCGGCCACAAGGCACCGCGTCGCGGCAACGGCGGCCATGCGGCACGTCGCCCGACCGGCGATGCACCGCGCGGCGGCCGTGGCGGCCAGCCGCAGAAGCCGGGCGGCCAGCGCAATGCCGGCAATGGCCAGCAGCGTCGTGATGCGCACCCGGGTGGTGGTCAGCGTCGTGGTGGTGGTGGCGGCCGTGGCCAGAGCCGTACCAGCGCCTGATTCCAACGTCTTGTTGGGATGAGATGAGTTGCAAAGAAAGGCCGACGCATTGCGTCGGCCTTTCTGGTTTATGGGTGTTGAGTTTTTGTTTTGTACGACGGTCAAATCAGTGGCAACAGCGCCCCTCATCCGCCCCTGCGGGGCACCTTCTCCCGCATGCGGGAGAAGGGAGGGCTCGTCATTGCCACGGCGAGAATCAGGCACCGCGCTTGCCCCGACCGGCGGTGACCAGACGCTTTGGCTTTGGCTTTGGCTTTGGCTTCGGCTTTGGCTTCGGCCTTGGCTTCGGCCTTGGCTTTGGCTTCGGCTTCGGCTTCGGCTTTGGCTTCGGCTTTGGC
>NZ_JASCOR010000159.1 GCF_029959445.1 Stenotrophomonas sp. PS02298 | reverse complement strand
GCCATGCTCGGCAGGGGCATTACCGGGAACGCCTCTGCCGAGCATGGCTCGGCACTACAGGTGACATTTTCCCGGCAAGCCCAATGCCGAGCACGGCTCGGCACTACAGGTGACGCCTTAGGACTTCATGCGTTCCCAGAAGCCCTTTACGCCGTCGATGAAGGTTGCCGACTTCGGCGAGTGCTTGCGCGCTTCTTCGCCGATGAACGTAGCTTCAAACTGCTCCAGCAACTTGCGCTGCTCAGCCGTCAGGTTCACCGGGGTTTCCACCACGACGCGGCAGTACAGGTCGCCTTCGGTACGGCTGCGCACCGACTTGACGCCCTTGCCGCGCAGGCGGAACAGCTTGCCGGTCTGGGTCTCGGCCGGGATGCGGATTTCCGCCTCGCCGCCCAGGGTTGCGACACGGATAGCGTCGCCCAGCGCTGCCTGCGAGATACGCACCGGCACTTCGCAGTGCAGGTCGTCGCCGTCACGGGTGAAGATCGCATGCTCGCGCACGCGCACTTCCACGTACAGGTCGCCCGCCGGGGCACCGGCCGGGCCGGCTTCGCCTTCGCCCTGCAGGCGGATGCGGTCGCCGGTATCAACGCCTGCCGGCACCTTGACCGACAACACCTTGTCTTCCTCGACACGGCCATTGCCATGGCAGGTCTTGCACGGCTTGCTGATGATCTGACCGCGACCATCGCAGTTATGGCAGGCCTGCTGCATCGCGAAGATGCCACGCTGCACGCGCACCTGGCCGCGGCCACCGCAGACATTACAGGTCTCGACCTTGCGGTCTTCCGAGCCACTGCCGTCGCAATCACCGCACTCGGCCAGCGTCGGGATCTCGATGCGGCGCTCAACGCCGGCCACCGCTTCTTCCAGGTCCAGCTCCATCACGTAGCCGATGTCGGCACCGCGACGCGGCTGGCGCGGACCACCGCCACCTCCGAAGATATTGCCGAAGATGTCGCCGAAAATATCGTTCATGTCCGGACCACCCGGACCACCCCCGCCACCCATGCCGTGTTCGAACGCAGCGTGGCCGTGGGCGTCGTACATGCGCCGCTTATTGCCGTCGGACAGGGTTTCGTACGCCTCCTTGCACTCCTTGAAGGCAGCTTCAGCGGCAGCGTCGCCCGGGTTGCGGTCCGGGTGGTGCTTCATCGCGCAACGGCGATAGGCCTTCTTCAGCTCTTCATCGGTGGCGGTGCGGGCTACGCCCAGTACTTCGTAATAATCGCGTTTCATCGGCACATGAGGTTCTGTAATCGGGGTTGGGAATCAGGGACGAAAAGCCTGGTATTGCAGATACCGGAAGGGGATCCGGAAGCCGGAACAGTAGTCCCGGACCCCGAATCCCCAGTTACAACACCGGCCTTGCTTACTTCTTGTCGTCCTTGACTTCGGTGAACTCCGCGTCCACCACGTCGTCATTGGACTGGGCACCGGCGTCGCCGCCCGGAGCCGGACCGCCCTGCTCACCAGCCGAAGCGGCGGCAAACAGCGCCTGACCGGCTTCTTCCAGCGACTTCGACTTGGCTTCGATCTGTGCCTTGTCGTCGCCCTTCATCGCGGTTTCCAGATCGGCCAGTGCAGCTTCAACCTTGCCGATCACGTCGCCGCCAACCTTGCTGCCATGCTCGGTGATGGCGCTGCGGGTGGCGTGGATCAGACCGTCAGCCTGGTTGCGGGCCTGCACCAGCTCCTGGAACTTCTTGTCTTCTTCGCGGTTGGCTTCCGCGTCGGCGACCATGCGTGCGATCTCTTCCTCGGACAGACCCGAACCGGCCTTGATCTCGACCTTCTGTTCCTTGTTGGTCTTCTTGTCCTTGGCCGACACGTGCAGGATGCCGTTGGCGTCGATGTCGAAGGACACCTCGACCTGCGGCATGCCGCGCGGTGCCGGCTCGATGCCGGACAGGTCGAACTTGGCCAGCGACTTGTTGTAACGGGCCTGCTCGCGCTCACCCTGCAGCACGTGCACGGTCACGGCCGACTGGTTGTCCTCGGCGGTCGAGAAGGTCTGCGAGGCCTTGGTCGGAATGGTGGTGTTCTTCTCGATGATCTTGGTGAACACGCCACCCATGGTCTCGATACCCAGCGACAGCGGGGTCACGTCCAGCAGCAGCACGTCCTTGACGTCGCCGCCCAGCACGCCGCCCTGGATCGCAGCACCCAGTGCCACGGCTTCGTCCGGGTTGACGTCCTTGCGCGGTTCCTTGCCGAAGAACTCGGTAACAGCCTGCTGCACCTTCGGCATGCGGGTCTGGCCACCGACCAGGATCACTTCGCTGATGTCGCTCGAACGCAGGCCGGCGTCATTCAACGCAACGCGGCACGGCTCGATCGACTTCTTGATCAGCTCTTCGACCAGGCTTTCCAGCTTGGCGCGGGTCAGCTTGATGTTCAGGTGCTTCGGACCGGAAGCGTCTGCAGTGACGTACGGCAGGTTCACTTCGGTCTGCTGCGCGGACGACAGCTCGATCTTGGCGCGCTCGGCGGCGTCCTTCAGGCGCTGCAGGGCCAACGGATCCTTGCGCAGGTCGATGCCCTGGTCCTTCTGGAACTCTTCAACCAGGTATTCGATGACGCGGTTGTCGAAATCTTCGCCGCCCAGGAAGGTGTCACCGTTGGTGGCCAGCACTTCGAACTGCTTCTCGCCGTCGACGTTGGCGATCTCGATGATCGACACGTCGAAGGTGCCGCCGCCCAGATCGTAGACAACGATCTTGCGATCCTTGTTGTCACCCTTGTCCAGGCCATAGGCCAGGGCAGCCGCGGTCGGCTCGTTGATGATGCGCTTGACGTCCAGGCCGGCGATGCGGCCTGCGTCCTTGGTTGCCTGGCGCTGGCTGTCGTTGAAGTAGGCCGGCACGGTGATGACCGCTTCGGTGACCTTCTCACCGAGGAAGTCTTCGGCGGTCTTCTTCATCTTTTCCAGCACGCGGGCAGAGATTTCCTGCGGCGCCATCTTCTTGGCATCGCTGGTCTGTACCCATGCATCGCCGTTGTCATGCGCCAGGATGCCGTACGGCACGTGGGCGATGTCCTTCTGCACTTCGGCGTCGGTGAACTTGCGGCCGATAAGGCGCTTCACCGCGTAGAAGGTGTTCTTCGGGTTGGTGACGGCCTGACGCTTGGCCGAGGCACCCACCAGTACTTCGCCGTCCTTGGTGTAGGCGACGATGGAGGGCGTGGTGCGATCGCCTTCCGAGTTTTCAATGACGCGGGCCTTGCCGCCGTCCATGATCGCCACGCACGAGTTGGTGGTGCCGAGGTCGATACCAATGATCTTGCCCATGGGGGACTCCTGAGATTCGTTTGCCGGCAGCCGCCGGGGATGAATGGGATATGGGGAAGGACCTGATGACATTCAAGTCATCCCCGGAACACTGTTTGCCGGCGGCCGCGCCTGATTTAGGCAGCGGCCAGCCAGCGCGGCCGATCAGTCGGCCTGGGCCACCACAACCAGTGCCGGCCGCAGCAGGCGCTCGTTGAGCAGGTAGCCCTTCTGGAACACGGTCACTACCGCGCCCGGGGCCACGCCAGCCGGTGCCGGCACCTGGCTGATGGCCTGGTGATGCTCCGGATTGAAGGCCTGGCCGGCCGGGTCCAACAGGACCAGACCGTTGTCAGCAGCTACTTTGAGCAGCTGCTTGTAGGTCAGTTCCATACCTTCGCGCAGCGGATTGGGCTCACCGCCAGCGGCAGCCAAGCCTGCATCGAGGCTGTCGAACACCGGCAGCAACTCGCCAAGCAGCTTCTCGTTGGCGAACTTGCGGGCCTGGTCGATGTCACGGGCCACACGCTTGCGCTGGTTCTCCAGGTCGGCGCGTTCGCGCAGCGATTCGGCCTTGACCTGCTCCAGCTCGGCACGCAGCGCCTCGATCTGGTCGTGCTGCGCGTCGTCACCGCCCATGGCTGCGTTCTCGGGGTCGAATTCAGTGTGCTCTTGGTTCATTTCCGGTTCCTTGGCGGATGTTCTGCCGCCTACCCCGACCCGTATGTGGGCTGTACCGAGAGTTTCAAGGCTCCGGCTCACTCCATGAGACGCTTTGTTCCTAATCTGTGCCGGTCACCGCCTGTCCTACATTGACCTATCCAGCCCGCATGCTAGTTTTGCGCGGCCCCTAGACCTGCCCGCCATGCTCAGACATCTATCGATCAAGGATTTTGCCGTTGTCCGCGCCACCGAACTTGAGTTCGGGCCAGGCATGACTGTTGTTTCCGGCGAGACCGGCGCCGGCAAGTCATTGATGGTGGACGCATTGGGCTTCCTGTCCGGCCTGCGTGCCGACTCCGGCGTGGTCCGCCACGGCGCCAGCCGCGCCGAGTTGTCAGCCGAATTCAGCCTGGACGACGACGCTCCGGCACGCAGTTGGCTGCGCGACAACGAATTGGACGACGAAGAACAATGCCAGCTGCGGCGGGTGATCCGCGCCGACGGCGGCTCCCGCGCCTTCATCAACGGCCGCCCGGTACCGGTATCGCAACTGTCTGAACTGGCAGGCTTTCTGGTCGAGATCCACGGCCAGCACGACCAGCAGGCGCTGCTATCACGTCCCAGCCAGCTGGCCCTGCTCGATGCCTTCGCCCGCAACGAGGCCGAACGCGCCGCCGTACGCAACGCCAGCACCCAGTGGCAGGCATTGCTGGATGAGCGCGATGCGCTGTCCCAGCAAGGCGACGTTTCCGACCGGATCGGCTTTCTTGAGCACCAACTCGGTGAGCTGCAGCGCGAAGACCTGGAGCCGGCAGCCATCGCAGCGCTTGGCGCCAGCCACCGCCGCCAGGCCCATTCCACCGCATTGATCGAAGCCTGCCAGCGCGCTGGCGGCCTGCTCAATGGCGACGAGGACGGCCCTTCCCTGCTCTCGCTGCTGCAGCAGGTGCGAAACGAGCTGGGCCGCGTCAGCCAGCACGACGCCCGCCTCGGCGAGGTCGATGCCATGCTCGATGCCGCCGGCATTCAGCTGCACGAGGCGCTGGCCCAGCTCGACCGGGTCCAGGACGACTTGGACAGCGACCCGGAAGCCTTCGAGGACATCGAGCGTCAGCTGAGCCGCCTGCACGACCTGGCCCGCAAGCACCGCGTGCCAATGGAAGAACTCGCCGCCACCCGCGACCGCCTCGAAGCCGAGCTGGAGCAACTGCGCGGCGCCGACGAGCGCCTGGCCAAGCTGGCCGGCGAGATCGACAAGGCCACCGCTCGCTGGCAAGCCGTTGCAGCAACACTATCAAGCAGCCGCCAAGCTGCTGCCGCCTCGCTCTCGGACACCACCACCGCGCTGATCGGCGAGCTGGGCATGGGCGGCGGCCAGTTCCTGATCGAACTGGAGCCCCAGGCACAGCTGCGCCCAGACCCGAATGGCGCCGAGCGGGTCGAGTTCCTGGTCGCCGCCAATGCCGGCCAGCCAGCCCGCGCCCTGCGCAAGGTCGCCTCTGGCGGTGAGTTGTCGCGCATCTCCCTGGCCATCGAAGTCGCCGCACTGGGCCTGGACGCCGTACCGACCATGGTTTTCGACGAAGTGGATTCAGGCATCGGCGGCGCCATCGCCGACATCGTTGGCAAGAAGCTGCGCGCCTTGGGCGAACGCCGCCAGGTGCTGTGCGTGACCCATCTGCCGCAGGTCGCCTCCAAGGGCCACAGCCATTACCGGGTCAGCAAGGCACCGGTGGAAGGCATGACCCAGAGCGCGGTTGAGCTGCTGGATGCCAAGGGCCGCGAAGAGGAACTTGCGCGCATGCTGGGCGGAGCTGAAGTCAGCAAGGAAGCACGGGCGGCGGCGCGGAAGCTGCTGACGGAAGCCTGACAGCGGGCAGCCCGGGCTTTGGGCCCGGGCTTTGGGCCTTGGCTTTGGCCTTGGCTTTGGCCTTGGGCTTGGGCTCTGCCCCTGGCTCCGGCTCTAAAGCCCCTCTCCCGCCTGCGGGAGAGGGGTTGGGGTGAGGGGAGCTGTTGGCTCCTGAGGCCCTGCTCCAAAAGCACCCCTCCCCGCCCCTCCCCTTCGCTGCGCGAAAGGGAGGGGGTAGAAGCAACCGCACAAACAAAAACACCGGCCATTGGCCGGTGTTTTCAATTCAGCAGCAACGGCCCAGAGGCTGCGCCGCCAAAGCCTTACTTACGCTTCTTGCGCACATAGAGCACCAACGAGTGCTCCTCCAGCTCGAAACCGTGTTCCGCAGCGATCTTCCGCTGCAGCTCCTCGATTTCCGGGCTTTCGAACTCGATGATCTTGCCCGAGTCCACATCGACCATATGGTCGTGGTGGCCGCCGCGGTCCAGCTCGTAAACCGCCTGGCCGCCTTCAAAATTGTGCTTGAGGACCAGCCCGGCCGCCTCGAACTGGGTCAGCACGCGGTAAACCGTGGCCAGCCCGATCTCATCACCGCAATCAAGCAGCTGGCGGTAGATGTCTTCGGCGGTGAGGTGGTGGTGTTGGGGGGTGTTCTGTTCAAGCAGGGCAAGGATGCGCATCCGCGGATGCGTTACTTTCAAGCCGACTTTGCGCAGGTCATTGGATTCCATAGCCATCGTGTTCATTGGCGGTTTAACGCCAGTTATCTCCGGTCAGATCGCGCTGGGTGCCGGGGAGTGTATCATCGACCTGATTTCCTCAACCGCCCTACCTAATGCGCAACCTACTGTTGATCGCCGTTGTCGCCCTGTCCACTACTGGCTGCGGCATCATCTACAAGCAGCCCATCTATCAGGGCAACCTGATCCGTGAACAGTCCGTGGCGCAGTTGCAGGCCGGCCAGAGCAAGCAGCAGGTCAACGCGCTGCTGGGCACGCCGTCCATTGCCGACCCCTTCCACGCCCAGCGCTGGGACTACACCGCCAGCCAGCGGGTGAATCGCCTGGGCAAGACCGAGGTCAAGAACTTCACCGTGTTCTTCGAGAACGACCTGGTCACCCGCTGGGAAGGTGAGTACTTCCCGACCCAGGACGGCGACCTGGCACGTAACAGCGTGCGTCAGTTCGGCCGCAACCTGGCCAAGGACAAGAAGAAGGGCCGCTGATCCAGCGCCCCCTTCGCAGGGTCAATCGCCGCCGCGCGCCCGCCGGCGGCGATTTTCTTTGGGGTCAGCCAGCAAGGGGCGTAGCAGCTCGACCCGGTCACCGTCCCGCAGCAACTGCTGCGGACGCGCCAGCACGCCGTGCACCGCCATTGCCGCCGCGACAGCGCCATCCAGCGCCGCCTCGGCCACCGCATCAGCGACCGTGCAGCCCTCTGGCAGCTCAAGCTGCTGCAGCTGGTAACGGTCCGGCCAGGCCAGCACCACCTCTACACGCATCGCTCAGAGTTCCTGATCGGCCACGCGCACGAAATCGTTGACCATGCGATCGGCCAAGCCCTGGAAGCCCAGCGCCAGGGCCGGCCCGAGCAGGCGCGAGGTCGGCTCGAACTCCAACTCCAGGCTGACCTTGCAGGCGCTCTCGGACAGGGCGTGGAACTCCCAGCGGCCGTGCAGGCGCTTGAACGGGCCTTCCCGCAGCTTCATATCGATGCTGTGCGGGCGCTGCAAGGTGTTTTCGGTCATGAACCAGGTCCGGAACGAACCCAGCCCCAGATCCAGCCGGGCAACCAGTCGCTCCTCGCCCTGCTCCAGGATTTCCGCTTTGTCACACCAGCGGAACCGGCCAGGATAGGCGGCGACATCATTGACCAGGTTGAACATGCGCTCGGCGGAGTGTTCGACCAGCGCGCTGCGACGAATGGTAGTCATGGCAATACAGAAAGTGTTCGGGGAGCCCCCGAATCGGAGACAATACGGAAATGAGCACGAAACACAGCAAGGATAAAGCAAAGAACGGGACGGCCGACAAAACCATCTCGTTGAACAAGCGCGCGCGCCACGAATACCACCTGGAAGAGCGGATCGAAGCGGGCCTGGTGCTGCAGGGCTGGGAGGTCAAGGCCATCCGCGCCGGCCGCGGCAACATGACCGACGCCTACGCCTATGTGAAGGATGGCGAGATCTACCTGATCGGCGCGCAGATCACCCCGTTGATCCAGGCCTCCACCCACACCATTCCGGAAGACCGTCGCCAGCGCAAACTGCTGCTGCACCGTCGCGAGATCGACAAACTGATCGGCCGGGTCGAGCGCGATGGCTACACGCTGGTGCCAACCGCGATGTACTGGAGCAAGAACAAGATCAAGCTCGAGATCGCACTGGCCAAGGGCAAGCAGAACCACGACAAGCGTGATACCGCCAAGGAACGCGACTGGGCCCGCGAAAAGCAGCGCGCGATGCGTGCCCACAACCGTAACGCCTGATGTCGACACGGCGCGCGGTGCAGGTCGCCAGCGCGCAGGATGTGCAGGCGCTGTGCGCACGGCTGCTGGCCTTCAATCGCAAGGCCAGCGGCAATAGCTTCGATGAACTGCCACTGCAGCTGGCCAGCCATGACCGGGACGGAACACTGCGCGGCGGATTGCTCGGCGACGTCTGCGCAGGCTGGCTCGCCATCCATGTGCTGTGGGTCGATCCGGAGCTGCGCGACCAAGGATTGGGCAGCCAGTTGCTGCTGGAAGCCGAACAACAGGCCAAGGCCGCAGGCGCACACAGCGTTGTGCTGGATACCTTCGACTGGCAGGCCGAAGGCTTCTATCTACGCCACGGCTATGAAGTTTTCGGCCGCCTGCCCGACTTTCCGCCCGGCCACGAGCGCATCTACCTGCGCAAGACGCTTTAGCCCATCAATATCCGGCGCAGATGGCGCCGCTGGGTTCCGGGTGCCTGCAAGGCCGCGTACAGCACGCTCAGGCTGACCACCTCGCTCAACTCGGCAGCTTTGTGGTCATCGCCACCGAGCCACTGCCTTGCTTCTTCGGCAGCTTCCGGCGGCAACACCGCCAGGATCGCGGCATAATCCAGGCCATCAACCTGCAGCTGCAGCGCGCGTGAGAACCGCCATACCCGCGCGGTATGGATCAGCAACTGGGCCAGTCCCAATACCATCGTGACGAACGCAACCCGCTCCACTCCGGCGGCCGCGAGTCCAGACCAAGCCGATTGCAGCACCAGCAACAGCACTACCGCTACCAGATAGACACCAAGCCAGCGCTGACGCACTCGCCGCACCCAACCCAGAAGCCCAGCGCAGAGCAGCAACACCAGCGGTGCGAGCTGCGACCAATAGCTCCGCCCCAACCACGTCGTGATCAGCACAACAACCGCCAGCAACAGATAGAGCGAAACCGGCGCCAGCGCGCGTCGCCGAAACCCGGTTCCAACTCCACCCGCCAACAATCGCAGGCAGCGCTTCTGCATGACCACTTCCACCGTCGCAAACTTGATTGCAGCCATGGTCCGCCGGCAAACGTCGCAGAAAGGTCGGTGCTGCGTTAAGCCTCACCTGGTGCGTTCAAGTTGATGCGACATCGCAGCCGCACGTAGTCATGAAGATTGTTGACTAGACTGGCGCCCCACCAAGGAGTTCTTTGACGATGGATCGCTGGTACACCGCAACGCTGCTGTCGCTGATCGTTCACCAGATAGATGCCGCCTACTGGCACGAATGGGAGATGTTCCATGTGCCCGGCGGCATACAAGGCTTTCTGTTGTTCAACCTACTGGCAGTGGGCCTGCTGCTCCACGGCTATCGGCAAGTGGCGTTGGCTACGCCACAAGCGAGGCGTTATGCCCTGCTCTGCGGCTGCATTGGCGTGCTAACCGCCCTGCTCCACGCCGGCTTTGCCGCAGCAGGCAAACACCAGTTCGATCTGCCTCTATCCGACGTCCCCCCGCTTTCAGTAGCGGGGCCCTTTAGAGTCCAGATTTAATCGTAGCGGCTTTGGCCGCCAACTGTTGGGCATAGGCGGCCGGTGTCAGGCCGCCCAAGATCTTCTTCGGTCGTTCC
>NZ_JASCOR010000158.1 GCF_029959445.1 Stenotrophomonas sp. PS02298 | reverse complement strand
GGCAAAGGGAGGGGGCTGTTCATGCAGGGCGGATAGATCGCGGGTAGCCGCTCTTGCCCCCTCCCTTTGCCGCAGGCAAGGGGAGGGTTGGGGAGGGGTAGCTTTTGCTTGGCCGTTGAACAGCCAAACCCTCAATGCGCAGGCGCAAACCCACCCGCAAACGACGCCAGTACAGATCCCGCCTGCTCCTGCGCCGGCCCGACGCTGGCCAAGGCTTGCTGATAGATCTTGAACGCAGCCGGGTTGTAAGCCACCAGCACGATCCGCGAAGGCCGCGCATGGCTCTTCTGCCAGGTCATGGTCTCGGTGGCGGCAATGACCGCCGCCTGGTGCAGTGGGTAGCCATAAACCCCGCAGCTGATCGCCGGGAAAGCGATCGACTCCAGGCCCATTTGCTCTGCCAGCCGCAGCGATTGCCAGTAGCAATTGGCCAATAGCGCCGCTTCATCATGGCGACCGTCGCGCCACACCGGGCCAACGGTATGGAATACATGCTTGGCCGCCAGATTGTGGCCGCCAGTGGCGCGCACTTCGCCGGTGGGGCAGCGCACGCCGGCGCGCAGTTCGGGTAGCTGCTCGCATTCGCGCAGCAGGCCGGGGCCTGCGGCCCGATGGATTGCGCCGTCCACGCCGCCGCCGCCAAGCAGGGTTTCATTGGCCGCGTTGACGATGACGTCAACGGCCAGTTCGGTGATGTCGCCCTGCCAAACTTCAATGTTCATGGCCGTGATCTTCCATTGCGGTGTATGAGAAAAGTGTGACGGCTGCCGCCAGGCCGGTCACTGCTGCACTGCAGTCTGCGCCCGTCCAGTCTCACCTGCTGTGATTTAAAGACGCGGAAACGCGCGAAGGCCGCGCTGGGCGGCCTTCATTGGTTGCTATGTAATGAAAATTACGGCCCTGCGCCAGCCCGGTTCCAGCGCTGGAGGATCAGGGTGGATCCCACCCCTTCCTTTGGTAAACGCGCTCGCCATTGACGAGTGCGTACCAGAGCAGACCTAACACCGTGAAGGAAGAAGCTGCCAGTGCGCGCTCACGCCTGCCTTTGGCGTTGTACCGGTAGTAGTTCTCGCTATTCCTGCGGCTTGCATTGGCCAAAAACGAGAAAATCATGAACGCGGCGACAAAAGCCTTTCCGCTGCCAACCAATAGGCCTACAAACAGACTCCGGTTGTATCGAATGGCGTTGCGGTAAGCAATCAATACACCAGCCAGCGCGGCAACCGCGCCAACAGCCAGTACCGTTATCTGTGTTGGGTTCAGGGGGGCGCTGTCCAGCTCGCCTGAACGTAGAACGGCCACGCTGCACAATGCCAGGGTCGTAAACAATGCGGGGGACAGGCTCCAGCCGAAATCGCGCACATCGTAGTAGAAAACTATTTTTCCAAAGGCCGAGAGGGCAAGAACAATGCAGCAGAGCAGGGCGCTGGCCAGGACCAGGAGCAGCATGGCTTTCCCGGCAGGCGTTATCTGCGATTTTGTGGCAGTGGAAGGCACTGGTTGGGTGGGTGTCACATCGTCGGCCGCTGCGTTGGTGTCTGCACGGGGCTTGGTGGCCAACCGTGTTGGGGCAAGCGCAGCTTCCTGTTCCTCGTCGATGACCTGAGCTTCCACGTCATCGCTGGCGTAGGCCTGGTCGTCGGTCGCTGCAGCGTCCGTTTGGATTGCTGTGGCGGTAGCTTCTTCCTGTTTCACGATGCCATCCAGATGGATGTGGCGCTGAATGAGCGCGTTGCCCAGGCACTCCAGTTCATTGCGGCATTCGCGCTCGATTGCCGCCAGCCAGGCGGATTCGTCCTGCTGCAGTGCGCCGACGTCGGCAACACGCCTGAGCGCATCGCCGAGCAAGCGCTCATGTTGTTCTGCCCAGAAGCGGGCATTGGCCTGGCACACCCCGTCGTCAATGCCTGGCGAAGGGCAGTACATTGACGGATCGATGGTGCTGGCGGTCGAAACGCCAGGATCAAACGAGACATGGCCAAGACTGGCCTGAGCGAGCGAGGTAAAGAGCAGCAATCCCACTGCGGTAGGGAAACGCCGAACACCGGAGCTCATTCGATCGGTTTCCAAACAATGCCACACTCGGAATAGCGGGAAAATTTGTCCTGGCCATCCCAGCCTGCAGGCATGCGGTCGTGCAGTTTGCGTTCGCGTAGCAGCTGGTCTTCTTCCTTGGTGATGTAGGCCAACAGCGTCCATTGCTGAAGGATCTGCGCGATCTGCCATGGGCGAGGATTGCCGAGTGCGAGGGTGCTCTGGCCCGCCCGCAGCTTGATTCTGCCCTCGCTGACCGGCATGAAGCCCGGGGGCTTGCCAAGGTCATTGTGAATGATCGGAAACGCAAGTGAACGGAAGACCTTTTCGTAGACTTCGCCGATGGGTATCACGTGCTCCCTGATCAAGCCGCACTTGTCCCAGTTCTTTGCAGACAGTGCCTTGGTCTGGTGGGCACGTTCGCTGGCGAAGCCAACACCTTTCGGGCCGGTGGCTGCCAAGGTGGCCATGCGCAATGCGTTGCGCACATGATGCTTTGTCGCGGGATTCCCAGGTAGCGTGTTCAGCACCAACGCGGCGACTTCACAGTGCCAATAGAAGTAGTCCGAATTGATTTTGTCGTCCATGCAGTCCTTGCCCGTCGCCTCATTAAGTGCGGACGATAGTGGAATGGCCGGTCAGCCGATTCCATCTGAAATTTTCAAGCGCTGAGTGACTGTTGGCCGCTGCATGCTGATGCCAAAAGTTGCTTAGGGGTAGGGATGGTGCGCGGGTCAAAAGTTGTCGCCGGGCCGACGATGGGCCGGCAGGTCATGGTCGGCAAGTGGAGTGATCGGGGGTGTACGCTGACGCCGCCATTTGCCTGCCGTTACTTCTTTTCGTGGACAGAGTTGGGAAAAGGACGGATCGCCGGATACTTTGCCGGCTACATGGGAGGTGGAAATTTCCATGATGATGCTTTCCATGCCACCTTCAAGCGGAATGGTCTCGTTGAATTTGTCTTTGCTCAACGGGATTGGGTTGGCGGAAGCGAACGCTCGACGCCTTGGCCACTGGACGCGGAAGCGTGTGCGCGGGAGCACTTCCAGGTTTTTTGCCAATGGTTGGACTTCCCGTTGCTGGAAGCATCCGGTGGTCTGTGGATGGCGCCACAGCGTGTGGCGCAGGCAAGCAGCGATGGCTGGAAGCACTGGCAGCTTGGGCCGGGACATCTGCTCATCACTCCGCCCGGAACGGGGGGCGTGAACGCAGTACGCAAGGTGCTGCAACTGGCGAGCTTCGCGGGCCTTGCCAGTTCAACTGGTTTGCAAGCGGACGAGTAGCCAGGTACCCCTGTTGTCGCTGCGCAGGCGCAGCGTTCCGCCTAGCGACAGCACCCGATCGCGTATCCCCTGCAGGCCGAGCCCACCTTGGCGCGGGGCGGTTGGGAAGCCACTGCCATCGTCGCCAATCAACAACGAGATGCGTCCGCTCGAGGTACTGCGTATGCGGACCATGAAGTTGCGCGCCTGAGCATGGCGTATGGCGTTGGTAGCAGCCTCTTGGGTGATGCGATACAGGCTTGTCTGGGTGCGATCATCGAGCCTTCCCAGCTGCTTGTCGTGGTCCAGGACGTGCAGGTGATATGACAGGTCTCCCTCTTCAAGTAGGGTGCGGATAGCGCCGTTGCCGAGTGTGGAAACAAGGCCGAATTCGTCCAAGCCTGCCGGCCGCAGGCTCGACATTAGGCTGGAAACGGAATGCCGCATGTTGCCTATGATTTCCCAAGCGGGCTGCAACAGGCCACCAGTAGGCGTGCGCCGCTCAAGCAGTACCAGCCGCGTTTGCAGCGCAGTCAGGTTCTGGCCAAGCTCGTCATGCAGTTCTGCCGTAACCCAGCGGCGGACGTCTTCAGAAAGGTCCAGGTTACGCTGGGCAGCCTCTCGCAGCGCACCGGTCAAAGCATGCAGCTCTTCGTTCCGGCGGCGCAGCTCGTGCTGCGCTGCGCGTTGGGATTCGCTCGCGGCACCAAGTAGCAGCAAGGTAGTGCCGACCAGCGCCAGCAACAATTGGCCCTCGATGGTCTCGGGCAGGTCTTGCCGATGCCAAGCCACGAGCCCGATCAACAAGCTGACTGATCCGATCGACAGGGTTACTCCCCGCCAGCCGCTGCGCAGGGCCATGTGGATTGCGATGGGCAGGCATAGGCCGGCAGCAAACAGGTAGGTCCATGGCTGCGGTGTGTACAGCAGAACGAGCGCGGTGACCACCAATAGGGGCAGCAGCAGGCGGGGGACATCGGCTCGCCAGCTGCGGAAGTGGACGGTGGAGGGGCGATGGGGGAATGCGATGAAGATCAGGGGCACCATCAACATCATGCCAACGTAGTCACCAAGCGTAATCCGCAGTAGCAGTTCGGTGGCTGGCATGTCGGCCACCCATGCAGGAGGCCAGAGAGTGATCTGCAAGGCATTGCAGGTGGCCGAAAGCATCATTGCGACAAACAACCAGCACCAAGACCGGGTATCGGCAAGGGTAAGAGCGCCACGTTGGCGTAGCAGCCAGGGGCCGCTGCATATGGCTACGAAATGCGCCGCAGATGCGGCCAGCCCGCGCCACTCGCCACCTGTTCCCAGAAGGCGGTACCAGAGCTCCAGCCCAATGGTCATCGGCAGCCACCAGCGCATGGGCAACAGCATCAACAGCGCAAAGCGAAGGCCGGCCGGTGGGTGCCAGACCATGTTGGCGGGTAGCATCAGCAAGTTGTGCAGCAGTGGATAGCTTGCAGCCAGCAACAGGTTCCTGGCAGAGGGCGGCAGTGGTCGCGTCATCCAATAATGGTATCGGCTTGGCGATGCCGCGTACCCGACGTCCAGAAATTTTCAGGTTGGGCGTTGTTCCATAGCTGCTAGCATCTGCCGATGATCCGAATTGTCATGGCTGACGATCACGCAATCGTCCGTACCGGGTTCCGCGCGTTGATCGAGGAGGAAACCGGCTTCTGCATCGTTGCCGAGTGCGATGACGCGGCTACTGCACGCGCGGCAGTGCAGGGACTGCTTCCCGATGTATTGGTTTTGGACCTTTCACTGCCAGGCGGTGGGCTTGGTTTGATTTCCGAGCTGCGGATCGCACAGCCGCGGGTGTCTGTATTGGTGCTGAGCATGCACGACAGCGAACCCTGGCTGTCCGAGGCGCTCGGCCGGGGGGCCGCTGGCTACGTGAGCAAAGGTGCCGCGCCTAGGGAGCTGCTGGAGGCGCTGCATGCGGTGGCTTCCGGGCAGAGCTACCTGAGCAGTGACTTGAACCGTGCCTCGTCCCCAGCAGGATTGGAATCCCTGACCGAACGTGAGCGCGATGTATTTCTTCGGCTTGCACGTGGCCAGACACCAAAGCAGATAGCGCTGGAACAGGGGGTCAGCGACAAAACCGTGTACCAGCAACGGACATCATTGCGCGCCAAGCTCGGGGTCAAGAGCGACCTGGAGATTCACAGGCGGGCGCTGGAGCTGGGTTTGTTGAGCCGGCAATAGTGGGGTGCCCTGCGCTGTTGCGCGGTGTCGAGAGCAGAAGGGCTGCACATGGCGGCCCTTCTGCTTGAGGCGGGTAGTGCGGTACTTACGGAAGGCCGGCCAACCAATCGTCGTCGGAGCCGTCGTTGATGTCGGCAAACAGCGGCGTGGAGAAGTAGCGTTCGCCGGTGTCGGGCAGCATCGCCAGGATCACCGAGCCGGCCTCGGCAGTGGCGGCCACATCCAGCGCGCTGGCAACCGTGGCGCCGGAGGAAATGCCGACGAAGATGCCCTCCTCGGCGGCCAGGCGGCGCGAGGTCTCAATCGCACGTTCGTCCTGGATCGACAGCAACTGATCGTAGACGTTGCGGTTGAGCACTTCCGGGACGAAGTCCGGGGTCCAGCCCTGGATCTTGTGCGGGGTGAAATCCTTGCCGGCCAGCAGCGCGGCGCCGGCCGGCTCGGTGGCGATGATGCGGGTTTCCGGGCGGGCCAGCTTCAGCACTTCGCCGACGCCGGTCAGGGTGCCGCCGGTACCCCAACCACTGACGAAATAGTCCAGGCGCTTGCCGGCGAAGTCGCGCAGGATCTCGGCAGCGGTGGTCTGGCGGTGATAGGCAGGGTTGGCCGGGTTGGCGAACTGGCTGGCCAGGAACCAGCCGTGCTGCTGCGCCAGTTCCTTGGCCTTGCGCACCATGCCGCTGCCACGCTCGGCGGCCGGGGTCAGGATGACCTTGGCGCCATAGGCGCGCATCAGCTTGCGGCGCTCGATGGAGAAGGTTTCCACCATGGTGGCGACGAATTTGTAGCCGCGCGCGGCGGCCACCATCGCCAGGGCGACGCCGGTGTTGCCGGAGGTGGCTTCGACGATGGTGTCACCGGGCTTGAGCAGGCCCTTCTTCTCGGCGTCGAGGATGATGGCCAGGGCCAGGCGGTCCTTGACCGAGCCGGCCGGGTTGAATGACTCGACCTTGACGTAGATGTCGACGCCGGCCGGGGCCAGGCGGTTGAGCTTGACCACCGGGGTATTGCCGATGGTGTCCAGGATGCTGTTGTACAGGGCCATTGAAATCTCCGGGGAGGTGGTCAGGCGGCGTCGGCCAGTGTGGGCGTTGCCGTCTTTGCGGAAAGTGAGGAAACAGTAGGCGTTGCGTGCAGCGGCGCGTCGCCGAACCAATGCAGTTCATCGGCCAGCGCCGCCACGTCGCCGAGGATCAGCAGCGCCGGCGACTTCACCTGGTGCTGGGCAGCGGCCTCGGGCAGCTGGCGCAGTTGCCCGCTGACCACCCGTTGGTCGGCGCGGGAGCCGTTTTCGATAAGGGCGAATGGGGTGCTGGGCGCCAGCCCGGCGCCGAGCAGGTGGCTGCGGATCTGCGCCAGCGCGGCCACGCCCATATAGAACACCAGCGTCTGCCGCGGTTCTGCCAGCGCCGGCCAATCCAACGTGTCCAGCGAGTCCTTGCAGTGTGCAGTCACCAGCCGCAATTGCTGGGCGTGGTCACGGTGGGTCAGCGGAATGCCGGCGTAGGCGGCGCACGCCAGTGCGGCGGTGATGCCAGGCACAACTTCAAAGGCGATGCCATGGGCGCGCAGGAACTGCAGTTCCTCGCCGCCGCGGCCGAACACGAAGGCGTCGCCGCCCTTGAGTCGCACTACGCGCTTGCCGGCGCGGGCATGCTCCAGCATCAGCGCGTGGATGTGCTCCTGCGCGGTGCTGCGGCCCTGTGCGGATTTGCCGACCTCGATGAAGTCGGCATCGCGCCGCGCCAGCTGCAACACCTCGGCACTGACTAGGCGGTCGTGCAGGATCACATCGGCCTGGTTGAGTGCGCGCAGGGCGTTGAGGGTGAGCAGGCCGGGGTCACCGGAGCCGGCACCTACCAGCACCACCGAGCCGTTATGGACCGGGGCCTCGGCGCCCATGTCCAGCAGCAGCTGGGTTTCCGCAGCAATGGATTGGCGTGCGCGCAGCAGGCCAAGCAATGGGCCGTCGATCAGTCGGTCGAAGAAGCGGCGGCGCGCAGCCAGCTCGGGGAAGCGCTCGCGTATCAGCCCGCGCTTGCGGCTGACCAGCTGCGCCAGTTGGCCCCAGGCCTGGTCAAACAGTTCTTCGATCTGGCGGCGGACATGGCGGGCAACCATCGGTGCACCGCCGCCGCTGGAAATGGCGATCTGCAGCGGCCCGCGTTCGGCCACCGCCGGCACGTGGAAGCCGGACAGCGCCGCGTCATCGACTACGTTGACGAACAGCCGGCGCGCTTCGGCGGCCTCGGCGACCGCATGGTTGACGGCGATATCGTCGGTGGCGGCGATCACCAGCCAGATCGCCTGGTCCAGCCAGGCCGGATCAAACTGACCATTCAGCCATTGGATGCGTCCGGCATCGGCTAATTGCCGCAGTGCCGGGTTCAGGGCCGGTGCGCCGACCCGGGGCAGGGCACCGGCACGCAGCAGCGCCTCGGTTTTTCGCTCGGCCACCGCGCCCCCGCCAACGACCAGCACGGCCCGACCCTTGAGGTCGGCAAACAGGGGGAACAAGGGGCTGTCCAAGGCGATGACGGAGGTAGTCGGAGTTAGGACCGTGACCGTAGCGCCGGCCCCACAGCGCCGGAAATGAAAAGCGCCCAACCTCAGATAACTTTAGGTTATAAGTATCGAGACCGTTTTGGCCTACATTCTTCACAGTTCCTTACCGAAGATCTCTCTCCAACACTGCGATGACACTTACCCAACTGCGTTACCTCGTTGCTATTGCCGATGCCGAGCTGAACATCACGCTCGCCGCGACACGGGTGCATGCCACCCAGCCGGGGTTGTCGAAACAGCTCAAACAGCTTGAAGACGAGTTGGGTTTTCTGTTGTTCGTGAGAAAAGGAAGAAGTCTTGAATCGGTAACGCCTGCAGGTGAAGAAGTCATCAACCGTGCGCGCAGCGTGTTGGCCGAAGCCAACAACATCCGCACCTACGCTGCGAACCAGCGTCGCGAGAGCCACGGCCAACTGATCCTGACCACGACCCACACGCAGGCACGTTTCGTGCTGCCACCAGCGGTTGCACGCATCAAGCTGGCTTATCCGCAAGTGAGCGTGCACCTGCAGCAGGCCGCTGAAAGCGATGCACTGGATCTGCTGAGCCAAGGCGATGCCGACATCGCCATCATCAGCACTGCAGGTGGCGAACCGAGCACCGGTATTGCCGTGCCGCTGTATCGCTGGCGCAGGTTGGTGCTGGTGCCCAAGGGCCATCCGCTGGATCGCGCTGGGGTAACGCCGGACATGGCCGCATTGGCCAGCCATCCCTTGATCAGCTACGAGTCTTCCACCCGCACCAGTTCATCACTGCGTCGCGCCTTCGCTGCGCTGGATCTGGAACCGGACCTGACCCTGACCGCGCTGGACGCGGACCTGATCAAGACCTATGTACGCACCGGACTGGGCGTCGGCCTGCTCGCGGAAATGGCGGTAAGCGCCAACGACACCGACCTGCGCGCCTGGCCGGCACCGGCATCGATTCCCGAGTGCACCGCCTGGGCGGTACTGCCGCGCGATCGTGTATTGCGCGACTACGCCCTGGAACTGGTACACGTGCTTGCACCGCAGATCGACAAGCGTGATCTGCGCCGCGTGTTGGACGGCAACCAACAGGCCGATTGGCCGGTACCACCGACCTGGGAATCGTTGACGCAGACGATTACGGTCTGAATGAGACGGGCTGGGTGACCACACTGGTAATCCTGCCCGGTCTCGATGGAACGGCGGCACTGCATGCACAGTTTGTCGCCTGCCTGGGTGATGTGTTTGGGCCGGTGACGGTGCTGCGCTATCCGCCGGATAAGGCGTTGGACTATGCGGCGCTGGAGGTGCTGGTCAGGGCTGGGTTGCCCCGCGATGTTCCTTTCGTGCTGTTGGGTGAATCCTTTTCGGGACCTATAGCGCTGTCTATCGCAGCTGATCCTCCGGTCAATCTTGTTGGCGTGGTGCTGTCCACAACCTTCGCACGCACGCCGCTGCCCTTCTTTTCGCCGCTGGCACCGCTGACACGTTTTGCGCCTGTCCGCGCGTTGCCGCTGGCCTTGCTGTCCTGGTGGTTGCTGGGCCGCTGGGCAACCCCGGCATTGAACGTTGCGCTCGAACGGGCCTTGCTTGAAGTGCATCCAAACGTGTTGCGGCAACGTGCGGCGTTTGCAATGCAGGCGGATGTATCGGCATTGCTGACACGCGTCACCTTGCCGGTGCTGTATCTGCGAGCAGAGGGTGATCGCCTGATCATGCCGGGTGCCGGTGAGCTTATTCTGTCGACGATCAAGCATGCGACCGTTAGGAGTGTTGCAGGTCCCCATCTCCTCCTGCAGGCATGCCCTTCACCGGCGGCGAGAGCTGTGCGTGATTTCGTTGAAGGCCTGCAGTCGGCCAGACTCCGTTGACGCTTTACCCGTAGAGCGTGCCCAATCGTGTGGGAGCGGCGTAAGCCGCGAAGCTGGTGGTCCATCGGATTTCGGGTTGTATGGCGATTTCATTGACATCAGCTTCGCGGCTTACGCCGCTCCTACAA
>NZ_JASCOR010000157.1 GCF_029959445.1 Stenotrophomonas sp. PS02298 | reverse complement strand
GCCGAGCCATGCTCGGCAAGGGGCTCCACCGGTAATGCCTCTGCCGAGCATGGCTCGGCACTACCGGTGCAGCGCACAAACAAGGCCCGCCCAGCGCGGGCCTTGTCCGTTTCAATGGCCCGCGCCGCTTTCAGGCGAAAGCAACGGCCGCGCCAGCCTGCGCTTCGTTTAAACTCCCGGCTGGTATTTGTGTTTCCCGTCGATAACAGACTCTCCTGAACGAGCCTAGCCCCCAGACATGACCAACATCGCCAAGATCCACGCCCGTGAAATCCTCGACAGCCGTGGCAACCCCACGCTGGAAGCCGAAGTCACCCTGGCCGACGGCTCGTTCGGCCGCGCCGCTGTCCCGTCCGGCGCTTCGACCGGCACCAAGGAGGCCGTGGAGCTGCGCGATGGCGACAAGACCCGTTACCTGGGCAAGGGCGTGCGCAACGCCGTGGGCAACATCAATGGCGCGATCGCCACCGCACTGGCCGGCTTCAATGCCGAAGACCAGGAAGGCCTGGACCGCCGCCTGATCGATCTGGACGGTACCGAGAACAAGGGCCGCCTCGGCGCCAATGCCCTGCTCGGTGTTTCCATGGCCGCCGCCCACGCGGTCGCCGCTTCCAAGAAGCAGGCGCTGTGGCAGTACCTGGCCGCCAAGACCGGCGCCACCCCGTCGCTGCCGGTGCCGATGATGAACATCATCAACGGTGGCGCGCACGCCGATAACAACGTCGATTTCCAGGAATTCATGGTGTTGCCGGTCGGCTTCAGCTCGTTCAGCGAATCGCTGCGCGCCGGCACCGAAATCTTCCACGCGCTGAAGTCGGTGCTGAAGGGCCACGGCCTGAGCACGGCGGTCGGCGATGAAGGCGGCTTCGCACCGGACTTCCGCAGCAACGTCGAGGCGCTGGACACCATTCTGGAAGCCATCGGCAAGGCCGGTTACACCGCCGGCGAAGACATCCTGCTCGGCCTGGACGTCGCCTCCAGCGAGTTCTACGAGAACGGCAAGTACAACCTGGTCGGCGAGAACAAGCGCCTGACCTCCGAGCAGTTCGTCGACTTCCTGGCCGACTGGAGCGCGCAGTACCCGATCATCAGCATCGAGGACGGCCTGGCCGAAAACGACTGGGCCGGTTGGAAGCTGCTGACCCAGCGCGTCGGCAACAAGGTGCAGCTGGTCGGTGACGACCTGTTCGTCACCAACCCGAAGATCTTCGCCGAAGGCATCGAGTCGGGCACCGCCAACGCCATCCTGATCAAGGTCAACCAGATCGGCACCCTGACCGAGACCTTGGAAGCCATCGCCATGGCCGACAAGGCCGGTTATGCGGCGATTGTCTCGCACCGTTCGGGCGAAACCGAAGACACCACCATCGCCGACATCGCCGTGGCCACCACCGCCACCCAGATCAAGACCGGCTCGCTGTGCCGCAGCGATCGCGTGGCCAAGTACAACCAGCTGCTGCGCATCGAGGAAGCCCTCGGCAGCGGCGCGCGTTATGCCGGCCGTGATGCGTTTGTCTCGCTCAAGCGCTGATCGTCATGCGTAATTGGCGCTGGCTGCTGCTGGTGCTGGTGCTGGCGGTACTGCTGGGATTGCTGCAGTACCGCTTCTGGTTTGGCCAGGGCAATTCGGGCGAAGTGATGATGCTCGAGGCGCAGGTGGCCAACCAGAAGCGTGACAACGACGGTCTGCAGCAGCGCAATGATTCCCTGGCGGCTGAAGTCCAGGACCTCAAGGATGGCGAGGCTGCCATCGAGGAGCGTGCGCGCAGCGAACTGGGCATGATCAAACCGGGTGAGAAGTTCTACCGGGTCGTCGAGGACGCCCCGGTGGCTGCGCCCGTGGTGCCTGCGCCTGCCGCGGCGACGGAACCGTCGGCCGGGCAGGGCAACCAGCAGTCGCCATCGGAGAACATCCCGTGATCCTGCAGACCTGGGCGGTGGTTCCCGCGGCTGGGCGCGGCGCGCGTTTTGGCGGCCCGGTGCCCAAGCAGTACCTGTTGGCCGACGGTGAGCCGCTGCTCGCGCACACCCTGCAGTCCCTGCTTGCCCATCCCGGCGTGGCCGGGGTGATGGTAGCCATTGCCGAGAACGATGCGGATTGGCCGGGTTGGACTTCGTTTGCCGACAAGCCGGTGCTGACCTGCGTGGGAGGAGAGACCCGCGCGGCGTCGGTATTGGCAGGCCTTCAGGCGCTGCCGGATAGCGTGCGTGCCGATGACTTCGTGCTGGTCCACGACGCCGCGCGGCCAAATCTGGCGGCGACCGATCTGAGCCGTTTGCTGGAAGTGGGGCGTGCTGATCCAGTCGGTGGCATTCTCGCCGCGCCGGTGCGCGACACGCTCAAGCGTGCTGGCGATGATGGTGGCATTGACGGCACGGAGCCGCGTGAGCGCCTGTGGCGCGCGCTGACTCCGCAGTTGTTCCGCCGCCATCAACTCACCCGCGCGCTGCTCGATGCGGCGGCTGCAGGTGTCGACGTCACCGACGAGGCGATGGCGATGGAGCGCCAAGGCGTGCGCCCGTTGCTCGTCGAAGGCGCCGAGAGCAATTTCAAGGTCACCACACCGGCCGATCTGGCCCGTTTCGAATTCGAGCTGTCGCGGCGCGGCAGCTGATCCCTTGCCGGCGCGTTGGCGCCGGCTCTGCCAAGAAGTACTGCCATGAACTCTTCTGTTTCCTTCCCTCCCATCCGTATCGGCCAAGGCTATGACGTGCATGCCTTTGGTGAGGGCGACCACATCATGCTGGCCGGCGTGCGCGTGCCGCACAGTCGCGGCGTGCTCGCGCACAGTGATGGCGATGTCGCCCTGCATGCGCTGTGCGATGCCATGCTCGGTGCGCTGGCGCTGGGTGACATCGGCGTGCACTTCCCGCCCTCCGATGATCGCTGGAAGGGAGCGGACAGCAGTCGCTTTGTCACCCATTGCAATGAATTGCTGCGCGAGCGCGGCTGGCTGGTCGGCAATGTCGACATCACCGTGATCTGTGAGCGGCCCAAGGTGGGCCCGCATGCGTTGGCGATGCGCGAGAAGGTGGCGCAGCTGCTGCAGATCGATCTGGATCGGGTCAGCATCAAGGCCACCACCAGCGAAAAGCTGGGCTTCACCGGTCGCGAAGAAGGCATTGCCGCGCAGGCCGTGGCCTTGTTGGTGGCCGCATGATCGCGCTGCCGCTGGCCTTTGGCGAACCGGTGCTGACTGCGGCGATCCGTAGCATGCCGGAGGATTTCCAGGTCGATGAAATCCCTGCGTTCGAGGCGACGGGTGAGGGTGAGCACCTGCTGCTCGACATCCGCAAGCGTGGCGCCAATACCGTGGCGATTGCCAAGCAGTTGGCGCAGTGGGCCGGCGTGCCGGAAATGGGTGTCAGCTATGCCGGGCAGAAAGATCGCCATGCGGTGACCACGCAGCGCTTCAGCGTGCACCTGCCCAAGCGCGTGGCGCCGGATCTGGCGCTGCTGGAGTCGGACGAGCTGCATGTGCTGGCGTCGACCTGGCACAACCGCAAGCTGCAGCGTGGCGCATTGGCGGGTAACCGCTTCAAGCTGGTGCTGCGTGGTGTGCAAGGTGACAAGGCGGCCATCGAGGAGCGCCTGCAGATTGTCGCTGCACGCGGCCTGCCAAACTGGTTTGGCGAACAGCGCTTTGGCCGCGATGGCGGCAATGTGCCGGCGGCGCTGCAGATGTTTGCTGGCCGTCGGGTGCGCAAGGACCAGCGTTCGATGCTGCTGTCCGCCGCGCGCTCTGCATTGTTCAACCGCGTGCTGGCCGCACGCGTGGAGCAGGGCAACTGGGACACCGCGCTGGATGGCGAGGTGTGGATGCTGGACGGCAGCCGTTCGGTGTTTGGCCCGGAGCCGATGAGCGAGGTGCTGGCGGAGCGCCTGGCGCGTTTCGATATCCACCCCAGCGCGCCGTTGTGGGGCGTTGGTGAGCTGCGCGCGACCGATGCCGCGCGGGCATTGGAAGATCAGGCCCTGAGTGATGAGCAGGCCTTGGCGCTGCGTACCGGGTTGGAGCAGGCCGGGCTCAAGCAGGAGCGCCGTTCGTTGCGCCTCAAGCCCATGTTGATGCAGCACCAGTGGTTGGCCGATGACGTGCTGGAGGTGTCGTTCGCGTTGCCACCGGGCTGCTACGCCACCGCAGTGCTGCATGAACTGGGTGAAGTGACCGACGCCAGTCGCAATGAGATCGCGGGCGCTCCGGCAGCTGAAGCCGAAGCATCGAGCGAGGAAAGCGCCGCCGGCTGAGTGGTTGGCAAGGTCGTAGCCCGGGTAAGCGCAGCGCACGCGGGAAACAGGATCCAGTGGTACTTCAATATGCGTCATGCGTCGCGAACAGCCCCGGGTGCGCTGCGCTTACCCGGGCTACAGAGACTGCGGTGCCGCGCCGTCCATGCGAATCGACTGGCCGAGCGGATCGCTCAGCGATTGGCCAGCAACACCAGAACCGCACCGGTGCCGCCCTGGGTGGGCGGCGCGGAATGGAATGCCAGCACGTCATTGCGCTGGCGCAGCATGCGGTCGACCAGGTTCTTCAGCACCGGCGCGCCGCCATCTGACTGCAGGCCTTTGCCGTGGATGATGCGCACGCAGCCGTGTTCATGTGCGCGTGCCTCCAGCAGGAACTGGCGCAGCAGGTTCTCGGCCTGGGCGGCGGTGGCACCGTGCAGGTCCAGTTCGTCCTGCACTGAATACTGGCCACGCTTGAGCCGCTGGAACATCTGAGGTGGCAGGTTGTCGCGCCGGTAGCTGGCGTTGTCGCCGGCTTCCAGCGGCTTGCTGGAACGTAGCAGGCGCGCAAATTCGCCCAGGGCCTGGGATTCATCCTGTTCTGCCATGCGCGCGCGCGGCTTGGGCCGTGGCTTGCCGGTAGCCGGTGCCTCCACCGGGCGCATCGGCGTCACTTCGCCAATGGCCGAGCGGAACAGGGCGGCGTCATCTTCTTCATCTGGGTACGACATTCCTACAGCGTAACGTGCGCACGATCGCAGGCAAGCCCCGGGTGGGTGGAAAGTGCCGCGGTGCATTCCGGTATCATGGTCGCTCAGGTCGGTCCGTCACGGTGATGTACTAACCGGAGGTTCCGGCGATTGCGGCGCTGAGTGGGAGCGTCGCGTGTTGATCCAGTAACCCAGGCCTTTAATGCGCGTACTTGTATCAAATGACGATGGTGTGGACGCCCCCGGCATCAAGATGTTGGCCGAGGAGCTTCGCAACGCCGGACACGAAGTCACCGTGGTGGCACCGGACCGTGATCGCTCCGGTGCATCCAACTCACTCACGCTGGATCAACCGGTGCGTCTGCGCCGCATTGACCACTACACCTGCGCGGTGGCGGGTACGCCTACCGACTGCGTGCATCTGGCGCTGACCGGCATGCTCGAATTCGAGCCGGATATCGTGGTGTCAGGCATCAACAATGCCGCCAACCTCGGCGATGACGTGATCTATTCGGGCACGGTGTCGGCTGCGATGGAAGGGCGCCACCTCGGCCTGCCCTCGGTTGCGGTATCGCTGGTCACCCACAAGCACGAAGCCAAGAACTTCGTTACTGCCGCACGCGCTGCGGTGGAGATCGTGTCGCGGCTGATCGCTGATCCATTGCCGGCCGACACCATCCTCAACGTCAATGTGCCGGACCTGCCATGGGAGCAGATCCGAGGCTTCGAGGTCACCCGGCTTGGCAATCGTCATCGCGCCGAAGCCTGTGTTCCGGCGACCGATCCACGCGGCAATACCGTGTACTGGATCGGCCCGGCCGGCAGTGAACAGGACGCAGGTCCCGGCACCGACTTCCACGCCGTGCGTACCGGGCATATTTCGATCACCCCGATCCAGGTCGACCTGACCCGCTATTCGGCGCTGGAAAAGGTCGCCAGCTGGGTGGGTGGACTGACCGAAACCCTGGGGAAGCCTGAATGACGCCGCGCCTGCGCCTGCAGCCGGAGGCCGTGGGTATCGGCATGACCTCGCAGCGGGTGCGCGACCGTCTGGTCGATCGTCTGCGCGAAGTGGGTATTGCCGACGAGGCCACGCTCAACGCTGTGCGCGTGGTGCCGCGGCACCTGTTCATCGATGAGGCGCTGGCCTCACGTGCCTACGAGGACACCGCTCTGCCGATCGGCCATGGCCAGACCATCTCCCAACCCTGGGTCGTGGCGCGGATGACCGAGGTGGTGCTGGCTGTCGCACCGAAGAAGGTGCTGGAAGTCGGTACCGGCTCGGGTTACCAGGCCGCCATCCTTGGCGCGCTGGGCCTTGAGGTGTTCACCGTCGAACGCATCGGCGACCTGCTGCGGCAGGCGCGCAAGCGCTTCCGGCATCTGGGCATGAACATCCGCACCAAGCATGACGACGGCCGTATCGGCTGGCCAGAGCACGGCCCGTACGATGCCATCGTGGTGACAGCTGCTGCGCCGGCGCTGGTGGATGCCTTGATCGACCAGTTGGCCGTCGGCGGCCGCTTGGTGGCACCGGTTGGCGGGCCGGGCGGACAGGTGCTGTTGCAACTGACCCGGCAGGCCGATGGCACCATTGTCCAGGAAGAGCTGGCGCCGGTGAGCTTCGTGCCGTTGTTGCCGGGCATGCTGGACTGAGAACAGGAATACTCTCTGGATGAAGATTTTCGGGCCGTTATACGACCGCGCCATGGTCTGGGCTGCCAATGAGCGTGCGCCCACTTATTTGACCGTGCTCAGTTTCATCGAGGCCATCATCTTCCCGGTGATGCCGGAAGTGATGCTGATGCCGATGTGCGTGGCACAGCCGCGCAAGGGTTGGCGCTTTGCGACCCTGAGCCTGATTGGTTCCATGGCCGGCGCGATGGTGGGTTATGCGCTGGGCCATTACGCCTTCGAGGTGATCAAGCCGCTGTTCGAGGCGATGGGTATGCTGCCGGCGATTGAAAGCGGTATCGCTACCCTGCAAGCCAAGATGGCGGAGTCGCCATGGGCGGTGTTCACCTTCCTGGTGCTGGGTGGCTTCATGCCCATCCCGATGAAGGTCTTCACTTGGGCCTCGGGTATCGTCGGCGTGCCGATGCCGCAGTATGTGTTGAGCATGCTGGTTGGGCGCGGCAAGCGGGTTTATTTGTTGGCGGCGGTGATCCGCTTCGGCGGCGCACAGGCGGCTGAGCGGTTGCGGCGCTGGATTGAGCCATTGGGCTGGATTGCCACCGCATTGGTGGTGGGCCTGGTGGCGTGGCTGGTCTGGAGGGCTAAATTCGCATGAATGCATTGATGGTGGGCAAGAGCTTGGGCAGGGCGCTGGCCGTTCTGGCGGTGGTCTCGTTGGCGGCGTGCGGAACTGCCACGGTGGTGAAGCCCTCGGGTGGCAGTTCGGGTTCATCCGCCTCGACCACGCCGCGCACCTCTGTCCCCAAGCCGGGACAGACGGCCACCGTGCGTCGTGGCGATACCTTGTTCGGCATTGCCCGGATCAACAACATCACCCCGCGTGATCTGGCTGCCTGGAATGGCTTGTCCGAGCCGTACACGATCTATCCGGGACAGGCGCTGCGGCTTTATCCGGGCGGGGCGACGGCCAGCCGGCCACCGGCTGCTGGTGGTTCAACGACCACCACTACCCGTCCGGTAACGCAGCCAACGGTGGTTACACCCACGCCAGTCAATAGCGGCATCGGCTGGCGCTGGCCTGCTGAGGGTGCTCTGGTCGGCCGTTTTGTGGCTGGTGAGGCCACCAAGCAGGGCGTGGATATCGCTGGCAGCAGCGGTCAGGCGGTTCGTGCCGCGGGTCCTGGCGTGGTGGTGTATTCCGGCGCTGGCCTGGTTGGTTATGGCGAGCTGATCATCATCAAGCACAACGACCAGTGGCTGTCGGCCTACGGCCACAACCGCAAGCGTCTGGTCAACGAAGGGCAGAACGTGAAGGCCGGCGACCAGGTCGCCGAGATGGGCCGTACCGGCACCTCACGCGACATGCTGCACTTCGAGATCCGCTACAACGGCAAGCCGGTCGACCCGCTGGTTTATCTGCCGAAGAAATAATCGTCAGCTGCCGGAGCCAGCCGTAGTGCCGAGCCATGCTCGGCAGTGGCTTTCCCAAAGATTCGTCAGTGCGCAGTGATCTTGTGGGAGCGGCCTAAGCCGCGAAGCTGATGAACCATCTGATGCATTGCCTGTAAGGCCCCTGCCGAGCATGGCTCGGCACTGCAGGGAGGCATTCGGCCTAGCCAGCAGGGGCCGAAAATCAGGTGTCGTCGGGATTGCACGCATGTCTGCGAGCTGATCAGTCGTCAGCTTCGCGGCTTACGCCGCTCCCACAAAAATGCCCCGACGCAGCGTGGCTGCGCGCTACGGGGTGCTTTCCAGGATGATGGCCATCACCACGCGGCGGTTTTCGCCGGCCAGCACGTTGTACGTGCGTGCGGCCGAGGCGTTGTTCATCACCTCGATGCCGATGCCACGGGTCAGGCAGGCGGCCATGATCGCCGCTGGCGGGAAAATCTGCTTGTCGCCGGTGCCAAGGATCACCAGCGCCGGATTCAGCTCCAACGCGACATCCAGATCTTCGGCGCGCAACTCGGCCACCGATGCAACCGGCCAGTCTTCAATCAAGCTGTTCGGCGCAAGGATGAAGCTGTGGCTCAGTGCGCGGTCGTTCACCTGCGCATGGCGGCCATCGGCCGAGCGCAGGGAATAGATGTAATCGGGAAGCTCGCGGCTGAACTGCATGGGTGTTCCTCGGCGATCAGCCGCGCGGCAGCACGATCTGGCGCTTTTCCTTGGCCGGGCGATACAGCACGGCGACGTGGCCGATGCGCTGTACCAGGGCGGCGCCGCTGGCCTGGATCAGCTCGCCGATCAGGGTGTCACGGGCTTCGCGGTCTTCGGCGGCAACCTTCACCTTGACCAGCTCGTGGCGCTCCAGCACCTCGTCCAGTTCGGCCAAAAAGGCCGGGGTGACCCCTTTGCCACCGATCTGCAGCAGTGCTTTCAGGTCGTGCGCGATGCCGCGCAGGAATCGGTTCTGGGCCGAGGTCAGGACGATGGACATGCAGGACTACAGGTAATCAAGGGGGTTCAGGGTATCATGACCACCCCTGTGAGCCCCATTGCCAATGCCCTCCCGTAGCAAAAGTAGCCAGCGCTGGCTGAAAGAACACTTCTCCGATCCTTTTGTGAAAAAGGCCCAGAAGGAGGGCATGCGCTCGCGCGCGGCCTACAAACTGGAGGAGCTGCTGGAGCGTGACCGCCTGCTGAAGCCGCATATGGTGGTGGTCGATCTGGGCGCCGCGCCGGGTGGTTGGTCGCAACAGGTGCGCAGGCAGATGGGCGACACCGGCCGTGTCTTGGCGCTGGATATCCTGGAGATGCCGCCTTTGGCGGGCGTGGAGTTCCTTCACGGGGACTTCAGGGAAGAAACGGTCCTATCGCAGTTCGAAGCCATGGTTGGCGACCAGCCGGTAGACCTTGTGCTGTCGGATATGGCCCCCAATAAGAGTGGTATGGATGCGGTTGACCAGCCGCGGATGATGCACCTGGCGGAGTTGGCGATGGATTTTGCCGATAACCATCTCAAGCCGGGTGGGGCGTTCCTGATCAAGTTGTTCCAGGGCGTCGGCTTTGATGACTACGTGCGTGAACTGCGCCGTCGTTATGAAAAGGTCGCCATTCGCAAGCCGGATGCCTCGCGCAAGCGTTCACCTGAGGTTTATGCCCTCGGGCAGGGCAAGCGCACCCAGATAAAGTAAGCTCAGCCATACGACTTTTCAGTAATTAGTATCTAGAGGGACACCGGAGCCGATGAGGATGAACGACCTGACCAAGAACCTCCTTTTATGGGTGGTTGTCGCCGTCGTGCTGATGGTGGTGTTCCAGAGCTTTGCGCCACGCAGTGGGGCAGCCGCCGCTGGCGATGCACGCAATTACACGCAGTTCCTGCAGGAAGTGGATGCGGGCAGGATCAAGTCGGTCGAGTACACCGACAAGACCACGCTGACCACCAACCACCTGCGCTTCAAGCGCGCTGATGGTTCCGACGGTGCGTTGTACGCCCCGGCCGACCCGAAGCTGCTGGACCAGCTGTATTCCAAGAACGTTGAAGTTGC
>NZ_JASCOR010000156.1 GCF_029959445.1 Stenotrophomonas sp. PS02298 | reverse complement strand
CCCGGGGGGGGTGCGGCGGGGGGGGTTTTTTGGCGGGGGGGGGGGCCCGCGGCGCCCCCCCCCCCACGAGCAGATCGCCAGTCTTCCAAGCAAGGTCCACTGCGCATCATGCAATCGCAACTGGTGCGCAACGGAACCAATTCCAGCTTCGCGGCTGACGCCGCTCCTACAAAGCCGACGCTTATGCGTGCTGCAGGGTCTGTTCGCGCGCGGCCGGGTAACCCAACAGGTAACCCTGGCCGAAGTTGCAGCCCAGTTCCTTCAGCGTCTGCAGCTGCCGCTCGTTCTCGATGCCCTCGCCTATCGTCTCGATGCCCAGCGTGCGCGCAAGCGACAGCACGCCTTCCACCAGGGTAAGGGTGCTGTTGCCGCTTTCATCGTGCAGGCCGGCAACGAAACTACGGTCCACCTTCAGCGCGCTGATCGGGAAGCGATGCAGATAGGACAGCGCCGAATAGCCGGTACCGAAGTCATCCAGCTGCACCACCACGCCGCGCTCACGCAGCTGGTGCAAAGCGCGCAGGGTGCGCGGCTCGTCGTCGAGCAGGGCCATCTCGGTGATCTCCACCCGCAGCCGCTCCGGGTCAGCGCCCGCAGCATCCAGCATTCCCAGCAAACGCGGCGCGAACTCAGCCGAACGGAAATGCCGCGGCGACACGTTCACCGAAATGTAGCCAACCACCGACGCCGCCATGTCCTGCATGACCTGCTCGTAGATCTGCCAATCCACCTGCTCGATCAGGCCGCTCTCTTCGCCCAGCGATAGAAACTCCCCCGGCACCAGCACACCGCGCCGCTCGTGCTGCCAGCGCAACAGCGCTTCGTGACCGACCACCTTGCCATCAAGCAAGGACACGATGGGCTGGTAATACGGCAGGAAATCACGCTTCTTGATCGCCCTTCGCAGGTCCGCCTCCAGCTCCAGGCTGCGCATGGCCTCGTCGTGCATCGCACCGTCGAACATCACGCAACGGTCCTGGCCCTTGAGCTTGGCCCGGTACATGGCCGCATCCGCGTCGCGCAGCAGGTCCGCGCCAGAGGTATAGCGCGCATCCCATACCGCGATTCCGATACTGCCGGAGGGGAACAGCTCGCGCCCGTCCACCCACATCGGCGCTTCCAGCGCCCTGAGCAGACGCCGTCCCAGGTCCATCGCCGCATTCGAACCGCGATCAGAGTGCACAAGCAGCGCGAATTCGTCGCCACCCAGGCGCGCCACCACGTCATCACCACGGACCAGACCCACCAGTCGGCGCGCGACCTCAACCAGCATCTGGTCGCCGGCGGCATGACCAATACTGTCGTTGACCCACTTGAAGCGATCCAGGTCCAGGAACAGCAGGGCGAAGTTCGGGGCGATTCCCAGCTCCGCGTTCTCGATCGCACGTTCCAGTCGATCCTGCAGGTGCAGGCGATTCGGCAGCCCGGTCAGCACGTCATGCATCGCAAGGTGGGTCAGGCGCTGCTCGGCACGCATGCGTTCGCCAATCTGCCCAAGCAACTTCTGATTCACCTCGCCGAGCTCACGGGTACGCTCGGTGACCCGCAGCTCCAGGTCGGCATGGGCCTGCACCAGGCGCTGTTGATCGCGCTGGCGGGCAAGGCTGTTGCCGATCGCGCGTGCAACAAATACCAACAGACGTTGATCATCGGCGGTGAATACGACCTCCGGGTTGTAGCTCTGCACCGCGATGACGCCTACCACTTCCTCATCACTGAACAAGGGCACGCCCAACCAGCATTGCGACTTGGCCCCGAATTCCTTCAAGGTGCCAGCCACGATCAACTTGTCGATACCCGCCCGCGTCAGCAACACCGGCTCGCGGCGTTGCAGCGCGTACTCGGTCAAGCCGTCACTGAAAATCCGGGTCGCGCGTTCACGGTTGTAGCGATCGACGGAATAGACGAACTCGATGCCGGTCGCATCCGGGGTCACCATCGCCACGTAGAAATTACTGGCATCCAGCAACCGGCCGATGATCTCGTGTACCTGGGCGTAGAAATCGCCGGTGGCCTTGCCGCTCATCGCCAGCTCGGAGATGTTGAACAACGCCGCCTGCAGCAGTTCCGCGCGTCGGCGCTCGATGATCTCGCCCTGCAGGTGGTCGTTGATACGCTCCAGATCCTGCGTGCGCTGCCAGACCCGCTGTTCCAGCTGCGCGTGCGCCTGATGCCGATCCATCGCGGTAAGGATGTGCTTGGCGACAAAGTTCAGCAGTGCCAGCTCTTCCTCGCCATAGCAGGCATCGGCGACATAACTCTGCACCACGATCGCACCGCAGACCCGGTTGTCCCGCCACATCGGCACACCCAGCCAGTCGGTGCTCTCCTCGCCCTCCGACACCTCGTAAGGCTGTTCCAGATATTTGGCCAGCTCACGCGACGGCCCGCTCAGTGCCCGACCATTGCGCAACACCGCGAAGGTCAGACTGGCCGGCATTTCCTCGTAGCTGTAGCGGCGTCCGGGGTCAGGCAGATAGCTGTCATGGGTATCAACGAAATACAGGAATTCCAGGCTCTGCTGGTTTTCATCACACTCGACGATGTAGCAGTTCTCCGCATACATCAGCGAACCGAGGATGCGATGGAAATGCGCCATTATCTCGGTCATTGCCAGGTCGGCCCCGGCCAGATCGGCAATTTCGAACAAGGCTTTCTGCAGTTGCTTGGAGCGCTGCAGTTCTTCAATCTGGATGCGCTGGCGCATCAGCTCCATGGCCGAGCAGATCAACACCCGCGCCGTGCCCTCCCATGCTTCACGGCGCGCCGCCGGCAGCGCCTGTTCGGGATCGATCAGCAGCACATAATCCGCGTCGCCGTCGTGACTCCATTCCAGCAGGTACACAGAGGCAGGAAGGCCCTCCTTGTTGCCCGCCAGGCAATCACGAGCGAGCTGGCGCAGGCCATCGCCCGAAGCCGGGGAACTGCAGCTACCCTCGCCAAGCGAACCATCACGCCACGCCAGCGCAACCGTGCTGACGGGGGGCAACAAGCTCTGCAATGTTCCTACCACGTTGGTGACCGGCGAAATTGTATCGGCGCGCTGGGTTTCTGCCTTCGCGTCAAGCTCGCTATACGACATGTATCCGTTCTCTCTGGGTTCCGGTCGCCCGGAACTCCCCCCTGATTCCCCAGCATACCTTCAGCAGCGGTCAAGAGCAGTGTGTCGCAAAAAAAAGATTGTCTTTCACGATCATGAATGAGCGACTTTCCGACAGCTCATCGAGCTAGGCAGAACCAAGCCCAACCACTACGCTTGGCGGGTGGATACCGCTGTCCAAACCCCTACCGACGAAGTGCTGATGTTGGCCTATGCCGACGGCGACAGCGATGCGTTCTCCGAGCTTTATGCCCGGCATCGCGCGCGGCTGTTCCACTATCTGCTGGGCCAGCTGCGTGACCGGCCTTTGGCCGAGGAACTGTTCCAGGACGTCTGGCAGAAGATGATCAATGCCCGCGCTGGCTGGAAACCCGACGCCGCCTTCGCCACCTGGCTGTTCCGCATCGCCCACAACCGACTCAACGATCATTGGCGGGCCGCCCGCCATCGCCCGGCAGCACCGGAAGACGCCGACGAGCGAACCGCGCGCCTGACCGACAACTGCACCCCGGAGCTGCTGGCTGACGAACAAGCCCAGCGTCTGCAACTGCGCCAAGCCTTGGCCGAGTTGCCGCCGGAACAACAGGAAGTCGTGATCCTGCGACTGGAACAGGAACTCAGCCTGGAGGAGATCGGGCAGATCACCGGCGTTGGCCGGGAAACCGTCAAGTCGCGGCTGCGCTATGCGATGGACAAGCTGCGCGCGAGGTTGAGCGAATGAACACTCCAGACATGCTGACCCCTGAAGAGCGCGAGCTGGCCAGGCTGCTGGGCCGTCCCGGCGCCGGCACAGCCACCCCCAGCGCACAGCTGGACGCCCGGATCATGGACTTGGCCCGCGCCAAGCCGCAGACGCAGCCCGAGCCCCAGCCAGAACAAACCCAAGCAGACACCCAGACCCGGCAACGCACCACTGCATCCGCCAGACAGCCATCCGCATCCCAGCGCCGCGGCTGGGGTCGCCGGCGCGGTCTGGTGTCTTCACTGGCCGTGGCCGCGTCACTGGTATTGGTGGTTGGCCTGGCTTGGCAACTGCGCCCGCCGACACCGCCGCAACCGGCGATGCAACACGCCGAGATGTCCGCGCCCGCGGCAGCGCCAATGGCCGCTGATATCGCCGCCGAGGTCGCTGCGGCACCCGCAAGCCCGGCCCCGCCCCAGGTTGCCGAGGATGCCGCCACGGCTCCTGCCGTGCCGCAGGCCCGATCCGTCGTCAGCGCGAAGGCGTCCAGCGCTGGCGCCGCGCAGCCAGATGCTGCGCACAAGGACAAGGCCAGCGCCATCGAGCAGCCCGCTACCAGCAATGCAGGGCAATCGCCGCGCGCCTTCTCCGCTGCACCGGTCATTGTCCCGCCCGCCCCGCCGGCTCCTCCAGCACCCATGATGGCTCCGGCACCGATGGCTACACCGGTTCAAGCCGAACAGGCCAGCTCCGCCGATGCCGCGCAGGACGGCTTCTACCTGAGCGAAACGGCACCCACGCTTGCACGTGCTGCGTCCCCCCGGCCGGCACCAACTGGCTCCACTCCGATTCCACATGCTGGTGCCAAGACGGTCAGCAAGGCAGCCGAGGCACGTCGCCAACGTGCGGAAGCGATCGCCGCCGACAGCACACCCGACATCGAGGCCGACGCCACGCTGTCGCGTCACCAATGGATAAAGCGCATCCGCGAACGCCACGAAGCCGGTGATCTGGACGGTGCAAAGGCCAGCCTGCGGCGCTTCGCACACGACTACCCGGAAGCGCGCATTCCGCGCGATCTGCGCCCGCTGCTCAAGGATTGAGCTGCATCGGCTACCGCTTTGCAGCGCTGCCACTAGAATGACGGCAATGCTCGACACTCTCGCCGCACCCGCCAGCCACGAGCTGGAGATCAAACACAGCCGCTTCCTCGCGCAGGCAGCGCCGATCAGCGATGCCGCCGCAGCGCTGGCATTCATTCAATCGGTGTCGGATGTCGACGCCACCCACAACTGCTGGGCCTACCGGCACGGCAATGACTATCGCTCCAGTGACGACGGCGAGCCGGCAGGCACCGCTGGACGCCCGATTCTCGCAGCGATAGATGGTCAGGGTTACGACCGCATCGCTGTTGTGGTGACGCGCTGGTACGGCGGCATCAAGCTCGGTGCAGGTGGCCTGGTCCGGGCCTATGGCGGCACTGCCGCCGAATGCCTGCGGCTCGCCCAGCGCAGTCCCTTGGTGCCGATGACCGAGCGCATCCTGCAATGCGGTTTTGAAGACATGGGCATCGTGCACACCCTGCTCGGCACTGCCGGGGCCGAGAAACTTGAAGAACACTTCCTGCCCGAAGGCCTGCGCCTGCATGTGCGCCTGCCGGCAGACCAGATCGATGCGCTGGCACTGCGCCTGCGCGACGCCACCCGCGACCGCCTACGCCTGAGCGAACCCGTCGACAATGACTGAAGCCCCTTCCACACCGCCGCAACGCAAGCTGCAGAAGCTCGGCAGCCTGAAAACCCTGTGGCCATTCGTGCGCCGTCACGCCGGCCTGTTCACCGCGTGGCTTGTCGCACTGGCAGTGTCCTCGACGGCAACCTTGAGCCTACCGATGGCGGTCAAGCAGATGATCGACCACGGTTTCTCCGGTGGTGGCGAGATCAACCGTGCCTTCCTGCTGCTGTTCATCGTCGCGGTGGTACTTGCCTTGGCCACCGCCGCACGCTTTTTCTTCGTCTCGCTGCTGGGCGAAAAAGTCGTCGCCGACCTGCGCGGCAAACTCTATGCGCACCTGATCGGGCTGGATGCCGGCTTCCACGACCGCACCCGCAGCGGCGAGCTGGTATCGCGACTGACCGCCGACAGCGAACTGCTGCGCAGCGTGATCGGCTCGACCATGTCGGTGGCACTGCGCAGCAGCGTCACCGTCATCGGTGCGATGGTGATGCTCTTCGTCACCAGTCCACACCTGGCGGTGTACTCGCTGATCGGCATCCCGCTGGCGGTACTGCCGATCGTGCTGGGCGCGCGCCAGTTGCAGAAAATCTCCCGTGCCAGCCAGGACCGCGTCGCCGACGCCAATGCCCTGGCCTCGGAAACGCTCGGCGCGGTGCGCACGGTGCAGGCGCATGCCCGCGAACCCTACGAGCGTGGCCGCTTCGAGGCCGCGCTGGATATTTCCGTGGCCACCGCGAAGCGCCGCATCCGCACCCAGTCCTTCGTCACCGCCATCGCCATCGTGCTGGTGTTCGGCGCCATCGTTGCGGTGCTGTGGTCGGGCGCGCACGACGTCGTCGACGGTCGCATGACGGCAGGTACGCTTGGCCAGTTCGTGCTGTACGCCTTGATCGGCGGCGGCTCGGTCGGCGCTTTGGCCGAAGTCTGGAACGAACTGCAGCGCGCCTCCGGCGGCATGGGCCGGATTGGTGAACTGCTGGCGGAGAGTCCGCAGATCACCGCACCCGCACAGCCGCAATCGCTGCCCTCGCCGGTTCGCGGGGAAATCCGCTTCGAGCATGTGTCCTTCCATTACCCGCAGCGCCCGGATCAGCCGGCGCTGGATGATTTCAGCCTGACCGTGGCGCCGGGGGAAACCGTGGCCCTGGTCGGCCCATCCGGCGCCGGCAAAAGCACCGTGTTGTCGCTGCTGCTGCGCTTCCATGATCCGGACAGCGGTGATCTGCGTCTGGACGGCGTCGACCTGCGCGAGGTTGATCCGGCACAGCTGCGCCAGAGCATTGCGCTGGTGCCACAACAGCCAGCCCTGTTTGCCGCCAGCGCCGCCGACAACATCCGTTATGGTCGGCTCGAAGCCAGCGACGAAGAAGTTCGCGCCGCCGCGCGGTCAGCCGAGGCCGATGACTTCCTGATGCAGTTGCCGGAAGGCTATGCCAGCGACCTGGGCGAACGTGGCGCGCGCCTGTCCGGCGGCCAGCAGCAACGCGTGGCCATTGCCCGCGCACTGCTCAAGGACGCACCGGTACTACTGCTGGACGAAGCGACCAGCGCACTGGATGCGCAAAGTGAACGTGCCGTGCAACAGGCGCTCGAGCGCCTGATGGCCGGCCGCACCACGCTGGTCATCGCCCATCGGCTGGCAACGGTATTGAAGGCGGACCGCATCGTGGTGATGGACCACGGCCGCATCGTCGCGCAGGGCACGCATGCTGAACTGTTGGCACAGGATGGCCTGTATGCCGAGCTGGCACGGCTGCAATTCATAGATTGAGAACGCTGCGGTAACGCACCGCTAACAACGCCGGCGGCAAGCTCGCAGAGTGGTCGCATCGATGCACTGCGACTACCTTCCCAGCTTTGGAGGCGAGCTATGGCGTTCCGACAATTCCCCGCAACTACCCGTGATGGCGAGAGCTGCATCGTCATCGAGTTTGTTGATGAGCCCGGCACCGACCAGGCCAGCAGCACAAACCGTCCGCCACGGTACGAGTTGGCCGATGGTCGGCCGCTGCTGCGTCGCGGCAGCAACCTGTTCAGTGCCGATGGCGAAGTCAGCCTGTCGATGAACCAGCCCTACCGGGCCTGATTCCTGCTTCTACAGCGCGCCGTGATCACTGCCGGCGCGCACTGGGGACAGTCCGCTGCCAGCCGGCCGGGAAATTCTGAATACGCTTTGCGGATGCAGCCCGCGACTGGTCAAATTTTCACCAACCATCTTGACAGCCCTGTGCCGCAAGGGATGTCAGCGATTATCCACATGCTTGCACACACGTCACTGTGGATTAAGTCGCAGCCGGTGAGACGCCGATGAGGTTGAGCCCCTCCCTTTTGCGCAGCAAAGGGGAGGGTTGGGGAGGGGTGCTTTTGGGCTGTTGCAGTTGCAGTAGCTCTTGCTGCTGTTGGCTCACGAGCTTCGCGGCTTACGCCGCTCCTACAAGGTCGGGGATTCTGTGGCAGCGACGCGCTTACCGCTCCAGCACCCGGCCTATGCCACTGCTATTGATCTCGTCGCTGGCGGCCGAAATCACTTCAGGTGCATACGCCTGCACGAAGCCCATCCGGAAATGCACTTCACCACTCGGTGTACGCGAGGAATGAATCGAGGCCAGGCTGATGCCATGGCGTTCGAACACATGCAGCAACTCGCGCAGCGATCCGGCGCGGTCCTCCGGCAGATGCACACTCATCGCACGCTGGTCAGTCAGGTCCGCCAGCAGGTAACCGACCCGCTCGAAGCTGTAATTGCCATCGCGCAAAGTCTGCTCATCCACCGCGGCCTTGTTATCGGCCAGATACTGCGTCCGGAACGCCGCACGCGCGGCATCATCGCCCTGCCCCACCAGACCGCGCAGCTGCTGCAGCTGCTGCAACAGGTGATCCAATACTTCGCCAGCGTGCGGATTACCGAACTGGATGTCTTCGTAGATGGCCGGGTTCAACGACAGGATGCGCGAGATCACCGCCGCATCCAGTTCAAATGCAGCCGAGCGATACGGCATCAATTCGCTCAGGGTGCCCAGCATCGGTGCGTATTCGCGCAGCACGCCGGCCTGGGCCAGATGCGTGGCATGCACCATCGCCTGCACCAGCGCCATCACCCGGTCGTGGTGCTCGGCGGTGCCGCGCACGCATTCGGCCTGCAGGGCGCTGCACAGTTCATCCAGCCACGCCTGCCACTGCGCATCCAGCCGCGCTTCGCAGACCACCATGACCCTGCCCTTCAAGGTCGGCGCCTTGGGCGGTGCGGTCATCGGGTGCAGGCCAGCGACCGACGCCTGCGATTCCAGCATCGTCGCCACCGGCTCAGCCTTGATCGAGGTAACGTCCAGCCACAGTTTGCCGCGCTCACGTCCGGCTGATTGGCGGATGTAGTCACGGATCAATGCGGGCGTGTGCCGGATCGGCGCCGAGAACAGCAGCACATCGGCCTGTTCCAGCAACTGCTCCGGGGTCTGCGAGTCCGCATCGACCGGATCGTGGCCGATCACCTGCAAACCCATGCGCGATTCGAAGAAGCCACGCAGCCAACGTCCAAAGGCACCGCCGCTGCCGACGATGCCGATGACTGGACGCAGACTCACGCCAGACGCTCGGCGCGGAAGCGGTACGGGGTACCCAATGCAGCTGGAGCGGCCGCCAACACGTCAAACTCTTCCACGCCAGTAGCCAGCGTTGCTTCCAGCGCAGCGTGCACGCCAGCGATGGCGCGGCTCACGCCATCCTCGAAACTATGGCCCTTGAGCAGGAAGGCGACCAGCAGCGACATCAGCACATCACCGGTACCGGCCACATCCACCGGCAGATGCGGCGAGGTCCAACGCCAGATCTGTTCGCGGCCGATGGCCAAGGTCACCAGCTCGCCCGGATCACCAGACACGGAATGCGCGATCACCCATTCCGGGCCGCGCTCCAACAGCTTGCGCGATGCAGCGATGGCGTCGCCCTGTTCGAGCGCCGGCATACCGGTCAAACGACCCAGCTCGAAGGCGTTCGGCGTGACCAACCAGGCATGTGGCAGCAGGCGTTCGATGAAGATCTTTTCCAGCCCCGGCTCAACGTAAGGCCCGGTATGGGTGTCGCCGATCACCGGGTCAAGGCAGTAACGCAGGTTCGGCGACTGCGGCAGCACTTCGTCCAGCCAATCAGCAAAGGCGGCGCCGTTGGCAACGCTGCCGAAGTAGCCGGATACCAGGGCTCCGGCCCGTTGCGGCAAGCCCCGTTCGGTTGCGCCCTGCAGCAGTTCCGCAAACCAGTCTGCAGGCAGCACGCGGCCGTGCAGCGTCGCGTAGAAGGGCGCGTTGCTCAACAGCGTGGTGGGGATTTCGGCGACGCGCAGGCCCAGGGCACGCAACGGCGGAACTGCCGCGCTGTTGCCAGCATGGCCGTAGACCAATTGGGATTGCACGGAAATCACGTCCACCGGCGACGGCCCATCCGGGCGTTGCCGACGACCGTGCACGAGATGGCTATGGTCGACTTCGTTCATCGCCCTATTCTACGTCCGCAGTGCCAGATGCAGCTGCAAACGCTTGCGCGCGCAACCAATAGCAGATGGCATGACGAGGTAGTGCCGAGCCATGCTCGGCAGGGGCATTACCGGGAACGCCTCTGCCGAGCATGGCTC
>NZ_JASCOR010000155.1 GCF_029959445.1 Stenotrophomonas sp. PS02298 | reverse complement strand
GGCTTACGCCGCTCCCACACGATGTTTGGCGGGGCTATCGGTAACACCTCTTGCCGAGCATGGCTCGGCACTACAGGAAAGCAGAAGGCGCGGATTGCTCCGCGCCTTCTGCGTTCAACACACAACCCTGCGCTTAGAAGCGGGTCTTGAACTCCACGCCCCACAGACGCGGTTCGTTGATGAAGCCGGTACGGTTGTTGAAGTCGATGCCGCCGGTGGCGCGGATCTGGTTGGTGATGTTGCGGCCGTACAGCGCCACGTCGTAGTCACCGTCATTCCACTGGTAACCCACGCGCAGACCGCCTTCCAGCAGCGACTTGCCGGTGAATTCCTTGGACTCATACAGGAAGAAATTCACTTCGCTGCGGTACGCCCAGTCGGTGAACACGTACAGCTGGGTGCCATCGGCCAGCGGCAGCGACCAGCGTGCGGTCATGTTGTGGGTCCACTCCGGTGCCTGCGGCAGCGAGTTGCCGTTGATCCGCGCCTTGCCGTTGATGACCGGGTCGGTCACGGTGCAGGAGAAGCACGGCGCCACGTCCAGGTCCGAATCCTTGATCTCGGTATGGTTGTAACCGCTGCCAAGGGTGACCAGCAGGTTGTCGGTCAGGTAGGCCTGCAGGTCCAGCTCGAAGCCCTTGCCTACGCTCTTGTCGGCATTGAGCAGGATGTTGGCATTGCCATCAACACCACCCACGGCGGTCAGCTGCTGATCCTTGACCCGGTAGTGGTAGACGCTGGCGTTGAAGCGCGCACGGTTGTCCCAGAAGTCCGCCTTCACGCCGGCTTCGAAGGACAGCACGGTCTCAGGATCGGCCACAGTCTTGTTGTTGAAAGCGCCAGCGGACTGGATCGAGCTGCCACGGAAGCCGGTGGCGACGCGGCCGTAGACGTTGACCGTGTCATTGACCGCGTAGGTAGCCGAGAAGTCCCAGTTGAACTTCTTGTCCTTGGTCGAGGCCGACAGGTAGGGATCAACAGCATCACCCTTGGCGTAGGCGTCCTGCTGCGCGGCAAGCAGACCGGCGAGGTCGCACTTGGCAATACCAGGGGGCGTGGTCTGGGTCGGTGCAATGCACGGCGAGAAGCCAGTGTTCCAGTAATCCTTGACCTTCAGGTCCTTATTGTCGACCGTGTAACGCACGCCGGCGCGCAGTTCCAGCTTGTCGGTCGCCTGGAAGTTCAGGCCGCCGAACACCGCCCATGCATCATTGGTCTGGTTGATGCGCTGGAAGCCGTCCTGCTTGCTGCCGTTGGTAGTGTCGTAGCTGACGCTGTCGACGTCGTAGTCTTCCTTGAAATAGAACACGCCGGCCTGCCAGTTCAGCGGGCCTTCGTTCTGCGATTCAAGACGCAGCTCCTGGGTCCACTGCGAGTGGCTGGGGATGCCATCGGCGGTTTCGGAGGCGAACGGTACGTCTTCGGTGAAGTACGGGCCGGAGGTGCCATCGATGTCGCCGACGCTGAAGGTATCGACGGTCTCGTAACCGGTGATCGAGGACAGCTTGTAGTTGCCCAGGTCCCAGCTCAGGCGTGCATTGGCACCGCTGCTGTCGAGCTCGGAATGGTTCAGGCCGTCGATCGAGACCTTGTTCTCGTCGAAGCCGGGCACGAAGTCGTTGCTGCCCTTCTTGAAGATGTTGCCGCGGAACAGGCGCGCGGTACCGTTGAGGTGACGCTTGTGTGCGCCCAACAGTGCTTCGAAATTGTCGCCTTCGTACAGGAACTGCGCACGCACGGCCGATTCGTCATAGCCTTCCAGGCCGTCGTTCGGACCGGTGCCGGTGTTCTTCACCCAGTCGTCGCGACGCTGGTACAAGGCCGACACACGTGCCGACCAGCGCGCGCTCAGCGCGCCACCGACGGCGGCTTCCACGTTCCACAGGTTGTCGCTGCCGTAGCCGACCTTGCCGTAGCCCTCGAACTCCTGCGACGGACGCACCGAGTCGAACTTGACCACGCCAGCCGGGGTGTTGCGGCCGAACAGCGAACCCTGCGGGCCGCGCAGCACTTCCACCTGCTCCACGTCGAAGATCGGGAAGCCCTTGAGGATCGGGTTTTCCTGCACGATGTCGTCATACACCAGCGAGACCGGCTGCGAGGTGTTGAGGCGGAAATCGGTGTTGCCGTAGCCGCGGATGTAGAAGCGCGGGAACGCACGGCCGAACGAGGATTCGATGTTCAGGCTGGGCACGCGGCCGGACAGGTAACGCACGTCGGTACCGCCGGAGGCCAGCGCGTCGAGCTTCTCGCCGCTTACGGTGCTGATCGAGACCGGCACGTCCTGGATGTTCTCCACCTTGCGCGCGGCGGTTACCTTCACCGCATCCAGCGTGGCGGCTTCCTTCTGGGCCGGGGTCGCATCCTGCGCGGCAGCGGTGAGTGGCAGTACGGCGAGAACGGCAACAAACAGCGGATGCGCAGCCGGCAGGCGGCGGCGGACGGTACGGGTCGGGGACATGGCGGAGAAGGGCCTGTTGAGGAGGAATGGGGAACTGCGCCTAGCATGGAATTGTTGCAGTACAACATTCGTATCGCAATCGTTCAGCTATTCAGCGGCATGACGCCTGTCAGGGGTATCCAGCCCTTCCGCCGCATAGACTTGGGACTTCCTTCCCGCCCAGGCACGTTGTCATGACCCAGTGGTATTTCCATATTCCCGGCCAGGCCGACCGCGTCGGCCCCTTGGACGACGAGGCCGCGCGCCGCTTTGCCCAGGGCAGCCGCCAGGCACTGGCCTGGCGCGAGGGCATGCAGGGCTGGCAGGCGGTGACCGAGATCGCCGACTTCGGCGGCCAGGCCGGCCCGCCACCGACGCCGCCGCCGGTGGGTGGCAGGGGCAACCGTGCCGACGATATCGACTTCCGCATCATCGGGCATGAGATGCAGTTCGTCGAAATCGAACTGGACCCGGGCGAAAGCGCGATTGCCGAGGCCGGCGCACTGATGTTCAAGGATTCCACGGTACAGATGGACACCGTCTTCGGTGACGGCCGCCACGAAGGCCAGGGCGGCGGCTTCATGGACAAGCTGATGTCGGCCGGCAAGCGCGTGATCACCGGTGAAAGCCTGTTCGCCACTCTGTTCACCCACACCGGCAACGGCAAGGCCAAGGTCGCCTTCGCCGCGCCCTATCCCGGCACGGTGATCCCGATGAAGCTGGACCAGCACGGCGGCAAGCTGATCTGCCAGAAAGACAGCTTCCTGGCCGGCGCGCGCGGCGTGCAGGTGGGCGTGCATTTCCAGCGCAAGGTGATGACCGGCCTGTTCGGCGGCGAGGGTTTCATCATGCAGAAGCTTGAAGGCGACGGCTGGGTGTTCGTGCACGCCGGCGGCTGCGTGGTGGAACGCGAGCTGGCCGCAGGCGAACGCATCGACGTGGATACCGGCTGCGTGGTGGCTTACCACGCTGGCGTGGATATGGACGTGCGCCGCGTGGCCGGCCTGAAGAGCATGTTCTTCGGCGGCGAAGGCGTGTTCCTGGCGACCCTGACCGGCCCCGGCAAGGTATGGCTGCAATCGCTGCCGTTCTCGCGCCTGGCGGGCCGCATGTATGCCGCCGCACCGCAGGGCGGTGGGCAGAGCCGCGGTGAGGGCTCGGTGCTGGGTGGGCTGGGCCGCTTGCTGGATGGTGACAACAAGTTCTGATGTCGCCGTGGTTTCCGTAACCCGGCTGGAGAGGCCGGGTTACGGAATCATGCACGCATCCATTGCGCGCACGCAGCGTGCCGTCGTCCACGCATGGAAGACGTATCTGCTTGTCGCTCCCTGGCGCCGTCGCCATACTCGCCGCATTCATTTTCAGGGGATGGCAGGACGCCATGCACGCGCAGGACAATGTTTACGCACCACCACAGGCCTCACTGACGCAGGAAACCATGGAACCGTCGGCCTTGCCGCCGTTCTATGTGGTTTCAATCACCAAGCTGGTGCTGCTTTACGTCGCCACCCTCGGTTTCTATTCGCTGTATTGGTTCTGGAAACACTGGGCCCGGCACAAGCGCGACAAGAAGCTGGATATCTGGCCAGTGCCGCGCGCGATCTTCGCGATCTTCTTCGCCAACAGCCTGAATCAGGAAATCGACCATCGGCTGCGTCGCGCAGGCAAGCGCTACGTTTGGTCACCGGGCATGTGGGCCGGCGCTTACGTCATCTCAGCCATTGGCGGACGCATCGTCAGCCGCATCCCCGATAACCTCCTGCCGGCTCTGCCCAGCTTCGGCATCGGCATGCTGTTGCTGGCGGTGAACGCGATGGCACTCGTGCAGGCGCAACGCGCGGCCAACCTTGCCTGCGGTGATCCATCGGGGGCAGGGAATTCGCGACTGACCGCAGCAAACTGGGCCTGGCTGGTAGTGGGCGGACTGTTCTGGGTGGTGATCGCGCTTGGCATACTCTCGTTGTTCTGGACGCCAACGGTGAACGTCCCGGCGGGCTAGTTCCGGCTGCGGAAGACAGCCGCAGCTAAACCAAGCAGCAGCCCGCTGGCGGCCTTGCCAACACAAAGCGCTATGCTGGCGCCCTTTCCAATACCCCCTGTTCATCATGAAAGCGCGCAACGCCCGTCTGCTGCTGTCCCTTTCCCTGTTTGGCCTGCTGGCAGCCTGCGGCGGTGAGAACACCAAGCCCACCCCGCCGGCAGCGGTGCAGCCGACCACGCCGGTAAGGCCGGTCAAGATCGGCGTGGCACTGGGCGGCGGCGCGGCCAAGGGGTTTGCCCATATCGGCGTGATCAAGATGCTGGAGGCCAATGGCTTCGAGCCGGTAGTGGTATCCGGCACCAGCGCCGGCAGCGTGGTCGGTGCCCTGTATGCCAGCGGCATGAACGCCTTCCAGATGCAGCAGAAGGCCGTTGCACTGGATGAAGCCAGCATCCGCGATATCCGCCTGTTCTCCGGCGGCCTGGTGCAAGGCCAGAAGCTGCAGGACTACGTCAACGCGCAGGTCGGCAACAAGCGCGCCGAGCAGTTGCAGAAGCCATTCGCCGCGGTCGCCACGCAACTGGAAACCGGCGAGCGCGCGGTGTTCGTGCGCGGCAATGTCGGCCAGGCGGTGCGGGCTTCCAGCTCCATTCCCGGTGTGTTCGAGCCGGTGATCATCGGCGGCAAGAGCTATGTAGACGGCGGCGTGGTCAGCCCGGTGCCGGTGGATGCGGCCAAGCAGCTGGGTGCCGAATTCGTGATCGCAGTGGATATCTCCAGCCGCGCCACCGGCCAGCGCCCGACCGGCCTGCTGGGTGCGGTGGGCCAGTCGATCACCATCATGGGCCAGCGCCTGGGTGAGCAGGAACTGGCGCGCGCCGACGTGGTGATCCGCCCGGCAGTGCTGGACATCGGCGCTGCCGATTTCGAGCAGCGTGGCCGCGCCATCCTCGAAGGCGAGAAGGCCGCGATGGCAGCAATGCCGCAGATCCGCGCCGGCATTGCCCGCCTGCAGCAGGCGCGTGCCGCCAGCGCGCGCAATGCCGATGCACGCGCCGCCGCCGTACAGGCCGAAGCACACCAACGCTGCCAGGACAGCCGCAGCCGCATCGAAAAACTGCGTGGCATCGAGAAGAACTGCAGCGCGCCAGCGCGTTGATGATCAACGGCAGGGCAGCAGAGTCTTTTGTGGGAGCGGCGTAAGCCGCGAAGCTGATAGATCTTCAGATCAAGAGCTCAACAGCAGAAGCGCCCTCACCCCAACCCCTCTCCCGCGTGCGGGAGAGGGGCTTGAAAGCTGCAACACCGACCCTTCTTCACCGCCCCAGTTGCGACAGCGGCAGGGCGCGGAACTCCTTCACCGTGCGCAGCACGAAGCTGGAATTGACGTCGGCAACACCGGCTGCGTTGAGCAGCTTGTCGAGCAGGAATTCCGAGAAGTGGTCCAGATCACGCACGTAGACCTGCAGCAGATAGTCCATGTCGCCTGTGAGCGCATGACAGGCCACCACTTCGTCCCATAGCTGCACCGCCTGCACGAAGTGATCGATCGCCGCCTGGCCGTGCTTGGACAACTGCACGCGCACGAAGGCCTGTAGGCCCAGCCCGATCGCGCGTGGCTCCAGCCGTGCGCCATAACCGGCGATCACGCCTTCCGCTTCCAGCCGCTGCACCCGCCGCAGGCAGGCCGACGGCGAGAGATTCACCCGCGCCGCAAGCTCGGCGTTGGTGGCGCGGCCATGCTGCTGGATTTCGACCAGAAGCCGCAGATCCGTGCGATCAAGATTCACCGACGCCATCTTTGTTGCCCCGCACCATTGAATGGACGCAACAATATTGCGTCATAACCGGCTGACAGAGCAATTACGCACACCTGTTGCGTGGCAGGCTTCCTACCATGCGGTTATCTATTCCCTTCAGGAGCTGCCGCCATGGAAGCCAACCCGCGCCGCGTCGAACACCAACAGACCGACAAGGGTTACGTGCCGGTCTATACCACCGCCGTTGTGGAGCAGCCCTGGGACGGCTACAGCGCCGACGACCATGCCACCTGGAGCACCTTGTACCAGCGCCAGCGCGAGCTGCTGGTCGGCCGTGCCTGCCAGGAATTCCTCGATGCCCAGGACGAAATGGGCATGAGCGAGCACATGATTCCGCGCTTCGACCAGCTCAATGAAGTGCTGGGCGCCGCCACCGGCTGGACCCTGGTCGGGGTGGAAGGCCTGCTGCCGGAACTCGATTTCTTCGATCACCTGGCCAACCGCCGCTTCCCAGTGACCTGGTGGATCCGCCGCCCGGACCAGATCGACTACATCGCCGAACCCGATCTGTTCCATGACCTGTTCGGCCACGTGCCGCTGCTGATGAACCCGGTGTTCGCCGACTACATGGCCGCCTATGGCCGCGGTGGCGTCAAGGCGCATGCGATCGGCCCGGATGCATTGCAGAACCTGACCCGCCTGTACTGGTACACGGTGGAATTCGGCCTGATCAACACCGCCGAGGGCCTGCGCATCTACGGCGCCGGCATCGTCTCCTCCAAGGGCGAGTCGCTGTACTCGCTGGAGTCGGCCGCGCCGAACCGGATTGGCTTCGACCTGGAGCGGATCATGCGCACCCGCTACCGCATCGACACCTTCCAGAAGAGCTACTTCGTCATCGACGGCTTCGAACAGCTGATGGCCGCGACCGAACCGGACTTCACCCCGATCTACGCACGCCTGGCCAACGCCGAACATCTGCCTGCCGGCGGCGTGCAGGAAGGTGACACGGTATTCCAGCGCGGCAGCGGCGAAGGCTGGGCTGACGGCGGCGACGTCTGAGCCAGCGCACATCGCTGCAATGGAAGAAGCCGCCCAAGGGCGGCTTCTTCGTCTGCGTCCCACGTAGCCCGGGCAAGCGAAGCGCACCCCGGACTACCAACTCACGCGACTCACTGCGCCGCCTTGGCCACCCGCCGACCGCCGTACTTGCGGTCCAGGTAGACGCCAACCAATACCGCCACCAGCAACGGTGCCGCCCACGGGAACAGCTCGATCAGCAATGCCGGCACCGTGGTGTGACTGTGCAGCCACTGCCATACCGGCCGCATGCCGATGCCGAGGAACGCCACATGGGTAGCGATGCCCGCACCCAGGATCGACTGATAGTGCTGGCGGAACGCCCAGTCCGGACGCGACGGGCCACGGCGGGCGAACTTCAGCATGCGCCAGCCCACCCACAGGCCAATCGAAGAGAAGCCCAGGAACAGGGGCTGACGATGCTGGATGCCGGTGCCGACGACCACCAGGGCCAGGATCACCATCGGCCATAGCGCCAGATGCCAGCCGGGCCGTGACACCAGCTGCTTCCAATCGCGCTTGTCGGTGACCGCACGCCAGGCAAGCCACGTCGCGTTGCCGGTGATCGCCATCAGGTAGGCCAGGAACAAGGCCGACAACGGCTGCTGGCGGAAGAAGGCGAACTGGGCGGTGATCGGCAGCGCGGTAACCACGATCACAGCCATCGCCACCAGATACACCTTGCCCAGCAAGCGATGCCGGGGCGAGCCTTTCTTCATGAACGCCGCCGACCAGAAGCCGACCAGGGCGACCACGCCGGCCAGCACATGCAGCGCAACGATCAGGGAATATCCGGGCATGACAGCGATCTCTTCGGTGGTGGCCGGCGAATGCGATGGCCTGTGCACAGCGTGCGTTTTCGGGCGCACGCACGGCAGTCGCGGCAGTCATTGATCGACCCTGCCGGAAGTCACTTTCTGCTCCGCCCCCCTTGCCGCTGAGGCCTGCGCCCACCAGCATGCGTGCATGGAAATCACTCCCCGTTCGCGCTGGCACAGGCTGCTGCACCCGCTCAACCTCGCCGGCCTGCTGACCTGGTTGGCGGTAGCGGCCACCCTGCCCTATGGCTCCGCCGAGCAACTCGCCCTGCGCTGGGGCAGCGCTTTGCTGTTCCTCGTCGCCTTTCTGTTTGCCGCCAGCTATGAGCGCCCCTCACCGCAGCGCAGCGTGGCGCTGCTGGTCGAGGCAGTGGCGGCACTGGCGGTGATCCGCCTGGCCGCCAGCAGCGGTGTGGCGCCCGCCCTGCTGGTGATGCTGGCCGCGCAGGTTGCGATGAGTTGGCCTCTGCGCATCACGCTGGTGGTGATGCTGCTGGTCAACCTGGGCATGTATCTGGTGTTGCGCGAGGTGCACAGTCACCCGGCCGCGGTGGTGTTGATCTTCGCCGGCTTCCAGGCTTTCGCCATGCTCACCACACACTACGCCAGCAGCGCCGAACAGGCGCGCGACCGGCTGGCACTGGTCAATGCCGACCTGCTGGCCACCCGCGCCCTGCTCGCCGAGAGATCGCGCGACATGGAGCGGCTGCGGCTGTCGCGTGAACTGCACGATGTGGCCGGGCACAAGCTCACGGCGCTGAGGTTGCACCTGCGCGCGCTTGCCGGCCGCACGGACGCCGCGCCTGAGCTGGCCTTGTGCGAACAGCTGTCCGCCGAGCTGCTGGGCGATATCCGCGCCGTGGTGCATTGCCTGCGCGACAGCGGCCAACTCGACATGGACACCGCGCTGCACGCACTGGCCGCACCCTTGCCGCGACCGCGCCTGCAGCTGCAGTTGGATGACGACGTGCAGGTCAGCGATACCGCCAAGGCCGAGACCCTGCTGCGCTGCGTGCAGGAGGCGCTCACCAACAGCGCCCGCCACAGCGATGCCAAGGTGCTGCAGGTTGCCCTGCAACGCCGCGACGGACGCTTGCTGCTGGCGATGGAAGACGATGGCCAGTTGCGCGGCGAACCACGCCCTGGCAATGGCCTGACCGGCATGCGCGAACGCGTGGACGAACAAGGCGGCAGCCTGCAGCTGCAACGTGCTGCTTCCGGTGCCCTGCAGATTCGTGTGGAATTGCCGGCATGAACGACTCCCCCCGCATTGCCTTGGTCGATGACCAGGCCCTGATCCGCGCCGGCCTGCGCGCCCTGTTGCAGCAGCTCGGCATCACCATCGTGTTCGAGGCGGACAGCGGTGACGCCCTGCTCGAGCAGATCGCGCAGCAGCCGGTGCAGCTGATCCTGTCGGACATCCGCATGCCGGGCATGGACGGCATCCAGGCCTTGAAAGCCCTGCGCGAGCGCGGCGATCAAACGCCGTGCGTGTTCCTGACCACCTTCGACGAAAGCGACCTGCTGCTGCGTGCCACCGAAGCCGGTGCGCAGGGTTTCCTGCTGAAGGATGCAGCACCGGAAGACCTGCATGACGCCATCGGCCGCGCCATCGCCGGGCAGACCTTGTTGCAGCCGGTAAGTACCGATGCGGTACGGCAGCGCTATCGCTACCACGCCGACGACGCGCCGAAGGAGTTGTTCAGCCAGAAGGAAGTCGCGGTATTGCGGCTGATGGCCGGTGGCTACAGCAACCGCGAGATCGCCGGCAGCCTGTTCCTGGCCGAAGGCACGGTGAAGAACTACGTGTCGACCATCCTCGACAAGCTCGACACCCGCGACCGCACCCGCGCGGTGTTGAAGGCGATCACCCTGCGGGTGATCTAGCGCCGCCGAACGAAGCCGTAGTGCCGAGCCATGCTCGGCAAGGGCGTCAGCCGCAATCCATCAGCGCTTGTGGGAGCGGCGTAAGCCGCGAAGCCGGTGGACCTTCAGGTTGCGGGCATGCCGATGATTGCAGCATTGCCGGCTTCGCGGGGGGCGCCGCGGCCCCCACAGGGTTTTCGGGTATTCCACAGGCGAGCCTGGGTG
>NZ_JASCOR010000154.1 GCF_029959445.1 Stenotrophomonas sp. PS02298 | reverse complement strand
GGGGAAGCTGCAAACCCTGTGCCAGAAAGCCCTGTAGGGCCGAGCCATGCTCGGCAGGGGCTCTACCGGTAAAGCCATTGCCGAACATGGCTCGGCACTAGAGCCGGTCAGGCTCAGCTATACGCGTACTGGGTCTCAGCTACATGCCGCAGCCGCTGCAGGACGAAATCAGCCAGCTCATGGGGGCTGTACTTGGCCACGAAGGCATTGGCGCCGACCCGTTCCACCATGGCGTTGTTGAAAACGCCCGACAACGAGGTGTGCAGGAGCACATATAGACCAGCCAACCCAGCATGGCGGCGGATTTCCGTCGTCAACGTGTAGCCGTCCATCGCCGGCATCTCGATATCGGAGATCACCATGGCGTAGCGCTCGGCTGGGTTCTCGCCCGAGGCATGGATCTGCAATAGGTGTTCCAGTGCCTGCTTGCCGTCGGAAAGCAGGGTGGCGCTCACCCCCAGCTGGTCCAGTACGCTGCGAATCTGTTGGCGGGCCACGCGTGAATCATCAACCACCAGCACCTGCATCGCCGGAGCGTCGTCGGGCAGCGCCATGGATGGGTCGAGCACCGCTTCGCTACGTACCTGGGCGATGTCCGCGAGCACGCTTTCCACGTCGATGACCTGGATCAACTCACCCTGGAAGCGGGTAACGGCGGTCAAGTACGTCGATTCTGCGCCCAACTCCGGTGGAGGGTGGATATCTTCCACCGCGATGTTGACGATGCGCTCAACCCCGCTGACCAGGAAACCCTGCACCGAGCGATTGAACTCGGTCACCACCAGGTAGCCCGGCGACGTGTCCGCCTCGGGTTCACGCTCCGGGTGGCCAATGGCCAGACCAAGGTCCAATACAGGCACCGAACGGCCACGGACATCAGCAACGCCGGCGAACTGGGTCGGCAGCCCGGGCACCTGGAACAGCGCCGGGCGGCGCAGCACTTCCTGCACCTTGAATACATTCACGCCAAAAAGCTGACGGCCGCCAAGGCGGAACAGCAGCAGGGCAAGGCGGTTGTGGCCGGCCAGCCGGGTGCGCTGGTCTATTCGGTTGAGCAGGTCTTGTGACATGAGGGCTGTATCGGCGGCAGGTGGCGACAACTTGAGTGTCTGTCTGCATCCGGACTGGCACGGCACTTGCAGATGGATCCATTGAACTATTACAGAGCCGGGTGGCCGCTGCCGATGCGCTTACTCCTACCTATATGTCTGTTGCTGCCGTCACTGGCCTGGGCTACCGCGTTCCAGCCGGTGGAGTCCATCCGGGCCGCTGCGTTGGCCACCTTGGCGGCCGGGGAGAGCGGGGAGGCCATCCTCGATGCGAACCTGCGCCTGCCTGCATGTGCGCAGCCGTTGCAGGCCAGTGTTACTGCCAACACGACGGTGGAGGTGGCCTGCCCGCAGGCTGGCGGCTGGCGTCTGTTTGTCCCGGTCAAGGTCCGGCGTGAGCAACAGGTATTGGTTCTGGCGCGCGGCGTGGCTGCTGGAGAAACCCTGGCAGCGGCCGATATAGGCAGCGTCAAGCGCGATACGGCACGCTTGGCTGGTGCGGTGCTGTTGAAGCCGGAAGCGGCCGTGGGCCGGGTTGCACGGCGCGCATTGAGCGCAGGCAGCCTGCTGTCGGCGACCGATCTGGTCGCGCCCCGTACCGTCCGTCGCGGCGACAGCGTTGCGCTCGTATCGCGCCGGGGCGGGGTGGAGGTGCGGATGGCGGGCAAGGCACTGGGGGATGCGGGTGAGGGTGAGCGGGTCTCGGTCGAGAACCTGTCTTCACGCCGGGTGATGCAGGGTATTGCCACCCCTGCCGGTGACGTGCTGGTCAGCCGATAAATCACTAAAGAATCCCCCGGCGTTGCCGTTATCGTTTTTGAACCGAATCAGGACTCCATCACATGAGCCAGAAAATCGACGGTGGTATTCAGGCCGCAGCGCAGTTGCGCAGCGTAGCCATCAACACCAAGGTGGCCGCCGCAGGCGATGCCAAGCCCAAGCCCGTTGAGGCTGCCGACAGCGTGCGCCTGACCGGCGAGGCTACCCAGCTGCAGGCCGTTCAGCGCGAGCTGAGCGCTGCCCCTGCCATCGACCAGGCCCGCGTACAGGCTGTGCGCGAGGCGTTGGAAAACGGCAGCTACAAGATCAACCCCGACGCCATTGCCACGCGCATGCTGGGTCTGGACCAGCAGCTGCAGGGATGAACCTGTCCATGGGCGACCCGTTGCAGCGCCTGAGCGAAGCGCTGGACCGCGAACAGCGCGCCTTGGCCGAGCACGATGTGCCGGCCCTGGTTGCCGCCACGGGCAACAAACTGGAAGCCCTGCGCGAGCTGGAGCGGCAGCCCCCGCTGCATGAAGCTGACAAGCTCAAGGAGCTGGCAGAGCGCAACCATGCCAACGGCATGTTGCTGGCTCGCCGCCGCCGCGAGGTCAACTGGGCGCTCCGTCAACTCGGCCGCAGCGAGAGCGCACCCTCTTACGATGCCAAGGGCCAGGCCCAGACCGTACATGCGCGGCGGCCGCTGGCGGTAGCCTGACCGATGGCAGATGCGGCGTACGCGCCGCGATCGAATTCGCGCATCCGGCTATAGTGGCGGCCTGTTCCTGAGCTTGTACCGGCCGCCGTGACCCAGATCGATAGCAGTACCCTCATGCCAATCCCCTCGGCGGCCACATTGCGAGCCCTCGGCGAGCGTGTCCAGCACGGGATGCTGGTTTTCAGCGGAAAATTCGAAGTCAGCATCGCCAACGGCCTGGTGCGCGAATTGTTTGGCGTGGATGGCCCTGGCAGTGTCGGTCTTGGTCATCAGCTCGAGGCTTTGTTGCCGCCGTTCGCGCTGTCGCAGGCCCGTGCTTCGGGAAGCTGGGTCGGCAGCCTGCCGGTTGGCGACCGGGTCATCACCCTGCATCTGCACCATCACAGTGATGAGGCCGGCGAAGCATTCCTGGCGCTGTTCCAGCACATCGACGGCCCGGAAGACTACGAGCGCGAGTTGCAGCAACGCCATGCCGAGCTGCGCCAAGCCTATCTTCGCTTGAACGGCACCCAGGAAAAACTGCTGCAGTCGGAGAAGATGGCCTCCATTGGCCAGCTTGCCGCCGGCGTCGCCCACGAGATCAACAATCCGATCGGCTACGTCCACTCCAACCTGGGCAGCCTGCAGGAATATCTGCGCAGCCTGTTTACGGTGATCGAGGCCTATGAGCGTGCGTTGCGCGCACCCGATCCGAAGGCCTTGATCCCGGAAATCGATGATATCCGCGACCGTCTGGACATCGATTTCATCAGTCGCGACCTGCCGCAGCTGATGGCTGAATCACGCGAAGGCATCGAGCGGGTGACCCGCATCGTGCGCGATCTCAAGGATTTCTCGTATTCCGGCCGCGACGAGTCGTGGAAGCTGGTCGACCTGCATGCCGGCCTCGAATCGACCATCAACATCATCTGGAACGAGCTCAAGTACAAGGTCACGCTGGAACGTCGCTACGGCGAACTGCCGATGATCGAATGCCTGCCATCGGAGCTCAACCAGGTCTATATGAACCTGCTGCTCAACGCCGGCCATGCGATTGCCGATCGCGGCAACATCGTGGTCAGCACCGGCGTCAATGGCGATGAAGTGTGGGTTGAGTTCAAGGATGACGGCGCGGGTATTTCGCCGGAATTGCGGCAGCGCATCTTCGACCCGTTCTTCACCACCAAGCCGGTCGGCAGCGGTACCGGGCTTGGCCTGTCGATCTCCTACGGCATCATCAACAAGCATCATGGCCGCATCGACCTGGACAGCACGGTAGGCGAGGGCTCCTGCTTCCGCGTCGTGCTGCCGATCCGCCAGCCGAAGTAATCGACGGGCGCGGCTGCAGGATTGTGGGGTTGCAGGATTGTGGGAGGGGCGTCAGCCGCGAAGCTGGCGGCGTTTCGGTCATTGCAATACCTGCAATCACCGATGTCCTGCAGGCGGCCTTTCATCGATGCATCCTGCAATTGCGCCGGATGCATGTGGGTCTGGGTTGTCAGTAGCTTCGGGGCTTATTCCGCTCCCACAAAAAAAACGGGGAAAGGACTGGCTGGAACCTACGCCGCCCCCACACCCTGCTTTTCATCATGGGTGCGGAAGGCTTGGCGGATGTGTTCGCGCAGCTCGTCGTCATTCCATGGTTTGGTCAGGAAACGGTAGATCGCACCGCGGTTGATCGCGTCGGTGACGGTGTTCAGGTCGGTATAGCCTGAGAGCACCAGGCGGATCGTGTCCGGATACAACATCTTTACCCGGCCAAGGAACTCGGTGCCGCTCATGTCGCTCATGCGCTGGTCGGACAGGATTACCTGCACGTCATTGATCGCCAGCAGATCGAAGGCGTCACGCACATTGCCGGCGGCGAGGATCCGGTAACCATCGCGGCGGAACAGGCGCACCAGCGAGCGCAGTACGTTTTCTTCGTCGTCCAGCAGCAGCAGCGTGCGGTCAGGACGGGTTTCGGCGAATGCCTCCGGCCGCAGGTAGCGGCGCCGCAAGGTCATGCCGGCGGCGTCGGCCGACATCGGCTCGCCAAACAGATAGCCCTGGAATACATCGCAGTCATTGCGGCGCAGGAAGCCAAGCTGGGCCTGCGACTCCACGCCGTTGGCGATCACCGTCATGCCCAACTGGTGGCCCATGGCAATGATGGCGCGGCTGATCGCGGCCTCGCGGTTTGCCGCAGGTGCGCTCTTGATGAAACTGCGGTCGATCTTGAGCTTGTCCACCGGATAGCGGACCAATGCGCTCAGGCTTGAATCACCGGTACCGAAGTTGTCCAGGCACAGGCTGATACCTTCGTTGCGCAGGTTGGCCAGGGTCTCGTGGACGAAGTTGACGTTGTTGGTCAACGCACTTTCGTTGATTTCCAGGGTCAGCATGCGCGCCGGCACACCGATGGACTGCAGCATCGCCATCACTTCGGTGAAGAAGTTCGGGCGCAGCAGCTGCAGCGTAGAGACATTGACCGCCACGTTGAAATCATCGAAGCCCTGGTCGCGCCAGACCTTGGCTTGGCGCAGAGTCGTTTCCAGTACCCAGGCGCCGATCTGCACGATGATGCCCAATCGCTCGGCGGTACGCATGAAGCGTTCGGGCACCAGCATGCCCAGGGTTGGGGATTGCCAGCGCAGCAGTGCCTCCATGCCCATGACGTGGCCATCACGGGCGCTGACCAGCGGTTGGTAGCGCAGCCGCAGCTCACCGTTGTCGATGGCGTCAACCAGCTGCCGCGAGATGATGCTCTCGCTGTGCGCACTGCTGGGCTTGTGCAACACGTGCACGTGCACCGCGTTGCCGCCTTCGCGACCGGCCTGGTGCAGGGCATCTTCGGCCAGATCGAGCACGCCGGTCGCGGTATTGGAATGCTCGGGGCAGAGGCCAACCCCGATCTTGGCGGTCAGGAACAGGGTGTAGGGCAGCACCGACAATGGCAGCTCGATCTGCTGGCGAACCTGCTCGGCGAAGACCTCCGGCGCCGGTGTCTGGCTGCTGCGCGGTACCGCGATCAGGAATTCGTCGCTGCCGTGCCGCCACAGCTTGCCGCGGTCACCCAGAAAGCCGCGCAGGCGCTCGGCAATAAGGATCAGAGCCTGGTCGCCTACCTCGGCACTCATGTTCTCGTTGACAGAGGCGAAGTGGTCGATGTCCAGGTGTAGCAGCATCAACGACGTGCCGGTGCGGTTGGCGGCGTCCACCAAGGTGGCCAGCTCGGGATTGCCCGCACCCAGCCGTGCAGGGCGCGCGTCATTGCGGTCACCGAGCGAAGGAGGGCTGTTGTTCCACATCGGGCGAGGTCCTTGGGGGGTCACAGTGCGTCCATTGCGTAGGGTAAACGCAGATCAATACGGGTGCCTGCACCCGGCGCGGTCTCGATATGCAGGCTGCCGCCGGCACTCTGCGCGCGTTCGCGCATAACGATCATGCCAAGGCCGCGCGGGCCGGCGGGGTCAAAGCCTTCGCCATCGTCCACGACCTGCAGGTGCAGGTCGCCATTGTTGTTGCTGCGCAGCGACAGCGATACCTGGCTGGCGCTGGCGTGGCGCAGTGCGTTGGTCAGGCTTTCCTGGGCAATACGGAAACAGGCCTGTTCAACTTCGTTGCTGGGCCGGCGCGGCAGCGCGTCCACATGCAGCAGCAGCTCAACGTCGGTGGAGCGGAACAGCAGGCCAGCCTGCCAACGCAGCGCAGCTTCAAGGCCCAGTGCATCAAGTTGCGGTGGCCGCAACAGCATCGACAGGTTGCGTAGCTTGATCACCGTGCTATCCGCCAACTCGATGATCTGGTCGATATCGTCCTGGCGACGCGGTTTGTTTTCTTCATCGCGTGCGGCGCAGGCGGCCAGCTTCATCGCGGTGATGGCCTGGCCGATGTCGTCATGCAGATCGCGTGAGATGGAGCGGCGCTCATCTTCCTGCAACGAAAACAAGCGGCCCGCCATGGCCTGCAGCTCAGCGTTGCTGGTGGCCAAGGCAACCCGGCCATGTTCCAGCTCACTCAAATCGCGGATGACAAAGAGTTGGCAGGCTTTGCCATCATGGTGCAGCTGCTGGGTGATCACCGTGGCATGAAAAGGCTCACCGCCCATGCGTGACAGCTGCACGGCGAGTTCGCTCTTGCTTGAACGCGGGCCATGGCTGCCGAGGTTGGTCAGCGACTGGATGGCGCCATCGCTGCGACCGGCGCCCATGCCCAGAATGCCGCGTGCGGCTGGATTGGCATAAAAAACGGTATCGCCATCGGCGATCACTACGCCGTCATGCAGTAGCGCTCCCAGCTGTTCGAACTCGGCAGGCAGCTGACGCTGCAAGTGCGCAGCGGGTTTGCATGACCAGAGCTGGCGCCAGAGCAGGACGAGCGTCGCACAAATTGCCACTGCGATGGCTGTCACACTTTGGGTTCGCCAGTCGGATGAATTCGTGTCCGTCGCCAGCAATGCAACCACGCCGGCCGTCAAAAAAACGGCCACAGCAAGCAACCAAAGCATGCTTGCACGCCGCCGCAGGAGTGCGACGGGCACGGGTGGAGCGGAAGAGGCCGGTTCGGCTTGCATGGTGAGAGGGGGTTTGGACAAGCGTCGCCCCAGTTTAACGGCTTGTGCACAGAGCGCACGACGAAGTGCTCAATTCTGCCGGGTTGGTGCCGTTATCGAATGGGTACCCGGTTTGTCGGGCATGGAGATAGATCGCGTGGATCGCGGCGTCATAGCTAGCCTGCTTCGTCACCCGTTGAATGCGGCCGTCGTGCTGCTGGACACGGACGGGCAACCATTGGCCGCCAATGGCATGGCCAGGGAGCTGGGCCTGCCCGAACGCCTGTCACGTTATTGCTCGCAGCTTGCGGGGCTCCGCCAGCGATTGGACCCGCACGAGGCAGTGGCCTGCCCGCTGCCGGGGGCCGGCCAGCGGCTGGACGGCTGGCTCAGTGTGGTCCAGTCACCGTCTGCGACCCCATTGGGCTATCTGTATTCCGTGGCCAGTGATACCGAGGCGCGCAACGCCCGTTGGGCGATGGCAATGGAGTCGGCAGGTCATAGCCTGTGGGACTGGGATATCGTCAGCGATGCGGTTACCCGCGCCAGCCCGGAGCATGCTGCCAATGCGGCGCAACCGGGCATCGGCCTGCTGGATGAAGCACACCCGGAAGACCAGTTACTGCTGCGTCAAGCCATTGCTGCGCACCTGCATGACCCGCAGGTACCCTTCGCCTGCCAGTTTCGGCTGCGTCAGGCCGACGGTAGCTGGCGTTGGGTGCTGGACCGCGGGCAGGTAGTCACCCGCGCTGGTGATGGTCAGCCGTTGCGGATGGTCGGCACCTATACCGACATCCAGCAACAGAAGTCACTGGAGGACGAGCTGCGTTCGCAGCAGGCCCTGCTGCGTCGCGCTCAGCGCGTGGCTGGCATGGGCAGTTGGGTATGGGAGCCGCAGCGCAAGCGCGTGCAATGGTCCGAGGAATTTGCCGCCGCCATTGGCTGGAGCAATGCCGCGCTACCGACCGGACGGCAGTGGTTGCGTAATCTGAACAGTGACGCACGCACGCATCTTTTCTGCAGCTGGCGGCGTCTGTTGGATGAGGCCAAAGGTGGCAGTTTCGATATCACCTGGGGCCGCGATCCGGTGACCCAGCAGCAGCTGCGCATCTGGGTGGAGCTTGATTACGACGCCGCTGGTGGCCTGCACCGGGTGTTGGGGCAAGTGCAGAACATCAGCAATCAGCGCCGTACCGATGCCTTGATCCGCTGGCGCACCGAATTGCTGAACCGGGTGTCCGCGCTGGGCCGTATTGGCGGCTGTGAGATCGAGGTCAGTACCCGTGCCATGCAATGGACCGAGGAGTGCTACCGCATCCATGGCCTGCGCAAGGCGCCGGTGACCCTGGACCAGGCATTGGACCTGTACATCCCGGACTCGCGCGACAACTTTGAGTCGGCGTTGCTGCGCATCGCCGAAGGCGGGCTGCCGGAACAGCTTGATCTGTGCTTCTATCGCCCGTCCGGGCAGCGGGTGTGGGTGCAGGTGCTGATCGAACTGGACCAGCGTGATGGCTTGCCCGAGCGCTTCGTGGTGCTGTTCCGTGATATCACCCGCGAGCGCGAGGCCGATGAGCGGCTGGAACTGCTGGCCCACTACGACCTGCTGACCGGCCTGCCCAATCGCATGCTGCTGCGCGAGCAGGGCTCGGAAGCGATCATCGAGGCGCGCGAACGCGGTGCAATCCTGGCGATGCTGTTCATCGACCTGGACGGCTTCAAGAGCATCAACGACACCTTCGGGCACGCCACCGGCGACATGTTGCTGAAGGCAGCGGCTGCGCGCCTGCACCAGAACCTGCGCAATGCTGACCTGTTCGCACGCTTCAACGGCGATGAGTTCATCGTGATCCTGCGCAACCTGGTGGAGCCGGAAGACGCCGGGCATGTGGCGCGCAAGTTGATTGCCTCGCTGGCCGAACCGCTCTACCGCGAGGATGTCACCTTGAAGGTTGGCGCCAGTGTGGGGATCGCGTTGCTGGACGAGGGGCGTAACGACTTCGACAGTCTGCTGCGTGCGGCCGATGCGGCCATGCATGCGGCCAAGGAGGCCGGTCGCAATACCTACCAGTACTACAGCCAGGATGCGCTGGCACGCACCCAGCGCCGGGTCGAGATCGAACATGCGTTGCATGGTGCGGTCGAACGCGACGAGTTCAGTCTGGTCTACCAGCCCTTGGTACATGCCAATGGCGATGCCACCCCTTCGATCGAAGCGTTGCTGCGCTGGAACAGTGGCAGGATCGGCTCATGCAGTCCCGCCGAGTTCATCCCGATCGCCGAGAAATGTGGCGAGATCATCCATATCGGCGACTGGGTGCTGCAGGAAGTCTGCCGGCAGGCCGTGGTCTGGCAGCAGGCCGGGTTGAAGTTCGAGCGCATCGCGGTCAACGTCTCGGCCTTGCAGTTGCGTGATCGCGGCTTTGCAGAGCGTGTTGTCAGCATCTGCCAACAGTACGGCTGGCCGCCACAGCGGCTGGAGCTGGAGCTGACCGAGTCGGCGCTGATCCGTGATACCGATGCCCTGCGCCAGTGCTTTGATGTATTTGAACAGCATGGCATTCCACTTGCGGTGGATGACTTCGGTACCGGTTTCTCCAACCTGCATTATCTGAATCGATTCCCGGTGCAGCGGCTGAAGATCGACCGCAGCTTCGTGCAGGGCATGTTGCACGATGTCGGTACCGCCGAGGTTACCCAGGCCATCGTGCATCTGGGCCACGCGCTGGGCATGCTGGTGGTGGCGGAGGGCGTGGAAACCCCTGCCGAAGCAACGATGCTGATCCGGCAGGGCTGCGACGAACTGCAGGGCTATCTGTTCTCGCGACCATTGCGACCGCGCGAGATGGTGCAGTGGCTGCGCAGCGGCCCGGGCGAGTTGCTTGAGTCGCCGGGCCTGGGCGCGATCACGACAATCAGCGCAACCCACTGATCGACGGCAAGAACAAATACAAGCCCGGCTGCCTGATCCGCAGCCGGTTTTTTTCGTCCTGTGGGAGCGGCGTAAGCCGCGAAGCTGGTGCTCTAACCGAGCAAGCTTGTTCATCGGGTGTGGGAGCGGCGTAAGCCGCGAAGCCGGTGTTGCTGGCAGGTCTCGATCGGATCGTATGCGTGCTTCGCGGCTTACGCCGCTCCTACAAAGATAGC
>NZ_JASCOR010000153.1 GCF_029959445.1 Stenotrophomonas sp. PS02298 | reverse complement strand
GGCTTACGCCGCTCCTACAAGACTGCTTGTAAAGCCCCAGCCGAGCATGGCTCGGCGCTACCGTTGCTGCGGACTTAGAACGGGTCGCTGCCCGGGCGCACTTCGACACCCAGCAACGAGCACAGCGCCAGCATCGCTTCATCGTCGCGGCTCAGTGCCACCCAACCGGCATAGGCATCGCCACCGGTGTTCCAGTTCCACACCGTGTAGCCGTGCTCGCGCAGGCGGTCATGGGCGGTGGTCATCAGCATCGGTACGTCGAGGTCGTCGGTGAAGTCTTCGTCGTCGAAGTCACCACCCCAGGCGATGTTCAGATTCCAGCGCGCGGCCATTTCGTCCAGTGCCGCGACGAAGGAATCGGTGTCCTTCCAGTCCACGTAGAAGCCTGAACGCCAGTCGATGGCATCCTTCAGGTCCCACAGCCATTGCTCATCAGTGGCGTCTTCCTCGTTACCCGCGCGCGCTTCGCGCCAAGCATCGAACTGCTGCAGCGCCGCGTCTTCATCACCCGGATTGATCAGCCACAGCAGGTTCCAGACCCGCGCTGGATGGTCGTCTTCGTCGAAATCCGGTTGCAGTTCGTCAGAGTCTTCGTAATCGGCGCTGTTGTCGGGCATGGGGCTGTTTCCACTACATGATTGGCGCGCATTCTGCCGCCAGCGGCGTGCCAGCGAAAGCCTTGGCACGCCACAGCGGTTATCCTTGCGCCCCGAAGAGGGCCACGGTGGCCTTCACTGAAGCATTGATATGAGCGATACCCCTCCCGATCATCTGGCGGTCAATCCGCAGAGCCCGTTCCACAATGCCGAAGCACTGCAGCGCGGCGTCGGCGTGCGTTTCAACGGCATCGAGCGTGATGACGTGGAAGAGTATTCCGTGCAGGAAGGCTGGATCCGCGTCCAGGCCGGCAAGGCCCGCGACCGCCGCGGCAACCCGATGACGCTGAAGATCAAGGGTACGGTTGAGCCGTATTTTCTTGAGTTGAAGAACGCTTAAAAGCCCTAAGAGCCTGCCCTCACCCCAACCCCTCTCCCGCAGGCGGGAGAGGGGCCAGATATGCGTAGGCTGCTAGTGCTTTAGCCCCTCTCCCGTTCACGGGAGAGGGGTTGGGGTGAGGGGAAGCTTCTAGCCAATGAAGCCAACAACCACCCTCAATCCCTCTGCCGGGTCTCCAGCAGATCCAGATTGCGGATCAGCTTGCGCGCGATTTCATCCGATACCTGCCCGCGCCGGGTCAGCCTGAACAACTCCTCGCGCTCGGCATTCAAGCCGGCGCTACGCAGGCTGCGATAGGCCTGTTCCATGCGCCGCACTTTCTCCGGGTCTTCGTCCGGGCCCTGCCCCTTCTCCAGATTGCGCTGGTACAGCAGGCTCACCCGCGCCGCAGCGTCGTTGAGCAACTGCACGGAACTGGTGGACTGACCTTCGACCAAGGCCTGCCGTGCCTTCTCCACTGCCGCCAACGCGGCCTTGGACGAGGCCCTGCGGGCCAGGTCTTCCTCGCGCCGGCTGTCATCGTCCTTGGGCAGCTCCAGGCCCTTCAGCAGGCGTGGCAGCATCAGGCTGGCGCCGACCAGCGATACCAGGATCACCGCCGCCGCCAGGAAAATCACCAGGTCACGCGCAGGGAACGGCTCACCACCGGGGATCATCAGCGGCAGGGTCAACACGCCGGCCAAGGTGATCGCGCCGCGCACGCCGGCCACCGACATCGCCAGCACCACCCGCCACGAGGTACTGGTGGTTTCTTTCTCGCCACGCATCCGCGCCCGCAGCAGGTTCCAGCGCAGCGACAGCCATACCCAGACCAGTCGCAGCACCACCAGCACGGCATTGATCGCCAGCACATAGACCAGCAGCCACCACGCGCTGTGATGGCCAGTCACCGACATGGTCTCGATCGCACGCTCGACAATGCCCGGCAGCTGCTCGCCCAGCAGCACGAAGATGATGCCGTTGAAGCTGAACTGCACCATGTTCCACACCGCGTTGCGCTGCACGCGCATGCTGCCGCTGATGCGACCGGTCAGCTCCACATAGCTCATCGTCACGCCCGCGGCGACCGCGGCGAGGATGCCCGATGCGTGCAGTTCTTCTGCCAACAGGTAGGCAGCAAACGGAATCAGCAGGTTGACCAGCAGCGCCGCGCCCGGCTCCTCACCGAAACTGCGCCACAACCAGCGCTGGAAGGTGGACACGCTCCAGGTCACCGCCACGCCGATCGCCAGGCCGGCGAAGGCCACCCACAGGAAGGTCAGCGATGCCTCGGCCAGCGAGAACGAACCGGTCATCACCGCCGCCACCGCGAAGCGGAAGCAGACCAGGCCGGAGGCGTCGTTCAACAGCGACTCGCCTTCCAGGATGTGCATCAGCCGCTTGGGAATGGGCACGCGTGACGCAATCGCACTGACTGCCACCGGATCGGTCGGTGAGATGATCGCCGCCAGTGCGAACGCCACCGCCAGCGGCATCGATGGAATCATCCAGTGGATCAGCAGGCCGGCACCGAGCACGGTGAACACCACCAACCCGAACGCCAGCTCCAGGATCGCGCCCTTGTCGCGGAACAGGCCCTGTTTGGGAATGCGCCACCCATCCAGGAACAGCAGCGGCGGCAGGAACAGCAGGAAGAACATGTCCGGCTCAAGCGCGTGGCCGCGATTGAACACGCCCGCGATCAAGGCACCCAAGCCGATCTGCACCAAGGGCAACGGCAATGAGAAGGGGAGGATTCTTACCAGATAGCCACTGGCGACAACCGCCACCAGCATCGCCAGGACTACTTCAATCGTGTGCATGCCCGTTCCACGGATTCACTACCACGACAGCAGGCTGCCGACACTGGCAGTGGCGGATGAATACCGGGAAATTACCACAGCAATCAGGCGATGCTGTCGTCGATGTGCTCGATGATCGCTCGCAATCGCATCACGCCAGGGCGAGTGGGCTTGGCGTGCCCCGCTTCACGCCAAGCGCCCACCTGCCAAACTCATTGCGCCTCGCCATCGAAGCGGTAGATGTCCATCGCCAGGAATCCCATGTCGATGCCGGCGTCGATCCGCCGTGCGCCAAGCTGGTCGCTGCCGGCTGCACCCATCGCGAAGTACAGCGGCAACAGATGCTCGTCGGTGGGATGCGCCTGGGCCGCGAATGGTGCCTGCTGGCGGTAGTCGAACATGGCCTGCACGTCGTTGGCCGCCAGCTTCTGCTCCACCCAGTGAATGAACGGCCGCACATACGGCGCTTCCTTGCCGTCCTGGTAGTTGCGCCAGTCGTGCAGGTTGTGGGTGATGCTGCCCGAGCCGATCAGCAATACGCCCTGCTCACGCAACGGCGCCAGTGCACGGCCCAGCGCGAACTGGTGCTTCGGGCCGAGCCGGGGTTGGATAGACACCTGCAGCACCGGGATGTCGGCCTCCGGATACAGGTAACGCAGCGGTACCCAGGCGCCATGATCGAGCCCGCGCTGCGGGTCGATGCCCGGCTGCAGCCCGGCATCGGCCAGCCGCTGGGCCACCTCACGGGCCAGCGCCGGTGCCCCCGGCGCCGGGTATTGCAGTTGGTAGAGCGGCTCTGGGAAGCCACCAAAATCATGGATGGTCTCCGGCTCGGCCGCTGCCGATACCTGCGGCGCATGCCCCAGCCAATGCGCCGAGGCCATGACGATGGCGCGCGGCCGCTGCATCCCGGCAGCCAGCTCAGCCAGACGCGGCCCCACCAACCCCGGCTCCAGGGCGGTCATCGGTGAACCATGCGAGATGTAGAGGGAAGGCAGTGAACTGCGCATCGTGGGCTCCCTGAAGGATTTGGTGCGTGCAGGTTATTGCCTGGATCTCCGGCAACAAATAATCTCACCAGCAACGTTTTATTGCGGAAACGGAAACAATGGACACCATCGATGCCATGCGGGTGTTTGTCGCAGTGGTTGAGCGCAATGGCTTCAGCGCCGCCGCTGATGCCTTGGACATCTCCACCGCTGCTGTCACCCGTCAGATTGCCGCGCTGGAAAAGCGCCTGTCCACCCGCCTGCTCAACCGCACCACGCGCAGGGTCAGCCCAACCAGCACCGGTGCCGCCTACTACCAGCGCTGCGTGCAGCTGCTGGCCGAGTTCGACGAGCTGGAGGCCTCGGTCGGCGCGCAGGCGCTGCAGCCGTCCGGACGGCTGCGTATCAATGCGCCGGTCAGCTACGGCATCGCCCGGCTCGGTGCATTGCTGCCGGCCTACAGCGCGCGCTATCCACAGGTGGAGCTCGACCTGCAGTTGTCCGACCGCCTGGTCGACATGGTCGAGGAAGGCTATGACCTGGCCATCCGCATCATCCGCCAGCCGGCCCCGAACCTGATTGCCCGGCACCTGGGGCAAGTCCACATCCGCCTATGCGCGGCGCCCTCTTACCTGGCCCGACGCGGCACACCTAGCACCCCGCAGGATCTGGCCACGCACGAATGCCTGGCCTACACCTACTCCGCCGCCGGCGAGGCGCTGCAGCTGCTGGGACCAGAGGGTGAAGTCAGCATCCCCGTACAACCGCACCTGCGCGCCAACAATGGCGAGGTGCTTCGCGAAGCTGCCATCGCCGGCATGGGCATCATCGCCCAACCCGACTTCATCATCGACCAGGCACTTGCCGACGGCCGCCTCATGCCGGTACTGCCGCAGTGGGAAGTACCCCCGATCGGCATCTATGCGGTCTACACCAGCCGCAGCCACCTGGCCCCCAAGGTGCGCAGCTTCATCGACTACCTGGTCGAATGCCTGGGCAAGGACGCCGACCGCTCAGCTTGAGTGGCTGCCTTCCAGCATCGCCAGCACCTGCTCCAGCGGCATCGGCCGGCCCAGCAGGTAGCCTTGCACCTGGTCGCAGCCATGCGCGGCCAGCCAGCGCCGCTGGCCCTCGGTCTCCACGCCTTCGGCGATCACCGACAAGCCCATGCTGTGGCCCAGCGACAGCAGCGCGCGACAGATGGCAGCGTTGCGTGGGTTTGTTTCGACATCGCTGACAAAACCGCGGTCGATCTTCAGCGAATCCAGCGGTAGATGCTGCAGGTAGGACATGCTGGAGAAGCCAGTACCGAAATCATCCAGCGCCACGCCCACGCCATTGGCATGCAGGTGGCCCAGGGTCTGCAGCGCCTGGGTCGGATTGCGCATCAGCACGCTCTCGGTGAGCTCCATCTGCAGCGCACCGCGGGCCAGGCCGTGGTCCTGCATGGCACGGCTGAACTCGCCGACCAGGTCGCTGTTGAACAGCTGCACCGCAGAGACGTTCACCGCGATCGGCAGGTGCTGCCAACCGGCGGCAGACAACTGTTTCTGCGCGCGCGCGGCGGCGTGGATCACCCAGCGACCGAGCGCGATGATCAGGCCGGTGTCCTCGCACAGCTGGATGAAATCGACCGGCGCGATGAAACTGCCATCGGCCTGCGGCCAGCGCAGCAGTGCTTCCAACGCAACCGGACTACCTTCGGACGCGTCCATGATGGGCTGGAAGTACAGCACGAACTCACCGCGATCAATGGCCATGTGGATGCGCCCGGCCAGCTGCAGCCGCTCGGTGTAATGCGCCGCCATACCCGCGTTGAAGTGCAGCAGGACAACACCGGTCTCGCGTGCGGCATGCGCAGCCTGTGCCGCACGGCCCAGCACCTGCTCTGCCAGCTCGCCATCCAACGGGCAGCTGGCAACGCCGATGCGGGCTTCCAGCTGGTGATAGGTATCACGCCCGCGGATGGGTTCCGCCACCGCTGCCAGCAAGGCATTGAGCGCCATCTGCGGATCGCCCTCGCCTTCGATCGCGAGCACGAAGTCTTCCGCCGGCTGGTGCGCCAGCAGGCCATGGCGGGCGGCCAGCCCGCCCAGCCGCACCGACACCGCACGCAGTGCCTCCTCACCGGCGTCACGGCCGAGGGTGTCGGTGATCATCTGCAGGCCACGCAGCTGCACGTGGGCAATGGTGTAGCCAAGGCTGCCGGCATCCAGGCGCTCGGACAGTGCACGCACGGTCAGCAGGCCGGTGCCGGCATGGTGACTGGCGCGGTAAGCCAGCTCGTTCTCGTAACGCAGCCGCTGGCTCACGTCTTCAGCCAGCGCCAGGCAGGCGTTGCGGCCGGCAAATTCCAGCTTGGCGAAATGCGCCTGCACATGGAATGCGCTGCCATCCTTGCGCAGGTGGGTGCTGACCTGCAGCCCCAGCAGATCACCACTCAAGGCACGGCCGGCGGTCTGGCGGATCTCATCCCATTCCGCTGCCGGACGGATGTCGAGGATGGACATCGCCAGGAACTCTTCGCGGCTATAGCCGTATTGATCAATCGCGGCCTGGTTCACTTCCAGGAAGCGCAGGGTGATCAGGTCGAAGATCCAGAACGGCGCCGGGTTGCGATCGAACACCAACCGGAACTGGCGCTGCGCCTCCTGCGCACGCGCTTCGGTGTTGACCCGTTCGCTGATGTCCACCACCGCGCCAGCCAGACGCTTGCTGTCACCGGCATCATCGACCAGCTCACCGCGCGCGGACAGCCAGCGCAGGAAACCATCGCCGCTGCGCAAACGGAACATCGCGTTCAAGGCGCCCTTGCCGGCCAAGGCGCGCACCAGCATGTCGTTGAGCCAGGCGCGATCCTCCTCGTGCACCCGCGTCAAAAATCCTTCCAGCGAAGTGCTGCGCCCCGGCAGGCTCAGCATTTGTTGGGTCAGCGCCGACCAATACACGATCGGTCGTTCGCCATGGATGGACCAGGTACCCACCTTGCCGACTTCGTGGGCCAATGCCAGTTCGGCATTGCCGGCCTGCAGCTCTTCGCTGAGCTGCTGCTGGTGTCGGGTACTGCGGTCAACCCTATATATCAAATAGGCAAAACCGGTCAGATACAGCAGATAGATGCCGATGGAGGCATACAGCAGCAGATACCAGCCCGCCATCACCTCGCGGTAGGACAGTGAGGCGTACAGGCTCAACGGGAAATCTGTTGGAACGCTGACCGCCGCGATGCGGCGCTCACCGTCATAAGGACTGGTCACCACACCGCGTTTCATCACCATCGGCGACGGCGGCAGAACCCGCATCGGCCGCGTCAAGGGATTGCCAACCAGACGTTCCGGTTCACGGCTATGGGCCAGCAACTGCCCGTAGCGGTTGCCAATGGACGCAGTGCCATCGCGGCCCAGATCCAGGCCACTGACGACCTCCTGGAACGCCCCCAGCCGCACCCGTGTCAACAGCCACTGGCCCGGCTGCACCTGCAGGGCTGCACGCAGCACCCAATGTTTGTCGGCTGTCTGCTCGAGGGCACCAAGGTAGAGCCCACCGTTGAGCAGGCGGTTTTCCGGAACCACCCAGCTCTGCAAGGTGAGGTCGCCCCCCCCTGCCGACAGCGGCACGCCACGGTCATCCACCAAGGTGATGGACGCAAGGTCCTGGTTGCGCTCCAGCACGCCACGCACGCTGGCCTCAAACAAGGCAGGCGCCTGGTCAGGCACCTGTCGATAGAACTCCCGGGTATCGCTGGCGGTGCCGCGCAACGCGCGTTCCCATGTGACCAGCTGCGCGCGCAGCAAGCGGCTGCTGCCGCTGGCCAGCGCGGCCGATTGCCGCTGCGCGGCTTCAAGCCTGCTGTTGCGGTCGTTCCACAACATGCTGATCATGCCACCTGCCAACAGCAAACCCACCGCCACGCCGGCAATGATCATGACCCGCAATGGATGAGCCGGCGTCCGGGTCACCGGTGAGTCCAACGTATCAGTAGGCGGAAAGCTGGCATTGCGTATGTTGGTCCTGGCATCACTACAACTAGGAACCGGCAGGTGGGGACCTGCAACGGTCGCATGCGAACACCACATACTCCACCCTGCCAATGTCTCCCCAGACACCACGTGCAGCGCGTTCGCTCAAGCATGCAGCACAATCACCGTCGGCGTGAAGAGTGCGTGACCAATTTTCTCGCATTCCCCGCACTTGTGCACATCCGTCAAGTGCCAGAATCAATATCTTTGTGAACGGGGTTCGAGGTCTAGACTTGTCATACACATCCTCCGGATAACGTCATGGCTTTGCAACGTTCCTTCCTGGTACTGGCAATCGGCACCGCACTTGCCCTCAGCGGCTGCGCAAAGGACGCCAGCGCGCCCGCCACTGATACCAGCGCGACACCCGCACCCGCCAGCAGTGCTGCCAAACCGCAGCTGGGTAGCTTTGGCTTTGATGCCGACGGCATGGACCGCAGCGTCGCTGCCGGCGACAACTTCTACGACTTCGCCAATGGGCAATGGGTGCAGCGCACCGAGATACCCGCCGATCGCTCCAGTTATGGCAGCTTCAATGTGATCGCAGAGAAAACATTGGCCGACACCCGCGCCATCATGGAAGAAGCCGGCAAGGCCAATCCCGGCGAAGTCCGAAAGATTGGTGACTATTACGCCGCATTCATGGACGAAGCCGGTATCGAAGCGCGCGGCATCGCGCCGGTGCAGCCGGCGCTGCAGGCCATCGCCGGCATTGCCGACAAGCCAGCATTGGCAAAGGCCCTGGGTGCCAGCCTGCGTGCCGACGTGGACCTGCTCAACGCCACCAACTTCTACACGCCGCACCTGTTCGGCGTGTGGGTATCGGTGGATCTGCTGCAGCCCGATCGCAACGCGCCCTACCTGGTGCAGGGCGGCCTGGGCATGCCCGACCGTGACTTCTACCTGCAGGACGGCCGCATGGCCGAGCTGCGCGGCGCCTACCAGGCCTATGTGGCCAAGCTGCTTGAGCTGTCCGGCGACAAGGACGCGGCTGCCAAGGCGGCGCGCATCGTCGCGCTTGAAACCAAGATCGCCCGCGCCCACGCCACCCAGGAAGAAACCAACGACGTGCAGAAGGGCGCAAACGCCTGGAAGCAAACCGACCTCACCAGCAAGGCACCGGGCATGGATTGGAAGGCCTTCCTGGAAGGCGCCAACCTGGGAGCGCAGCAGGACTTCATCGTCTGGCAGCCGAAGGCCGTGGCCGGCCTGTCCAAGCTGGTCGCCAGCGAGCCGCTGGATGTGTGGAAGGACTACATGGCTTTCCACGCACTGGATGAGGCAGCCACCTACCTGCCCAAGGCCTTCGCCGATGCCCACTTCGCCTTCCATGGCACCGCGATGAGCGGCACCCCACAGCAGAGCGATCGCTGGAAGCGTGCGGTGGCCGAGACCAACAGCGCGGTTGGCGAGGCGGTTGGCAAGATCTACGTCGAGCGCCACTTCGATGCCGCCACCAAGGCACGCGCCGATGAGATGGCCAAGAACATCATCGCCGCCTTCGCCAAGCGCATCGACGCGCTGGAGTGGATGTCGCCGGAAACCAAGGCGCACGCCAAGGCCAAGGTTGCCGGACTCAAGGTGGACATGGGCTACCCGAGCAAATGGCGTGACTACACCGCGTTGGACGTGAAGCCGGACGATGCACTCGGTAACGCCCAGCGCGCCTCGCTGTTCGAATACCAGCGCAACATCGCCAAACTCGGCAAGCCGGTCGACCACAGCGAATGGGCGATGCTGCCGCAGACCATCAATGCGATGAACGTGCCGCTGGAAAACCGCCTGGTATTCCCGGCAGCCATCCTGCAGCCGCCGTTCTTCGACGGCGCCGCTGATGATGCGATCAACTACGGCGCCATCGGTGCGGTGATCGGCCATGAGATCAGCCACGGCTTCGACAATGCCGGCGCGCTGTTCGATGAAACCGGCAAGCTGCACAACTGGTGGACGGCGGAGGATCTGAAGAAATTCAACGCCGCCGGTGATGCGCTGGCGATGCAGTTCGACAGCTACGAGCCGTTCCCGGGCGTACACGTCAACGGTCGCCTGACGCTGGGCGAGAACATCGCCGACGTCGCTGGACTTGGTACTGCGTATGACGCGTATCGGTTGTCACTGCAGGGCAAGCAGGAACAGACGCTGGAAGGCTTCACGCCGGACCAGCGCTTCTTCCTTGGTTTCGCCCAGGCCTGGCGCAGCAAGGCGCGTGAACAGGCGCTGCGCAATTCACTGCTGACCAATGTGCATGCTCCGGGCCAGTTCCGTGCACTGACCGTGCGCAACGTGGATGCGTGGTACCCGGCGTTCGAGGTCAAGGAAGGCCAGAAGCTGTATCTGGCACCTGAGAAGCGGGTGAAGGTCTGGTAATAGGAACCCCCTCCCTTTCGCGCAGCGAAGGGGAGGGTTGGGGAGGGGTTGCTGTGCTGCTGGCGGTAGTGCCGAGCCATGCTCGGCAAGAAGCATTCCCGATAGAGCCCCTGCCGAGCATGGCTCGGCAC
>NZ_JASCOR010000152.1 GCF_029959445.1 Stenotrophomonas sp. PS02298 | reverse complement strand
GCCGAGCCATGCTCGGCATTGAGTTTGCCGGTAATGCCTCTGCCGAGCATGGCTCGGCACTACACAAGGGCCAAGAAAAAGCCCCGGCATTGCCGGGGCTTTTGGGGTATCAGCGGTCCTTCTGGATCGCGTGCACCTTGTGCTGCGCGATGTACTCCTTGGACTGCTCGTCCAGCTTGTCGCCGAGCATGCGCCGCACGCTCACGAAGAACAGCGGGATCAGCAACACGCCGATCACGGTGGCGAACAACATGCCACCGATGACGCCAGTACCCAGCGAGTGACGGGCATTGGCGCCGGCACCGGTGGAGATGGCCATCGGCAGCACACCGAGGATGAAGGCGAACGAGGTCATCAGGATCGGGCGGAAACGCAGATGCGCCGCTTCGATGGTGGCTTCGCGCAAGGTCTTGCCGGCAGCACGCTGCTCCACCGCGAACTCGACGATAAGAATCGCGTTCTTCGCCGCCAGGCCAATCACCGTCACCATGCCGATCTTGAAGTACAGATCGTTCGGCAGGCCGCGCATCAGCGAGAACACCACCGCACCGAGGATGCCGATCGGCACCACCAGCAGCACCGAGACCGGGATCGACCAGCTTTCATACAACGCCGCCAGGCACAGGAACACCACCACGATCGACAACACCATCAACAGCGTTGCGGCGTTGCCGGCGAGGATTTCCTGGTAGGACATGCCTGACCAGTCGAAGCCGAAGCCAACCGGCAGGTCGTCATGCACCAACCGCTCCATCGTGCTCATGGCCTGACCGGAGCTGCCGCCCGGCGCCGGCGCACCGACGATGTTGACTGCCGAATAGCCGTTGTAGCGGTTCAGGGCCGGCGGGGCGTAGATCCACTCCGACTTCACCACCGCGCTGAGCGGGATCATCGCCGGCTGGCCGGTTGCGTCCTTGCTCAGCGAACTCGGCACGAAGTAGCTGTTCAACGACTCTGGACCAGTGCGGTAGGCCGCATCGGCCTGCATGTTGACGCGCTTGATGCGGCCGCCGTAGAAGAAGTCGTTGACGTAGACCGGCGCCAGCATCATCTGGATGGCGGTATACACATCATTGACCGACACGCCCATGGCCTGGGCCTGCACGCGGTCAACCTTCAACTGCAGCTGCGGCGCGTTCTCCAGCGTGTTGGGGCGTACGCCGACCAGCGACTTGTCCTGGCTGGCGGCTCCCAACAAGGTGTTGCGCGCATCCATCAAGGCGTCCTGGCCTGCGCCGGTACGGTCCTGCAGCCACATGTCGAAGCCGCCGAACTGACCCAGGCCCTGCACGGTTGGCAGGTTGACGAAGAAGATCTGCGCATCCTTGATGCCGTAGGCCTTCTGGTTCATTTTCTGGATGAACTCGGGCGCGGTTTCCTTGCGCTCGCTCCAGTCCTTGAGGCGGACGAAGGCCATACCCACGTTCTCGCCGGCACCGATGAAGCTGAAGCCGGTGATCTGCATCAGGCCTTCAAAGGCTTCCTCGTCCTGCAAGGTGCCCAGCAGCTGATCGAACACGGCGCTGGTACGGGTTTTGGTAGCACCCGGCGGCAGCTGCACGATGGCTAGGGCATAACCCTGGTCTTCTTCGGGCAGGAAGCTGCCCGGCAGGCGGGTGAACAGGAAGCCGCACAGTACCAGCAGCAGGGCAAACACCATCAACCAACGCGGAGCGTGCTTGATGACGCCGCCGACGGTGCCGACGTAGCTCTTCTCCAGCTTGCCGTAGTACTTGTTGAAGGTGCGGTAGACCCAGTTCGGGTTGTCGTTGTGGGTGGGCTTGAGGAAGGCCGCACACAGCGCCGGAGTGAAGGTCAGCGCCAGCAGGGCGGAGAATGCCATCGCCATGGCGATGGTCAGTGCGAACTGCTTGTAGATCTCACCCGAGGCGCCCGGCTGCAGCGCGGACGGAATGAACACCGCCGCCAGCACCACGGTGATGGCTACCACCGCGCCGGTGATCTGGCCCATGGCTTTCTGCGTCGCCGGCTTCGGATCGAGTTTTTCCTCGGTCATGATGCGTTCGACGTTTTCGATGACGACGATGGCGTCATCGACCACGATGCCGATCGCGAGCACCATCGCGAACAGGGTCAGCTGGTTGATGGTGAAGCCGATCGCCAGCATGCCCATGAAGGTGCCGAGCAGGGCAACCGGAATGACCAGGGTGGGGATGATGGTGGCGCGGAAGTTCTGCAGGAACACCAGCATCACCAGGAACACCAGGATGATGGCTTCGACCAGGGTATGGACCACTTCCTCGATCGAGATGGTGACGAAGGTGGTGCTGTCGTACGGGGTGAACCAGCTCACGCCGGGCGGGAAGCTCGGGGCCAACTCATCCATCTTCGAGCGCACGGCCTCGGACACGTCCAGCGCATTGGCACCGGGCAGCAGCTGGATGGCGAACACCGCCACCGGCTTGCCGTTGTACTTGGTGTCGAAACCGTAGTTGGATGCGCCAAAGGAAACTGTGGCGACATCCTTCAGCTTGACGACGCTGCCGTCATTGTTGGCCCGCAGGATGGTGTTCTCGAACTCTTCCGGCGAGCTGTAGCGGCCTTCGGCGGCCACGGTTGCGGTGAAGGCCTGGCCGTTGGGGGCCGGATCGCCGCCCACCGAGCCGGCAGCGAACTGCAGGTTCTGGGTGCCGATGGCGTTGTACACGTCGGTTGCCGACAGATGGTAACCCTGCAGCTTTTCCGGGTTCAGCCATACGCGCATGGCGTATTCGGAACCGAACTGCTGGGTGCTGCCGACGCCGGGCACACGCGAAACCTGTTCCAGCACGCGCGCGCCAACGATGTCGTTCAAGGCATCGCGGTCGACGGTGCCATCATCCGAGCGCACGCCGATGGCCATCAGGAAGCCGGCGTTGGCCTTGGCCACCACCACGCCCTGTTTGGTCACTTCCGAGGGCAGGCGCGGCGTCGCCAGTGACACCTTGTTCTGTACCTGCACCTGGGCGATGTCGGCATCGGTGCCGCTGTCGAAGGTCAGGGTGATGGTGACGCCGCCGGTGGAGGAGGACGACGAGCTGAAGTACATCAGGTTGTCTATGCCGGTCAGCTGCTGCTCGATCACCTGGGTGACCGACTTTTCCGCGGTGGACGCGCTGGCGCCCGGATAGTTGGCGGTGACCGTCACCTGCGGTGGCGCCACGCTCGGGTAGGACTCGATACCCAGGTTGAGGATCGAGATCACGCCGCCAAGCGAGATCAGGATCGCCACCACCCAGGCGAAGACGGGATGCTCGATGAAAAATTTAGGCATGACGGAGTCCCGTTATTCCTTCTTCGCCGGGGCTGCCGCAGGCGCGCCAGCGGCGGGCTTGGCGGCATCGGGCTGCCAGGGCTTGGCCGTGGCCGGTGCGCCTTCCTTGACCTTCTGTATGCCCGAAACAATGACCTGGTCACCAGCGGCCAGGCCGGAGGAGACCAGCCAGTTGCCGCCCTGCTGGTTGTCCAGGGTGACGTTCTTGCGCGCGACCTTGCCGTCCTTGCCGACGATCAGCACGTAGCCACCCTGGGTATCGCGCTGTACCGCCTGCTGCGGCACCAGGAAGGCGTTGTGGCGCTCGCCCAGGTTGGCCTTGAAGCTGACGAACGAGCCCGGCAGCAGGATGTGGTCCGGGTTGGGCAGCTGCGCACGCAGCGACACCGTGCCGGTGGCCGGATCAACCGTGGTCGAGGAGAAGTCCAGGGAGCCTTCGTGCGCGTAGGCGCTGCCGTCGGGCAGGTTGACCTGCACGGTGGTCTTGCCGTCGCCAGCCAGTGCCACTGCGCCCTTGTCCTGCGCCGCGCGCAGCAGGCTCAGCTCGTCGGCGGTCATCGAGAAGTTCACGTACAGCGGGTCGATCTGATCGACGGTGGTCAGCAGGGTCACATCGCCCTGGCCGACCAGCGCACCTTCGGTGACCTGCTGCTTGCCGGCCTGGCCAGCGATCGGTGCGCTGACGCGGGCATAGCCGAGGTTGATGCGGGCGGTTGTGACCGCGGCTTCGGCCTGCTGCACGGCAGCGGCGGAGGAGCGCTCAGCGGCCTCGGCACTGTCCAGGTCGGACTTGGACACATAACTCTGCGGCGCCAGCGAACGGGCGCGGGTGGCGGTGGCGCGCGCGTTGGCATACGTGGCGCGGGCCGAGGCCAGTGCACCTTCGGCGGAGGCCAGTGCGGCCTGCAGTGGTGCCGGGTCGATCAGGAACAGCACCTGGCCTTCCTTGACCGCGCTGCCTTCTTCATAGACACGCTTCTGCAGCACGCCGGCCACGCGGGCGCGGACGTCGGCAGAACGGAACGGCGACAGTCGCCCCACCAGTTCGCGCTGCAGCGGCAGTGTCTGCGGTTTGGCGTCGACCACGCCAACGTCCTGCGGGGGCGGTGCGGCTTGCTCCTGCGGTTTCTTACAGGCGGCAAGGCTCAGTGTCGCTGCACAGGTGAGAGCGAGGAGACGGAGTGGGGCGGTCATCAGGAGAAACTCCGGGTGTTGTTTTTATTTGGAGCTGCGGCGGCGTGGTGCGTGCAGGCAAAGGCACGCAGGAAGCCGTCGGTGGCAAATTCGGCCCAGCGGCGACGCTCTTGTGGATCATCGCGGTAGGGGGTGTGAAAGCGCTGTCGTTCAAAATCCTGGCCTGCGATCATGCTGATCAACAGCTCGGCCATGAACTGCGGGTCGTCATGCTTGAGGCGACCGCGCTGCATCTCGGTTTGCATCCATTCAGCGACATGGTTGCGGAGGGCTTCGTTGCTTCCCTGGTACATGAACTGCGCTTCGTCGCGGAACTCATGCACGCTGGCACCGATCAGCTGCGCGGTGCGACGGACATTGGGCTTGTTGCGATGCTCGAGGTAGCCGATGGCAAAGTCCAGCACGGTCTCGTGCAGCGGCTTTTCTTCACATACGGATAACGCCGCGGTGGCGGTGGACACATGCAGCTGCATGGCCTGCCGCAGCAGCTCGCGTTTGCTGCCGTAGCGGCTATAGAGCGTCTGCTTGGAACAACCCGCCGCCGCCGCTATCGAATCCATACTCAGGTGTATGCCTTGTTGGGACAATAGCTCACGCACTGCTTCGAGCACGCGCTGGTCACGCGCGTCGGTTGGCGCGGAGGTGGCAGAGGGGGTTTGCATAAGCGGTGGACTATACCGTCCAGTTCAGAAACACCGCAACGTAATTCGTCTTTCACTGTGTCTGGTGAGCGAATGAGATTCAGGTGGCGGACATCGTTTGCTGATCGTCTATCAGTAAAACCATGGCCATTGCTACCGCTCGCCAGAAAATTGCGATGCAGATAATGCGGCCCTGCAGCAAGGTTCTTTTTGTTACCAGCGATACAATCGCGGTTTCTCCAAACGAGCAACACCCAAAGCTCTGCCATGAAATCGCAAAACAGTGCTGCCAAGTCCGCAAAGACGAAATCCAAACCAGCTGTGAAGCAGAACATCGCGGAAGCTGGCCTCTCGCTAGAGCCGGTATTTGCAGCCTTGCGGAAGCGTTATCCCGCTGCGGCCGCACAGGCGCAGGCAGTGGCTTTTGCTACGGCGTTCTACAAGCGCATGGAAGCCGATGAGTTCACGCTGCACTCGGCCGATGATTGGGCGGTGCTGGCTGCGGGCATGCTGGAGTTCGCCCGCACCCGCAAGCCGGGCAAGGCCAACGTGCGCGTGTTCAACCCGACGCTGAAGGCTGACGGTTGGGAATCGGCACATACCGTGCTGCAGATCGTCAACGACGACATGCCGTTCCTGGTGGACACAGTGACGCTGGCGCTGGCCGAGCAGGGCATTGGCGTGCACGTGCTGGGCCATCCGGTGATCAGCATCGGGCGCGACAAGGCCGGCAAGCTGACCGGCGTGGGCGAGGGCAAGCTGGAATCGGTGATGCTGCTGGAGATCGATCGCCAGCCGACCGATGCGCTGGATGCCGTTGCCAAGCGCGTCAGTGGCGCGCTGGAAGACGTGCGCGCCATCGTCAATGACTGGCAGCCGATGACCGACAAGGCGATGGCGCTGGCCGATGACCTGGGCAAGCGTCCGTTGCCGGTGAGCAAGGCCTCGCGCGCCGAGGCACAGGAATTCCTGCGCTGGGCCGCCGACAACCATTTCACCTTCTTCGGCTACCGCGAATACAAGGTGGAGAAGAAGGGCAAGGAAGAAGTGCTGGTCGCCCAGAACGGCACCGGCCTGGGCCTGATGCGTGGCAAGGACACGATGGTCGCGCGCCCGGTCAAGGGCCTGGCGGCGGAAGGCCTGAATGCCACCAGCAGCCTGCACGACGCACTGATCCTGACCAAGACCAATGCCCGCTCGCATATCCATCGCGGCGGCTACATGGACTACATCGGCGTGCTGGAATTCGACGCCAAGGGCAAGATCATCGGCGAGCAGCGCTTCCTTGGCCTGTTCACCTCCAGCGCCTACAACCGCCGCCCGTGGGAGATCCCGCTGGTGCGCCAGCGCTACGAGAACGTGATGGCGCGTTCGGGCCTGAGCCTGTCCAGCCACAGCGGCAAGGCACTGCGCCACATCCTGGAGTCACTGCCGCGCGAAGAACTGTTCCAGTCCAGCGAGGACGAGCTGTTCCGCACCGCCATGGGCGTGCTCGGCCTGCAGGAGCGCGTGCGTAGCCGCCTGTTCCTGCGCCGCGACAAGTTCAGCCGCTTCATCTCGGCACTGGTGTTCCTGCCGCGCGAACGCTTCAACACCGACGTGCGCCTGCGCGTTGAAAGCATGTTGAAGGATGCGCTGCACGGCGAATACGTCGATTCCAGCGTGGTATTGGGTGATTCGCCGCTGGCCCAGGTGCACCTGATCGTGCGTCCCAAGGCTGGTGAGAGCCTGGAGCTGGACGTGGAGGGCATGGAGAAGCGCCTGGCCCACGTGCTGCGCAACTGGCAGGACGACCTGCGCGAAGCGCTGGTCAACAGCCATGGCGAAGGCGAAGGCCTGCGCATTGCCTCGCGTATCGGCAAGGCCTTGCCGGCCGGTTACATCGAAGACTCCAGCGCCGAAATCGCTGCGGCCGACGTTGCCCAGCTGGATGCACTGACCGGCCCGGACGATCTGCGCCTGAGCCTGCAGGCGATCCGTCGTGACGAGGTCGATGGCCTGCGCCTGAAGCTGTACCGCCAGCTGGAAGACATTCCGCTGTCCGACGTGCTGCCGATGATGGAAAACATGGGCCTGCGCGTGATCGCCGAGCGCCCGTACAAGCTGATGGTCGACGAAGCGCCGGTCTACGTGCAGGACTTCGAAGTCGAATCCACCATTGGTGCGATCGACCCGGCCAGCGCCAATGCCGCTTTCAGCGACGCCTTCGCCCGCGTCTGGCACGGCGATGCCGAGAACGACGGCTTCAACCGTCTGGTGCTGGGCGCCGGTCTGGATTGGCGTCAGGTGTCGATGCTGCGTGGCTACTGCAAGTACCTGCTGCAGATCGGCGTGCCGTTCTCGCAGACCTATGTGGAAGGCACCTTCAACCGCTACCCGCTGCTGGCGCGCCTGATCGTGGAACTGTTCGAAGCCCGCTTCGAGCCGACCCCGTCGGCCGACAAGGCGGTGCTGGATGCACAGCTGGCCCAGTTCAAGCAGCTGGCCGGTGACGACGCTGCCACCGTCAAGCTGCTCGACGGCGTGGTCAAGGCGCGCAAGAGCGACCGTGCCGCGCGCATGGCGCTGGTCCACGAAGTGCTGATCAAGCTGCTCGACGGCGTCTCCAGCCTGGACGAAGACCGCATCCTGCGCAGCTTCATCGGCGTGATCGAAGCCACCCTGCGTACCAGCTATTACATGGTCCGCAAGGACGGCGTGCGCGCCGATGGCGGCCCGGCTGACTACATCAGCTTCAAGTTCGACGCCGCCAAGGTGCCGGACCTGCCCAAGCCGCGCCCGTACCGCGAGATCTTCGTGTGCGGCCCGCGTGTGGAAGGTACCCATCTGCGCTTCGGCCCGGTTGCCCGTGGCGGCCTGCGCTGGTCGGACCGTCGCGAAGACTTCCGCACCGAGGTGCTGGGTCTGGTCAAGGCACAGATGGTCAAGAACACCGTGATCGTGCCGGTCGGCTCCAAGGGCGGCTTCTTCGCCAAGCAGCTGCCGGATCCGTCGGTGGACCGCGATGCGTGGTTCGCCGAGGGCGTGGCCTGCTACAAGCGCTTCATCAACGGCCTGCTCGACATCACCGACAACATCGTCAACAACAAGATCGTGCCGCCGCAGGGCGTGGTGCGTCATGACATGGACGATCCGTACTTGGTCGTCGCTGCCGACAAGGGCACCGCCACGTTCTCCGACACCGCCAACGGCATTGCCCGTGCGCACGGTTTCTGGCTGGACGACGCGTTCGCCTCCGGTGGCTCGGTCGGTTACGACCACAAGGGCATGGGCATCACCGCGCGTGGTGCGTGGGAGTCGGTCAAGCGCCACTTCCGTGCGTTGGGCCGTGACTGCCAGAAGCAGGACTTCACCGTGGTCGGCGTCGGCGACATGTCCGGCGACGTGTTCGGCAACGGCATGCTGCTGTCCGAGCACATCCGCCTGGTCTGCGCCTTCGATCACCGCCACATCTTCCTCGACCCGAACCCGGTGGCTGCCAGCTCGTTCAAGGAACGCGCGCGCATGTTCAAGGTGCCGCGTTCGAGCTGGGCTGATTACGACAGCAAGCTGATCAGCAAGGGCGGCGGTATCTACCCGCGTTCGCTCAAGTCGATCGAGATCACCCCGGAAGTGCGTGAAGCACTGGGCATCGACGCCAGCGTCAAGGCGATGAACCCGACCGACCTGATCAATGCCGCGCTGAAGGCACCGGTTGACCTGCTGTGGAACGGCGGCATCGGTACCTACGTCAAGTCGGCCAGCGAGACCAATGCCGATGTCGGCGACCGTGCCAACAACGGCCTGCGCGTCAACGGTGGCGAGCTGCGCTGCAAGATCGTGGGCGAGGGCGGCAACCTGGGCATGACCCAGCTCGGCCGCATCGAGGCCGCGCAGGTCGGCGTGCTGCTCAACACCGACTTCATCGACAACTCGGCCGGTGTGGATACCTCCGACCACGAAGTCAACATCAAGATCCTGCTCAATGATGTGGTGCGTGCCAAGAAGCTCACCGTGGACCAGCGCAACAAGCTGCTGGCCTCGATGACCGACGAGGTTGGCGAGCTGGTGCTGATGGACAACTACCGCCAGAACCAGGCACTGAGCCTGATGGAGCGGATGAGCAGCAAGCGTCTGGGCTCCAAGCAGCACTTCATCCGCACGCTTGAAAAGCAGGGCCTGCTGGATCGCCAGATCGAGTTCCTGCCGTCCGACGCCGAGCTGTCGGCACGCAAGTTGCGCGGCCAGGGCCTGACCCGTCCGGAGCTGTCGGTACTGCTGTCGTATTCCAAGATCGTCGCCTTCCAGCAGCTGCTGGAGTCGGACATCCCGGAAGATCCGTACCTGTCCAAGGAGCTGCTGCGTTACTTCCCGCAGCCGCTGCAGAAGAAGTACGCCGATGCGATGGAGCGTCACCGCCTGAAGCGCGAAATCATCGCCACGGCCGTGACCAACCAGACCATCAATCGCATGGGTGCCACCTTCCTGATGCGCATGCAGGAAGACACCGGCCGCACCGTGGCCGAGGTCGCCAAGGCCTACACCATCAGCCGTGAAACGCTGGACGCACGTGCACTGTGGACGCAGATCGACGCGCTCGACGGCACCTTGCCGGAAGCGGTGCAGGTGGACGCACTGGAAGTGATCTGGAAGCTGCAGCGCTCGTTCGTGCGCTGGTTGCTGACCCGTCCGGGCGCGATGCCGGGCATCACCGCTGCGGTGGATCGCTACCAGGGCCCGTTCAACGACATCCGCGTCGCCTCGGGCGTGCTGCCGGATTCGCAGCGTCCGGCCTATGAGGCCAGCGTTGTGGCGTGGAAGGAGAAGGGCTTGCCGGCGGCACTGGCACAGCAGCTGTCCGAACTGCAGTTCCTGGAACCGGCATTCGACATCATTGAGCTGGCGCGTCCGCGCAAGCTCAAGCCGGTGGACGTGTCCAAGGTCCATTTCCGCCTGGGCGAAGCCCTGCAGATGCCGTGGCTGTTCGAGCAGATCGACGCGCTGGAGGTCAACGGCCGTTGGCATGCAGTTGCCCGTGGCGTGCTGCGCGACGAGCTGGCCGCACATCAGCGTGCATTGGCTGGCCAGGTGCTGTCGATGAAGGGTGCGACCGCGGAGGCCAAGGTGGCTGCGTGGTTGGGCCGTGATGACAGTGGCCTGCGCTTCACCCTGGCAATGCTGGCCGAGCTGGCCGAGCAGAAGACGCTGGACTACCCGACGGTGTCGGTGGCGGTGCAGCGTTTGGGCCAGTTGGCTGCGCACGGCGCTTAAGTCGGCAGGTTGTTGGTTTTTGGAGAACGGGCCCTTTGGGCCCGTTTTCTTTTGGAAAAATCAAGAGCTTGCCCTCACCCCAACCCCTCTCCCGCGCGCGGGAGAGGGGCTAGCGATCTGCGAGCGCGAGCACCGCCTGCAATTGCAGCTTCAGCCCCTCTCCCGCT
>NZ_JASCOR010000151.1 GCF_029959445.1 Stenotrophomonas sp. PS02298 | reverse complement strand
GGCGGGAATCGCTCTGGCTCTGGCTTGCTCCTGAATTCGCACTGGCCAGGCCAAATCAACAGCGAACAGCCAAAGCAAGAGCGATTCCCGCCTTCGCGGGAATGACGGCTGTAGAGCATGGGCAAAGCAACGCCAAAGCAACCCGGCCAACTGCCTCAACGCTCAAACTTGGTTGAAAGAATGATCGCGCTGTTGGTCCGCTCCACCCCATCCACCGCACCGATGGCGTCGGTCACCACATCCATCTCGCTGACCCCACCCACCACCACCATCGCGATCAGGTCGTGGTTGCCGCTTACCGAATGCAGCGAGCGCACCTCGGTGATGTCACGCAGCGCCTTGACCACGGCCGGCATCTTCTTCGGCAGGACGGTGATCAGCACGTGCGCACGCACCTGGCCCTGCTCGTAGTCCTCATGGGTGCGCACCGTGTAGCCGGCAATCACTCCCAACTGCTCGAGCCGGTCGATGCGGCTCTGCACCGTGGTCCGTGACAGGCCAAGCCGGCGGGCGATCTGCGCGGTGGAGGCGCGCGCGTCCTCGCGCAATACGGACAACAGGCGTTCGTCGGCGGGAGAAATATTCACATTGCAAACCAGCTTCGTCGATTCGCCGAAATTACCCGAAAATCCGTCGAGATCATAGCTGCCATATGTCCAGAATCTCCACATAATGGGTATATACAAGAAACTTCTGGAGATGAGCATGACCGTACTCGGCCCCCTCGCCCCGCTTCGCGCACACGCCGGCAACCGCCTGACCCAAGGTCTGGACGACGCCAGCGTTGAACGCCTGGCCGTCGCTCACCCGGACCTGGCTGGCGCCATCGCCGCTGCCGCCAGCGAATACGCTCGCATCAAGGACGAAGCTGCCGACCTGCTGGATCTGGACGAGCACGACCAGATCGCAGCCATGCAGGCCGGCTTCGTCAATTTCTACGCCGACGACGCCGTCGTCCCGTACATCGCCCTGGCCGCCTGCGGCCCGTGGGTGGTCTCGCTCAAGGGCGCCGTACTGTATGACGCCGGCGGCTACGGCATGCTTGGCTTCGGCCACACCCCGGCCGACGTGATGGCCGCTGCAGCCAAGCCGCAGGTGATGGCCAACATCATGACCCCGAGCCTGGCCCAGCGCCGCTTCGTGCAGGCCATGCAGAAAGAGATCGGCCACAGCCGCGGCAGCTGTCCGTTCTCGCATTTCATGTGCTTGAATTCCGGCTCCGAGGCCGTTGGCCTGGCCGCTCGCATTGCCGACATCAACGCCAAGCTGCAGACCGATCCGGGTGCACCGCATGCCGGCGCCACCATCAAGCGGGTGGTGATCAAGGGCAGCTTCCACGGCCGCACCGACCGCCCGGCGCTGTACTCCGACTCCAGCCGCAAGGCCTATGACCAGCATCTGGCCAGCTACCGCGGCGAGAACAGCGTCATCACCGTACCGCCCTACGACGAAGCAGCGATGCGCAAGGTGTTTGCGGATGCCAAGGCCAACAACTGGTTCATCGAGGCGGTATTCCTGGAGCCGGTGATGGGCGAAGGCGACCCCGGCCGCGCCGTACCGGCCAGCTTCTACAAGCTGGTCCGCGAACTGACCCGCGAGCACGGCAGCCTGCTGCTGATCGATTCCATCCAGGCCGCGCTGCGTGCGCACGGCACCCTGTCCTTCGTCGACTACCCGGGCTACGAGACGCTGGATCCGCCGGACATGGAAACCTATTCCAAGGCCTTGAACGGCGCGCAGTTCCCACTGTCGGTGCTGGCCGTCACCGAGCATGCCGCCAAGCTCTACCGCAAGGGCGTGTACGGCAACACCATGACCACCAACCCGCGCGCGCTGGATGTGGCTGTTGCCACCCTCGCCCGCCTGTCGCCGGAAGTTCGCCAGAACATCCGCCTGCGCGGTGAACAGGCCGTGCAGAAGCTGGAAGCACTCAAGACCAAGCTCGGCGGCCTGATCACCAAGGTGCAGGGCACCGGCCTGCTGTTCTCCTGCGAACTGGCCCCGCAGTTCAAATGCTATGGCGCCGGCTCCACCGAAGAATGGCTGCGCATGCACGGCGTCAACGTGATCCACGGCGGCGAGAACTCGCTGCGTTTCACCCCGCATTTCGGCATGGATGAAGAAGAGCTCGACGTGCTGGTGGACATGGTTGGTCGCGCGCTGGTTGAAGGCCCGCGCCGGGCGCAAGCTGACGCTGCTTGATCTTCTGTGATGCGTAACGAAACAGGCGGCCATTGGCCGCCTGTTTCTGTTTGCAGATCCAGAAGCTCCCGCTCTCTCAACGTACGCTGGTGACCGCCAACGCAGGACCGGGCTGTCCACCCCAGCCGCCCAGTGCCTTGTAGACAGCAACGACACTGACATTCACCGACGCTTCCGCTGCCGCCAACGCATCGTCGGCAGCCAACTGATTGCGCTGCGCATCCAGCAAGGCCAGGAAGTCTTCCGAGCCTTCGCGATAACGCAGCTGCGCAAGCGATTCCGCCTTGCGTGCGGCCTGTGCCTGCTCAGCCACGATGCCCAAGCGTGCCTGCTGCTTGGCATAGCGGGTCAGCGCGTTCTCGGTGTCTTCCAATGCCAGCAGCACCGCCTTCTCGTACTCGGCTGCCGCGCCATCGGCCTGCGCCTTGCTGGCACGCAGGCGTGCCCGCACGGTGCCGAAGTCGAATGCCGCCCAGCTGATCGACGGGGTCAACGACCACGCCTTGTTGTTGCCGTTCACCAGACCGGAAGCATCGCCGCCAAGGAAGCCGACGAAACCACTCAGGCTGATGCGCGGGAACAGATCGGCCGTCGCCACGCCAACACGCGCCGTGGCTGCAGCCAGGCGACGCTCGGCCATGCGTACATCGGCACGCTGCCGCAGCAGGTCGCTGGTGTCGCCCAGTGGCAAGGCCTTGGCGAATGCAGGCACTTCACGTGGCTGCAGCAGTGTGTCCAGCGAACCGGGACGCTGCCCAAGCAGCACGGCAAGACGATGCCGCGACTGCACTTCGGACACTTCCAGCAACGGAATATCCGCCTCGATCGCCTTCAGACGGGCACGACTGCTCTGCACGTCCAGCTCACTGCCAGCGCCAAGCTCCAACCGGGTTTCGGTCAGCCGCTGCGTCTCGCGCAGGTTCAACAGCGTGTCGCGGGCAACGGCGATCCGCTTCTGTGACCCGCGCAGCTCGAAGTAGTTGCGTGCCACTTCGGCCGCCACCATCACCTGCGCGTCGGCCAGGTTGTCGCGCTCGGCGCCGAGGTCGGCCCTTGCCGCTTCGGCTGCACGCCGCTGCCGACCAAACAGATCCAGCTCCCAGCCTGCGTCGAAACCAAGCTGATAGGTTTCGCTATAGACACGCTCGCCGCCGACCGATGCGTCGGGCTGCTTGCGCCGGTCCTGGCTGCCAGCAGCGGTCACGTGTGGGAGCTGATCCAAGCGTTGCTCGGTGAACGCTGCACGTGCAGCGCGCACGCGGGCCATGGCGATCTGCAGATCCAGGTTGTCGCCCAGCGCGCCCTGCACCAGCTGTGCCAACACCGGATCATCAAACTGCGCCCACCAGTTGGCCACCGGTGGTGCGCTGGAGAACGCAGCATCTGCCGCGCCCTGCAGGCTAACCGGCTCTACCGGTGCTGCCTTGTAGTCCGGACCAACGGTCACGCAACCGGCCAACAAAGCGCTGGCCATTGCCGTCACCAATACGCGCATCACCACGGCAGCACCTCACCGAGGTAGCTGAAGCTGCCGGTCGGGCCATCGGCGCCAATCAAGGCCATGCCGACGCTGGAACGTGCGCCTTCGACGACATCGATCTCACCTTCGCCACCGTTCATGTCGGTCTTGACATAGCCCGGATGCACCGCGTTGACCTTGATCGGGCCTTCGCGCAATTCGTGCGCCAGCTGCACGGTCCAGGCGTTCAGCGCGCTTTTGGAAGCGTTGTAGGCCGGCACGATGAAACCGTAGATCGAAGAGCCCGGCTGCGCATGCAGGGTCAAGGAGCCGAGGATACTGGACACATTGACGATGCGTCCGGCCGGTGCAGCGCGCAGCAGCGGCAGGAATGCAACGGTCACTTCAACCACGGCGAACAGATTGGTGTTGAAGGTGCTGCGCCAGGTTTCCAGCGATTGGCCGCTGGCACCGGCCTGCAGGTCATCGACCAGCACGCCGGCGTTGTTGACCAGGATATCGAGCTTGCCGTGCTGCTGCGTCACGCGCTCAACCGCTACCGCGATGCTGTCAGGATCATTGACGTCGAGCTGGATGGCTTCCACCGGCAGGCCTTCCGCCTTCAGCTCCTGCGCCTTTGCGGCGGCAGTGTCGTAGTTGCGCCCGGCCAGCAGCGTATGCACGCCCGCGGCTGCGAGCTGGCGCACGGTCTCAAGACCGATGCCACGGGTGGCGCCGGTAACCAGGGCAACGTTGGTGTTCTGGGTATTCATCTGCTTTTCCTTGGGGGAATGAATTGATACAAGCCCGATAACATTTCAAACCGTCCCTGCCAGTGAAGGTGACAAGGACCTGCGGGAGGCAACACATCTGCAGCCTCCCGCAACGGAGTTACACCTGCCATCAATGGTGAAGGGTCGGCTCACCATGCTGTACCAGCTTGCCGCCGCCATTGCGTGACACGAACTTGCGCAGCGCCACGTAGAACACCGGGGTCAGGAACAGACCGAACAAGGTCACACCCAACATGCCAGCGAACACGGTGATACCCGTCACCGAGCGCACCTCGGCACCGGCGCCATGCGAGAGCACCAGCGGCACCGTGCCGGCGATGAAGGCGATCGAGGTCATCACGATCGGACGCAGACGCAGCCGGCAGGCTTCCAATGCCGCCTCGACGATGCCCTTGCCCCCCATCTCCAACTCACGGGCGAACTCGACGATCAGAATCGCGTTCTTGCATGCCAGGCCCATCAACACCACCAAGCCTACCTGCACGAAGACGTTGTTATCACCGCCGGTCAGCCATACCCCGAACAACGCCGACAGCAAGGTCATCGGGACGATCAGGATCACCGCCAGCGGCAGCGACCAGCTCTCATACAGGGCCGCCAACACCAGGAAGGCCAGCAGGATCGCCACCGGGAACACGATGAAGGCCGCCTTGCCCTGGGTCGCCTGCTGGTAGCTCAGGTCGGTCCATTCGGTGACCATGCCGGCCGGCAGCACCTGCCCGGCAATCTCGGTGAGCTTGTTCATCGCCTCGGCCGAGGACAGCATGCGCGGATCTGCTTCACCGGCCAGATCAGCCGCCGGGTAACCGTTGAAGCGCAGCACCGGATCCGGGCCATAGGTTTCCTTGACGGTCACCATCGAACCGATCGGCACCATCTCGCCGCGATCATTGCGGGTACGCAGCTTGCCGATATCTTCCACGCTGTCACGGAACTGACCATCAGCCTGCGCGATCACCTGCCAGGTACGGCCGAACTGGTTGAAGTCGTTGACATAGGCCGAACCCAGGTAGGTCTGCAGCGTGTCGAACAACTCGGTCAGCTGCACGCCTTGTGCCTTGGCCTTCACACGGTCGACCTCTGCATCCAGCTGCGGCACGTTGGCCTGGTAGCTGGTGATCGGATAGGCCATGCCCGGCGTCTGTGCCACCGCGCCCTGCATGCTCTGCACTGCGTTCTGCAAGGCGCCATAGCCGAGATTGCCACGGTCCTCGATGAACATCTGGTAGCCGTTGCCGTTACCCAAACCAAGGATCGGCGGCGGCATCATCGCGAAGGCAAACCCTTCCTGCAGCCCGGCGATCTTCTGGTTGATCTCGGCATTGATCTGCGCGGCAGTACGGCCCTTGCGTTCGTTGAACGGCTTGAGCGGAATGAAGGCCACGCCGGTGTTTGGCGTATTGGTGAACTGCAGCGCATTCAAGCCGGGGAACGAGATGGTGTGGGCAACGCCATCGGTTTCCTGGGCGATCTTGGCGACCTTGCGCAGCATTTCATCGGTACGTGCAATCGACGAGCCTTCCGGCAGTTTCACACCGGCGATCAGGTACAGCTTGTCCTGGGTCGGGATGAAGCCCGGCGGCACCAGCTTGAAGATCACCCCGGTACCCACCAACAGCACGGCATACACAACGAACACCGCGCCGCGACGACCGAGGATGCGTGACACACCGCGCTCATACTTCTCCGAGCTGGTCTTGAAGAAGCGGTTGAACGGACGGAATACCCAGCCAAACAGCTTGTCGATCAAACGGCTTGGCGCATCCTTGGCCGCACCATGCGGCTTGAGCAGGCGCGCAGCCAGCGCCGGCGACAGGGTCAACGAGTTGATCGCCGAGATCACCGTGGAAATGGCAATCGTCACCGCGAACTGCTTGTAGAACTGGCCGGTGACGCCGGACAGGAACGCCATCGGCACGAATACCGCACACAGCACCAGCGCAATCGCGACGATCGGGCCGGACACTTCCTTCATCGCCTGGTGCGCGGCAGCCGTGGGCGACAGGCCTTCCTCGATGTTGCGCTCGACGTTTTCCACCACCACGATCGCGTCATCGACCACGATGCCGATCGCCAGCACCAGGCCGAACAGGCTCAGCGTATTGATCGAGAAGCCCAGCAGGTACAACGCAGCAAATGTACCGACCACCGACACCGGCACTGCGATCAGTGGAATGATCGACGCACGCCAGGTCTGCAGGAACAGGATCACCACCAACACCACCAGCGCGATGGCTTCCAGCAACGTGGTCACCACGGCCTTGATCGAGTCACGCACGAAGATGGTGGTGTCGTACACCGCCTCGTACTTCACGTCGGCCGGGAAGCTCTTCTGCAGCTCGTCCATGGTGCCGATCACGGAATCGCGGATGTCCAATGCGTTTGCACCCGGCGCCTGGAAGATGCCGATACCGACCGCGTTCTTGCCGTCCAGCTGCGAACGCAAGGTGTAATCGCCCGCGCCCAGTTCGATGCGGGCAACGTCGGACAGACGCACCATTTCGCCTTCGCCACCGGCCTTGAGCACGATGTCGCCGAACTCCTGCTCGCTGCGCAGGCGGCCCTGCGCATTGATCAGGGTCAGGAACTGGCTGTTGGGCATGGGCTCGGCGCCAAGCTGGCCGGCTGACACCTGCACGTTCTGTTCGCGCATGGCGCTCACCACGTCGCTGGCGGTCAGTCCGCGCGAGGCAACCTTGTCCGGGTCCAGCCAGGCACGCATGGCGTAGTCACCGCCACCGAAGATCTGCGCATCACCGACGCCGGGAATACGCGCCAGACCGTCCTTGACGTGCAGGCGGGCATAGTTGCGCAGGTACAAGGTGTCGTAGCTGCCCTTGGGCGAAGTGAGGTGCACGACCATCAGGAACGTCGGCGACTGCTTCTGGGTAGTCACGCCCTGCCGCCGCACGTCTTCAGGCAAGCGCGCCTGCGCCTGCGCGACGCGGTTCTGCACCTTCACCGCCGCTTCGTCCGGATCGGTGCCCGGGCGGAAGGTGACGGTCATCTGCAGCACGCCGTCGGAGCCGGCCACCGACTTGAGGTACATCATGCCCTCGACGCCGTTGATCGCCTCTTCCAGGGGTGTCGCCACCGTCTCGGCGATCACCTTGGGATTGGCACCCGGATACACAGTGCGCACCACCACCGACGGCGGCACCACTTCCGGATACTCACCAATCGGCAGGAAGGGAATGCTGACCAGGCCAGCGGCGAAGATCACGATCGACAACACCGCCGCGAAGATCGGCCTGTCGATGAAAAATCTGGAAAAATCCATGGGAAATCCTTGGAAAAGCTGGCGTCAGGCTGCAGCCGCCCTGCCCGCCCCCAATCGGGAGCAGGCAAACACGGCCGGCTGCCACGCCGGCAAAGGTAGTTGGCGGCTTAGTTGATGCTGCTCACGGCCTGGGTGGCTGATGCAGCGGTGCGCTGCATCGCAACCGGCTTGGCCTGCACCGGCATGCCTGGCATGAACACCTTCTGCACGCCGTCGACGATGACCTTGTCGCCGGCGGCCAGACCCTGCTCTACGATGCGCAGGCCCTCGGCATTGCGGCCGAGCTGGACATCACGACGCTGCGCCTTGTTGTCCTTGTCCAGCACGAAGACGTACTTGCGATCCTGATCCGTCAGCACCGCCTTGTCGTCCACGAGTACTGCCTGGAACTGGCCGCTACCCAGCAGCTGCACACGAGCGAACAGGCCTGGAGTGAACTGGCGGCTGGCGTTGTCCAGCAGTGCGCGCACGCGGATGGTGCCGGTACTGCGGGTGATCTGGTTGTCGAGGAAATCGACTTTGCCTTCGTGCGGATAGCCCTGCTCGCCACTCAGACCAACCTTGACCGGCAAGGCCTGGTCACGCTCGCTCGGGCGCTCACCATTGCGCGCCATCTGCACGTAGCGCAGGTAGGTGGACTCGTCGGCGTCGAAGTAGACATGCACCGTGTCCAGCGACACCAAGGTGGTCAGCACGCTGGCTGCATCACCGGCGGTGACCAGGTTGCCAGCGGTCACCATCGCACGGCCTGCACGGCCATCGATCGGCGCACGTACCTTGGTGAACTCCAGGTTGAGACGCGCCGCATCCAATGCTGCCTGTGCGGCCTGCACCTGCGCACCGGCCTGATCTGCACTGGCACGGCGTTGTTCGGCGGTTTCCGCAGCAATAGCCTGTTGCTCCGCCAGGCGACGGGCGCGCTCGGACTCGCTGCGTGCAAGACCAGCCTGCGTGCGTGCGCGATTCAATTCGGCCTGCGCCCGGTTGAACTCGGCCTGGTAGCTGCGCGCATCGATAGTGAACAGTACGTCGCCCTTCTTCACCTCATCGCCCTCGACGTAATTCACCTTGTCGATGTAGCCAGATACGCGCGGACGCAATTCAACGCTCTGCACGGCCTCGACGCGGCCGCTGAACTCGTCCCACTGCGCAACCTGCTTGATCAGCACTGGCGCAACGCTTACTTCGGGTGCTGGTGGCGCGGCGTTTTCCGCGTGGCCGCCACTGCAGGCGACCAGTACGGCCAAACTCAGCGCTGACATGCCTGCCAAGGCAACGCGGCGCAACGCGGGTGATGGGGAGATGCCTTTCATTTCGTGCTCCAAGGGGGAGGTGATCAGGGAATTGCAAAAAAACGGAATGGAGCTCGACATCGCGGTGGCGCCAGCCCGTCACGCGACAATTTGCGCAGCTGGGCCCTGGGCGGGCGGATCAGCGGCGGTGGCGGCGGAATCACTGTCCCGTCCGCGGAAATTTTTGGACCACCAATGGGACAAACAACCCCAGGACCCGTCGCAGCATCGCAACACCTTGCCGCTTGGCGCCTCGAGGGGCAGCCGCCTGCATGTCGCCAAGCAAGGCCTCAAACTGCAATGGATTCAATTGATTGCAGGCCAACCTTGAAGGCAAAGCATTGCGGTAACTGGGTTCACGGCGAGGTGCTGGCAGGGCCATGGGGGAGCGCATGCGCATGACGGCATGTCCGGATTGGATACAGGCATACAAGATAGGGCCCTAATCCAGACTTGATTAGTACGGATTGAAGGGAATAATCATCCCGTCGCCGGCACAATTCCGTTGCCGCAAGAGTCCCAACCATGGCCAACGATCTCAACGACACCCTGATCTTCGTCAAAGTGGTCGAACAGGGCAGTTTCACTGCCGCTGCGCGCCTGCTCGGCCAACCCAAGACCACGGTCAGCCGCAAGGTGCAGGAGCTGGAAACCCGACTGGGCGCCCGCCTGCTGCACCGGACCACGCGCCGCCTGGGCCTGACCGAGGCCGGGACCGTGTATTACGAGCACTGCCAGCGTATTGCCCGTGAACTGGATCAGGCCGAAAGCGCGGTCAGCCAGTTGCAATCCGGCCCCCGCGGCTGGCTGCGTTTCACCGTTCCGTACTCGATTGGCACCTGCTGGATTGCACCGCTGCTGGGCCAGTTCCAGAGCGAGTACCCTGAGATCCGGGTCGACATGCACTTGGGCAATGAGACCTTGGACCTGATTTCAGGGGAAGTGGACCTGGCACTGCGCGTTGGCGCACTGCCCGACTCCAACCTGATCGCGCGCAAGCTGGGCAGCCTGCGCACCCAGGTATTCGCCAGCCCCGCCTATCTCGCCGTGCACGGCGAGCCCAAGCACCCGGATGAGCTGCAATTCCATCGCACCTTGGCGATCCGCAAGATCCATCATGGACAGACCCAGCGTTTTACATGGGCATTGGCCGAAAATGGTGGAGAGATGCGCGAATTTACGGTCAACCCGCTACTGGTGGCAAATGACCCTTCAGCACTGAACGCCGCCCTGGTGGCCGGTGAAGGCCTGATGCTGAGCAGCGACGTGATGGCCAAGCCCTTTGTTGAGTCCGGCATGGTGCGACAGGTTCTGCCCGGCTGGACTGGCCCGGATTACGACTTCAATGCGGTATTTGCCGGCGGCCGCCTGGTCTCCCCCAAGGTGCGCGCGTTCATCGACTTCCTGGTCGCCAAGCTCAACTTCGACGCCAACTACATGATGTTGCAGTGCCCGAATGCCAAGCGCCTGGCCGATATCGAGCAGGAGTACCAGCAGCGCTCAAAGGGCCACCCGAAACTGCGGGTGGTGGAAGCACTCAGCGCCTGAGTGCGGCACTACCCGTCAAACAGAAACGGCGGCCAACAAGGCCGCCGTTTGTGTTTGGATCTGTGTCTTATAAACAAATCCCCGC
>NZ_JASCOR010000150.1 GCF_029959445.1 Stenotrophomonas sp. PS02298 | reverse complement strand
GCCGAGCCATGCTCGGCAGGGGCTTTCCCGGTAAGGCTCCAGCCGAGCATGGCTCGGCACTACAGGGTGTTACCGGGAAGGCCTCATGCCGAGCATGGCTCGGCACTACAGGGTGTTACCGGGCAGGCCCCATGCCGAGCACGGCTCGGCACTACCGGTGGAGCTTCTGCTCGGTATTACTCTTTTGGCGGTTCCGGCCGGCTTTCCATCATCAGCGACAGTGCGGCCTTGGCCATCAGGTGGGCGCTGATCGGTGCGGTGATGAACAGGAAGACGGTGATCAGCAGCTCGCGTGGCTGCGGGTCCTGGCCGAGGAAGATGTGGTACGCCACCGAGCACACCAAGACGCAGCCCACGCCCAGCGTGCTGGCCTTGGTCGGTGCGTGCAGGCGTTTGAAGAAGTCGGAGAAGCGCACCAGGCCGAGTGCGCCGACCAGGATGAAGAAGCAGCCGAAGGCCAGCACCGCCGACAGCGCGATCTGCAGGAAGGTGATCATTCGACGATATCCCTGCGCAGCACGAACTTGCTCAGCACCACGGTGCTGCAGAAGCCGAGCATGGCGATGATCAGTGCGGCCTCGAAGTAGATGGCCGAGTCCAGGTACATGCCGAACAACATCAGCTCGGCGATGGCGGTGACCGACAAGGTGTCCAGCGCCAGGATGCGGTCCGGCACGGTCGGTCCGCGCAGCAGCCGCCACAAGCCCAACAGCATGGCGATGCCGACCACGTGCATGCACACGATCAGGGTGGTTTCGAATATCTGGTAACCGTTCACGGGAAGATCTCCATCAGCGGCGCTTCGTAGCGGCTCTTGATCTCGTTGATCAGGGCGTTGGCATCCTCAAGGTGCAGCACATGCACCAGCAGGTGGCGGCGGTCCTCGGACAACGCCGCCGACACCGTGCCCGGGGTCAGGGTGATGAAACTGGTCAGTGCGGCGATGCCGTGGATGTTGGCGATATCCAGTGGTACCCAGATGAAGCCGGGCTTGAGCTTGTGCTCGGGCCCCAGCACCTGCGCGGCCACGCGCAGGTTGGAGACCAGGATGTCCCACAACACCACGGCCAACAGCTTGGGTACCGGCCGCAAGCTGCCGAGGCGGGCGAACTCGCGGTCCAGGCGCGCGGCGAACAGCGGGATCACGGTTCCAAGCAGCATGCCCAGCAGCAACTGGCCAAGGTCGAAGCTGTCGGACATCAACAGCCAGAAGGCGACCACGGTGATCGACAGGGCGGGCGACGGGAATACCCGGCGCAGCAGGGGGCGACGTTCGCTCATGGCTGCCTCACCTGCGGCGTGGTGCCGCGTACGTCTTGCAGGTACTGATCCGGCGCCAGCAGCTGCGTGGCGATGGCATCGGTCTGCCGCATCAGCGGCCCGGCGAACACCGTCATCAGCACCACATAGCCGAGCAGCAGGCAGGTGGCGGCGGTTTCGAACGGACGTGCCGGGGCTTCATCCGGTTCTGGCGGGGGAGCATTGTCATCGTCACCGGGGACATGCCAGAACAGGCGGATGCCGGTGCGGGCCAGGCCCATGATCACCAGCAGGCTGCTGCCCAGCACGGCGCTCCAGACCACGGCGGTATGCGCTTCCGGAACGGCCGAGAGCAGCGCGGCCTTGGCCAGGAAACCGGCCAACGGCGGCAGGCCGGCAACGGCCACCGCACCGACCAGGAACAACAGGCCCGGCACGGTCTTGCCCGGCAGTACGGTGAGCTCATGCTCGCGGCGGCGGTCGGCCTGCTGGCGCCGGCGCCGCATCAGGTCGGCGATCAGGAACAGCGCAGCGGCGGCGAAGGTGCTGTGCGGCAGGTAATACAGGCCAGCGGAGATGGTGCCGGTGCTGCCCAGCGCGAAGGCGATGAACAAGGTCGCCGCAGACACCACCACCAGGTAAGCCACCAACACGCTCATGCGCGTGGCCGCCAGCGCGCCCAGTGCACCAACCACCAGGGTCGCGATGCCGGCCCACAACAGCCAATCGCTGCCGTAACCACTCAGCGCGCCGGCGTCGGCATCGAACCACAGCGAGGTCACGCGCAGCACCGAGTACAGGCCGACCTTGGTCATGATCACGAACAGCGCGGCGACCGCGGCCGGCGCACGTGCATACGACTCCGGTAGCCACAGGTACATCGGCAGCAGCGCGGCCTTGGAGCAGAACACCAGCAGCAGCAAGCCCAGGGCGGCCTTGGCCAGCTTCAGGTGCGAGGGTGGCAACTCGACGATGCGCTGGCTGATCTCGGCCAGGTTCAAGGAACCCAGGGTGGCGTAGAGCATGCCCAGCGCGATCAGGAACAGGGTCGAGGCGGTGACGTTGAACACCACGTAATGCAGGCCGATGCGCATGCGCAGGCCACGTCCGCCGGACAGCAACAGGCCGTAGGAGGCGATCAGCATCACCTCGAAGAACACGAACAGATTGAAGATATCGCCAGTCAGGAAGGCGCCGTTGAGGCCGACCAGTTGGAACTGGAACAGCGCGTGGAAATGCGGCGCGCGCCGGTCCCAACCGGTGCAGGCGTACAGCAGGCAGGCGATGGCCAGCAACAGGGTGGTGAGCAGCATCCAGCCGGCCAGGCCATCAGCCACCAGCGCGATGCCAAGCCGTGCCGGCCAGTCACCCAGAAGGTAGGCCGAGATCTGGCCCTGGCTGGTCTGTGCGAACAGTAATGCCACCGCCGCTGCCAGCGCGGCCATGCTGGCCCAGGCCACCGTGCGTTGCACCTTGGGGCCATAACGGCGGTGTTCGATGAACAGCGACAGCGCAGCGCCCAGCAGTGGAATCAGGATCGGCAGGATCACCAGGTGATTCATGCGCCAGCCTCCGGCTTGGCCGCTTGCTCAGCCGGCAATTCGGGTTCATGTGCGTCGACGTGGTCGCTGTGGTTGTCGCTGCGGCTGCGCATCGCCAGCACGATGCTGACCGCGGTCATCGCGAAGGCGATCACGATGGCCGTCAGCACCAGCGCCTGCGGCAGCGGGTCGGTGTAGTGCACCAGGCTGGTGGCCACGCCGTCCTTGAGCACCGGCGCCTTGCCGGTGACCGGCCGCCCCGCGCTGAAGATCAGCAGGTTGGTGGCATAGGACAGGAAGGTCATGCCCAGGATCACATCGAAGCTGCGAGCACGCAGCAACAGGTACACGCCGATGCCGGCCAGTACGCCGATGGCGCTTGCCAGTGCCAGTTCCATCAGTGCATCTCCCCGGTGCGTGCCGAACGGCGGTGGATATCGATTTCGCCGTTGCGGGCATTGCGGGTGCGCGAGGGCTTGATGGTGCCCATCATCGACAGGATCAGCATCACCCCGCCAAACACCACCAGGTAGACGCCGGTGTCAAAGCCAATCGCACTGGCCAGCGGCACGGTGCCGATCAGCGGCAGCTCCAGGTCGAGGTGGCCACTGGTCAGGAACGGTACGCCGAACAGCATCGAGGCCACGCCGCTGAGCAGGGCGATCAACAGGCCCAGGCCGATGCAGCGGATGTAGTCGAAGCCGAAGCGCGACTCCACCGACTCGGTGCCCTGGATCACGTACTGGATCAGCAACGGCACCGCCAGCACCAGGCCGGCGACGAAGCCGCCACCAGGCGCGTTGTGGCCGCGCAGGAACAGGAAGATCGACACCGTGAGCGTCAGCGGGAACATGATCTGGGCCAGATCGGCAGGCACCGGCAGCTTGATCGGTGGGCCCGGCATGATCTGCTCCGGCGCCATCCGCGTGCGCCGCAGCATCGCGTGCACCACCAGCGCGGCGATGCCGAACACGGTGATCTCGCCGAAGGTATCGAAGCCGCGGAAGTCGACCAGGATCACGTTGACCACGTTGTGGCCATAGGCCTCGGGCAGTGAACGCAGCAGCATTTCACCGGACATGGTGTTGGGCGGCAGCGTCATCAGCGAATAGGCCAGCGCGGCGATGCCGCCGCCGGCAAGGATGGCAAGCACCGCATCGCGGCGCTTGCGCCAGCGCGAGTGCTCCGGCGGCGACTGTGCGGGCAGGTAGTTCCTGCCCAGCAGCATCAGCACCAGCGTCACCATCTCCACCATCAGCTGGGTCAGGGCCAGGTCGGGTGCCGACAGGAACACGAAGGTCAGCGCCACCATCAGGCCGGTGCCGCCCATCACGATCACCGCCAGCAGACGCTGCTGGTACAGGAACAGCCCGGCGAACGCGCAGGCCAGCATCACCAGCCACAGTGTCCAGCCCAGCAAGGGCATGGACTGCGGGGCCGGCCACACCGGCATCACCGGATTGGCGATGTAAGGCGCTGCAGCGACGATCACCGCCACCAGCACCAGCGCGAACAGCATGCGCTGCAGGCTGCCATTGGCCAGCACGGTGGTGACGCGATGAGCGAAGCCGAACAGCACATCCAGACCGCGATGGAACAGGTGCTTGCCGGTGGGGCGGTTGCGCGCGGCATACAGGTCGGTGAAGCGGCGCAGGCCGAAGTACAGCGTCACACCGCCGACCACGCCAATCGCGCTCATCGCCAACGGCAGGTTGAAGCCGTGCCAGACCGACAGGCTGTACTCCGGCATTGACGTGCCAAGGATCGACGCCGCTGCGGTCTGCAGCACCGGCGCGATGGTCAGCGCCGGGGCGATGCCGACGGCCAGGCAGATCACCACCAGCACTTCCACCGGCACCTTCATCCAGCGCGGCGGCTCATGCGGCACCACCTCGATGTCGACCGGGCCCTTGCCGAAGAAGGTGTCGTGGACGAAACGCAGGCTGTAGGCCACGCCAAGGATGCCGGCCAGCAGGGCGGCGGCACTCATTGCCGAGCGCATCCAGTCCGGGCCCTGCGTTGCCAGTGCCTCGGCGAACAGCATTTCCTTGGACAGGAAGCCGTTGAGCAGCGGGATACCGGCCATCGCCAGCGAGGCGACGATGGCCAGTGCGCTGGTGATCGGCATCAGCCTGCGCAGGCCGCCGAGGCGGCGCATGTCGCGGGTACCTGTCTCGTGGTCGATGATGCCGGCGGCCATGAACAGCGAGGCCTTGAAGGTGGCGTGGTTGAGGATGTGGAACACGCCGGCCACCACCGCCATCGGCGTGGACAGGCCGAACAGCAGGGTGATCAAGCCCAGGTGCGAGATCGTCGAATAGGCCAGCAGGCCCTTGAGGTCGTGCTGGAAGATTGCATTCCAGGCGCCGATCAGCAGGGTGAGCGCACCGATGCCGCTGACCACGTAGAAGAACAGTTCGGTGCCGGCCAATGCGGGGTGCAGGCGAGCCAGCAGGAATACACCGGCCTTCACCATGGTCGCCGAGTGCAGGTAGGCCGAGACCGGCGTCGGTGCTGCCATCGCATGCGGCAGCCAGAACTGGAACGGGAACTGCGCGCTCTTGGTGAAGATGCCGGCCAGCACCAGCAGCAGTGCCCACGGGTACAAGGCGCTGCTGCGGATCACGTCGCCCGAGGCCAGCACCACGTCCAGGTCGAAACTGCCGACGATGCGGCCGATCAACAGCACGCCGGCCAGCAGCGCCAGACCGCCGCCGCCGGTGACGATCAAGGCCATGCGCGCGCCCTCGCGGGCGTCCTTGCGATGTGACCAGAAGCCGATCAACAGGAATGAACTGATGCTGGTCAGCTCCCAGAACACCATCAACAGCAGCAGGTTGCCGGCCAGCACCATGCCCAGCATCGCGCCCATGAACAGCAGCAGGTAGCTGTAGAAACGCCGCGCGCTGTCCTGCGCCGACAGGTAGTAGTGCGCATACAGCACCACCAGCGCGCCGATACCCAGTACCAGCCCTGTGAACATCCAGGCCAGGCCATCCAGGCGCAGGCTGAAGTCCAGGCCGATCTGCGGCAGCCATTGCCAGCTGTTGCGGACGATCTCGCCATCGAGCACGGCCGGGGTGGCGCTGCCGAGCAGGGCCAGGCCTAGAACCGGTGCCGCTGCTGCTGTCCATGCGGCTGCACTGCGCGACAAACGGCCATTGAGAGCGATGGCCGCTGCCAGCAGAAAAGGCAGCGCAAGCAGTAGCAACAGGACTGGCGTCATGTAGGGGCGCGGTTCAGAAAGGGGTTTTGCAGTCTAACAGGCGATTTTTTCGATCCGCGACTTTTTCTGAATGATCCGTTCGGGTTGGGTCACCAGGGCCAATGCTGCCAATGGCTGCGGCCGGAAAACGTCAATGCATCGCATCGCAGCGACGCTTCCGAGGCTTTGTCCGATGTGCTGCAACCGGCCGGCCGTTGGCGGGAGCGGCGTAAGCCGCGAAGCCGACGGGTTTTTAGATGGCACGGATGCCAGGTGCGTCAGTTTGCGGGAGCCGCGTCAACCGCGAAGCTGGCAGATCATCGGATCGCAAGGATGCCAAGGGTTTGAGCAATGTCAGCTTCACAGCTGACGGCGCTCCCACAAACAGCCCTCAATTCCGGTGGCGGCTGCGGAATCAGGCGTGCTTGGCCTATCCTTGTGCGGATGGAGAACGAGATTCGTAACAAGGCGGGCCAGCGCAGGGCACTGCTGTTTGGTGGCAGTGGCCAGATTGGCGAACCCTTGTTGGCGCAATTGTTGGCGGCAGGTTGGGAAGTGACAGCGGTGTCCCGCCAGGCGCGCAGCGATACCCCTGGGGTTCGTTGGGTGCAGGCCGATCTCTACGGGTTCTGGAGTGATGGGCAGGCATTCGACGCGGTGCTCAGCTGTGGGCCCCTGGACAACTTCGCACGCTGGTATGCCGGTTCCAACGTCCGCAGCCCTCGGGTGGTGGCCTTCAGTTCAACCAGTGCGGAGGTCAAGCAGGATTCGGCCGAACCCGCGGAGCGTGATGTCGCGCGCCGTCTGCAGGAGGCCGAGCAACTGTTGTTCATGACTGCCAGCGAGCGCGGGGTTGCAGCCACGGTGCTGCGACCGACCCTGATTTACGGAGCCGCCCGCGACAAGACCCTCACCTCGATCGCACGCATCGCGCTGCGCACCCGTGTCCTGGTGCTGCCGACCTGTGCCAAGGGCCTGCGTCAGCCAGTGCATGTCGAGGATCTGGCCAAGGCCGTATTGCAGGTGTTGCCAGCAGCCAGCAGCCATGCACAGGCCTATGCTCTGGGAGGCGGTGAAGTGCTGCCCTACAACCTGATGGTGCGACGGGTGTTGGCCACCTTGCGCCCGCGCCCACTGTTGTTGCGGGTGCCCACGCCATTGTTTCTATGGGCGTTGCGCAAGGCACACGGAAAAGGGCGCTTGCTGGGCATGAACGAGGCAGTGCTGGAGCGCATGCGCGACCCGCTTGCGTTCGATATCACCCCGGCACGGCGTGATTTTGGCTATGCGCCGCGTGCCTTCGCGGTGCGGAGCGATATGTTTTTAGGCGCCCGCGATGACAACGGGGGCGGTCTGGCGGAAAGCTGAGCCGAGCTGGGTGGTCGCGGGCCTGTCCTGTCCGGATGTGGCCCGCAGGTACTCAGTAGCGCCAGCCGAACTGCCGGAACAGCTTGGACAGCACCCAGATCGGGCCGATCAGCAGGTAGGTCAGGTCGGTGAGGAAGCTTGGCCGGCGTCCCTCGATCTTGTGGCCGATGAACTGCGCGATCCACGCCACCACGAACACGCCGATGGCAAGGTAGAGCAACGTCTGGATGCCGAGCCGGTCTTCCAGCAGCCGGCAGATGCAGCCGAACACGAAGAAGATGATCAGCATGCCGATGCCCAGCGGGCGCGACAGGCGGTTGTAATAGGCCCAGGTGCCGAACATGGCGAACGCCGCCCAGATGCCATGCTGGAACCACGGCAGCAGTGGCGGGATGCACCACAGCATGGCAATCACCGACCACAGGATCGCCGGCACGGCGACGACGTGGATGGCCTGATTGGTGTGGTTGACGTGATCGCCAGAGTAGCTGGCGAAGTAACGATCCACAGGACGCGCAATACTCATTCCAACTCCCTCCCGGGTTGACTGGCAGAGCATAGCGCGGCTTCCCTACGGATGCGCACGGTGAGCGTGCGCATCCGTGACGGGCACAGCAGGATCAGTCGACGCTGATGCCGGCCAGCTTGTCCAGTGCTTCGGCGTACTTGGCGCGGGTACGCTCGATCACCTCGGCCGGCAGGGCCGGGCCCGGCGCGGTCTTGCCCCAGTCCAGCGTTTCCAGGTAGTCGCGCACGAACTGCTTGTCGTAGCTGGGCGGGCTGATGCCCACCTGGTACTCGTCGGCCGGCCAGTAACGGGAGGAATCCGGGGTCAGCATCTCGTCCATGATGTACAGACGGCCATCGGCATCGGTACCGAACTCGAACTTGGTATCAGCCAGCAGGATGCCGCGCTCGGCTGCGTATTCGGCGGCGAACTGGTAGATGCGCAGGGTGGCATCGCGCACCTTCTCGGCCATGTCGGCGCCAACGGCCTTGACCATCGCGTCGAAGTCGATGTTCTCGTCGTGGTCGCCTACCGCCGCCTTGGTCGACGGGGTGAAGATGGCTTCGGGAAGCTTTTCGGCCTGCTGCAGGCCGTCGGGCAGGGCGATGCCGCTGATCTTGCCGGTGCGCTGGTAGTCCTTCCAGCCGCTGCCGATCACGTAGCCGCGGGCGATGGCCTCGACGGGTACCGGCTTGAGCTTCTTGGTCACCACCGCGCGCTTGGCGTACAGCGCCGGGTCCACGCCTTCGGGCAGCACGCTGGCCACGTCGATGCCGGTCAGGTGGTTGGGCATCAGGTGCGCGGTCTTGGCGAACCAGAAGTTGGACACCTGGCAGAGCATCTCGCCCTTGCCGGGGATCGGGTCGGGCAGCACCACGTCGAACGCCGACAGGCGATCGGTGGCGACCATCAACAGGTACTCGCCCGGAGGGGTTCCGGCCGGCAGACGTTCGCGCGGGATATCAAACACATCACGCACCTTGCCGCGATGGCGCAAGGGCAGGCCGGGAAGATCGGATTGCAACAGCGTGGTCGGCACGGGCACTCCTGGGACTTGGCAATGAATGCCGCCGGCTTGGAGGACCCGGGTCTGGAGGACCCGCAGGGCCCGCGGCTGGTCGGCGGGCGGCCTAGTGTACGGCCGGATCGGGCCGCTGTGGCATAAAATGCACGTCTTGATTGTCCACAGGCCATTCACCCACCCATGCGCTGGTACGGAAAACTGTTCGGCTTCATCGCCGGGGCCCTGCTTTTCAGGCCCAACCCCTTGTTTGGCGGGATAATCGGCCTGTTGCTGGGGCACGCCTTCGACAGCGACTGGTTCAAGCTGGGCAAGGACCTGCCGTACCGTGAACTGGGGGTCACCCGCGACGCCACCGACGCCGAGATCGACCTGGCCTACCGCCGCCTGATGTCCCAGTACCACCCCGACAAAGTGGCCGGCGCCGCCCCCGAGCTGCGCGCCCAGGCCGAGAAGAAGGCCCGGCAGATCAACGCCGCCTACGACCGCATCAAAACCCTGCGCAAGCGCTGAAAGGCTCCGTCATGTCCAATTGCATCATCGCCCCGTCCATTCTCTCGGCCAATTTCGCCAAGCTCGGCGAGGAGGTCGACAACGTGTTGGCCGCTGGCGCCGATTGGGTCCATTTCGACGTGATGGACAACCACTACGTGCCCAACCTGACCATCGGCCCGATGGTCTGCCAGGCGCTGCGCAAGCACGGTGTTACCGCGCCGATCGACGTGCACCTGATGGTTGAGCCGGTCGACCGCATCGTGCCGGACTTTGCCGAGGCTGGCGCCAGCATCATCAGCTTCCACCCGGAAGCCAGCCGCCACGTCCACCGCACCATCCAGCTGATCAAGTCGCACGGCTGCAAGGCCGGCCTGGTGCTGAACCCGGCAACGCCGATCGAAGTGCTGGACTGGGTGCTGGAAGACCTGGACCTGGTGCTGCTGATGTCGGTCAACCCGGGCTTCGGTGGCCAAGCCTTCATCCCGTCGACCCTGGACAAGCTGCGCGCGGTGCGGGCGATGATCGACAAGCTCGGCAAGCCGGTGCTGCTGGAAGTGGACGGTGGCGTAAAGGCCGACAACATCGGTGAGATCGCTGCTGCCGGTGCCGACGCCTTCGTTGCCGGTTCGGCCATTTTCAATGCGCCCGACTACGCCGAGATGATCAGCAAAATGCGCGGCAATGTCGCCGCAGCGCGAGGCTGAGTGATGAGCGCGGCTGACGTGCAGATCCGTCCGGCAATCGCCGATGACGCAGGCCTGATCCTGCACTTCATCCGCGAGCTTGCCATCTACGAGAAAGCCGAATCCTCGGTGCAGACCGACGAGGCCGGCATTCGTGCCAGCCTGTTTTCTGCTGATGCAAAAGCGCAGGCTTTGATCTGCGAACGCGGTGGCCAGGCCATTGGTTATGCGGTTTTCTTCTATAACTACTCGACCTGGTTGGGCCGCAACGGCATCTACCTGGAAGACCTGTACGTCAGCCCGGAAGCGCGTGGCAGCGGCGCCGGCAAGGCCTTGCTGCAGCACATCGCCAGGCTGGCGGTGGAGCAGGGCTGCGGTCGTTTCGAATGGTCGGTGCTGGACTGGAACACGCCGGCCATCGACTTCTACAAGGCCGCCGGCGCAGTAGCGCAGGACGAATGGACGGTGTATCGACTACAAGGCGACGCACTGCAGAAATTCGCCAAGGGCGGCTGATCTGTAGTGCCGAGCCATGCTCGGCAGAGGCTCTACCGGTAATGCCCCAGCCGAGCATGGCTCGGCTCTAC
>NZ_JASCOR010000014.1 GCF_029959445.1 Stenotrophomonas sp. PS02298 | reverse complement strand
GCCATGCCCGGCATGGGACTTTCCGGGGAACGCCCCTTGCCGAGCATGGCTCGGCACTACATGGTTGGCTGGCAATTTATTGCACTTGAAGAACGATGTTCTAACGCATTGCTGCAACGAAATGGCTAATGTCGCCAGCCAGATCGTCCCCAGGAAGACAGGTATGTCGGTAGTGCAGAGCTTGCGTGGTTGCTGTCTGTTGATGTGCTTGCTTGCAGAAGGGGTTTCGGCGCAGGAAGCGATGGACGTGCCTGCGGACGCCGGAGCGGCACCGATCCGCGATATGGACGCGGTCGTCGTCCATGGCGTGCAGCCCGGGCCTGGCTTGTGGCGGGCCAGCAAGGACGGGCATGTGCTTTGGATCCTGGGCACGGTGTCGCCCTTGCCCAACCAGATTGATTGGCGGGCCGATGAGGTGCGAGCGGTGATCGCACGCTCGGGGCAGGTGTTGCTGTCACCCGGCGTGGTGTTTGATGCTGACGTGGGCTTCTTTGGCAAGCTGGCGTTGGCGCCATCGATCTGGAAGGTGATGCGCAACGAAGACGGCGCGGAGCTGGGCGATATGCTGGCGCCGCCGCTGTATGCGCGCTGGCGTGCGGTGAAACAACGTTACCTGCCGCGCGATGGCGGGGTCGAGCGCAAGCGGCCGATGTTCGCCGCCGGTGAGTTGCAAGCGGCGGCGATGAAATCCATCGGCCTTGGTCAGAAGCCGGTGGTCTGGCCGGTGGTGGAAGCTGCCGCGAAGGCGGCGGGTATCACGCCAACCTCAACGAGTTGGAAGATCAAGATCGAGGACCCGAAGGCAGCGGTCCGCGAGTTCCGCGAGGGGGGCATGGATGATGCGGTGTGCCTGGAACGGACCGTGGACTTGGTTGAGAACGATCTGCCGACCTTGGTCGAGCGTGCGAATGCCTGGGCAATGGGCGATGTGGAGGCGTTGCGGCGCTCACCGTATGAGGACGCGGGTGCGGCCTGCATGCAGGCGATCACCCAGTCGGGTTTCGTGCGCAATCGTGGCTTCGGTGATCTGAAGGCGGGTGTGCGCCAGCATTGGTTGTCGATTGCGGAGACTGCCGTGCAGCGCAATGAAGAAACGTTTGCGATGTTGCCGGTGGATCGGTTGCTGGAAGCCGATGGCTATCTGGCAGCGCTGCAGGCGCGTGGGTATGAGGTTGAGTCGCCCTGAAGAGCAGTGCTGAGGTGGCAGCACGGAGCTGATGCAAGGACGGCGGGCACACACCAAGTAGCCCGGGTAAGCGGGAGCGCACCCGGGGCAGTTCGCGGTGATCTGAGAGGCCGCTGGAGAATGATTTGCCCGGGTGTGCTGCACTTACCCGGGCTACGGTGTTGCTGGTTTGTGGGAGCGGCGTAAGTCGCGAAGCTGGGATGGCGCGAGCAGCCAGTTTTCGTATCGCCGGATGGTGCTTTTGCTTCGCTGCTTACGCCGCTCCCACAAAGAAAAATCCGATGCCAGGGGGCTGGCATCGGATTTCGGGATAGTCGCAAATTGGAGTCCAGCTCAGCTCGCCGCACTCAACGGTGCCGTGCTGTCCTGCAGCTTCGGCCAACGCTTCAGGATGGCGACGCGAATACCTGCTGCATCAATCCCGGCCTCGGCCAGCAGGTCTTCGCGACTGGCGTGGTGCTGATAGCTGTCAGGCAGGCCGAGGTGCAGCATCGGCATCAGCACGGCTTCAGCGTTGAGCAATTCGGAGACGCCCGAACCAGCGCCGCCGGCAACCACGTTGTCTTCAACGGTGACAAAGCCGTCGTGCGTGCGCGCCAGCTCCAGCAGCATCGCTTTGTCCAGCGGCTTGATGAAACGCATGTTGACTACGCTCAGGCCGAGTTCGCGGCCAACCTGTTCGGCTGCCGGTACGCTGGCACCGAAGGCGAGGATGGCGACGCGGCTGCCTTGCACGCGCAGCTGCGCCTTGCCGATTTCCAGCGTGGACAGGTCTTTGCCAACGGCTGCACCGGGACCGGTGCCGCGCGGGTAGCGCACTGCCGCCGGGCCCTTGTACTGCAGGCCGGTGCTGAGCATCTGTCGGCATTCGGCTTCATCGCCTGGCGCCATGACCACCATGTTGGGCACGCAGCGCAGGTAGCTCAGGTCGAGATTGCCGGCATGGGTAGCGCCGTCCGGGCCGACAACGCCGGCGCGGTCGATGGCAAACAGCACATCCAGATCCTGGGTGGCGACGTCATGTACCAGCTGGTCGTAAGCGCGCTGCAGGAAGGTGGAGTAGATGGCGACCACGGGCTTGGCGCCCTGTGTGGCCATGCCGGCGGCCAATGTCACCGCATGCTGCTCGGCGATGGCGACGTCGAAGTAGCGCTGCGGGTATTCCTTGCTGAAACGCACCAGCCCCGAGCCTTCGCGCATGGCCGGGGTGATTGCCAGCAACTTCGGGTCGGCCGCGGCGGCATCGCACAGCCAGTCGCCGAAGATATCGGTATAGGTCGGCTTCTTGGGTGCGCCTTTTTCCGGCAGGCCCTTGCTCGGGTCGAACGGTCCGACGGCGTGGTAGCCGATCTGGTCGTCCTCGGCCGGCTCGTAGCCTTTGCCCTTGGTGGTCATGATGTGCAGCAGATGCGGGCCCTTGGCATCCTTCAGGTGCTTGAGGGTCGATACCAGCAGCGGCAGGTCATGGCCATCGATCGGGCCGGTGTAATGGAAGCCCATCTGCTCGAAGGCGGTGGACGGCACGAACATGCCTTTCCACTGTTCTTCCCAGCGCTTCACGAAGCGCGCAGGCGGGCTGTGGCGCTTGTCGCCGAGGATCTTCTTGCCGCTCTCGCGCAGGGCGTTGAGCGTGCGGCTGGCGGTTGCCCGGCCCAGCATCTTGGTCAGTCCACCGACGGCTTCGGAGATGGACATGTTGTTGTCGTTGAGGATGACCAGCACGTTCGGCTCGTCGTCCATGCCGCCTGCGTGGGCCAGCGCTTCAAACGCCATGCCGGCGGTCATCGCGCCGTCGCCGATCACCGCGATCACCTTGCGGTCATCGCCCTGGCGCTGGCGCGCGATGGCCATGCCCAGTGCGGCGGAGATCGAGGTCGAGGAGTGGCCGACGCCGAAGGTGTCGAACTCGCTTTCCTCACGCTTGGGGAACGGCGCAACGCCGTCCTTCTGCTTGACGGTGTGGATGCTGTCGCGACGACCGGTGAGGATCTTGTGCGGGTAGGTCTGGTGGCCCACGTCCCACACCAGCTGATCGACCGGGGTGTCATACAGATAGTGCAGGGCAACGGTAAGCTCGATCACGCCCAGGCCTGCCGCGAAGTGACCGCCGCTCTTGCCCACCGATTCGATCAGGTAGGCGCGCAATTCGCCGGCAATGGCCCCCAGTTCGCTCTCGTCGAACAGACGCAGGTCATCGGGAGTCTTGATGCGCGACAGGCGCGGATAGCTGGCAGAGTCGATCATGGTCTTCGCGTTTCACTCGAAACGGTATTTTCCCCGTCCGGAGAGGGTGGGGCAAGCAAAGCACATCATCAATCAGTGCCGGATGAGGTGGTTTGGCACCAAGCTGAAGGCCGTGTTCAGCCTGGATGACTGTTTCGCATGAATACGCGAGACCGCAGTGTGGGGCTCAGAGCCCGCGTTGCAAGGCTTTGCGCGGCAACTGCGACTTCAGGAAGGCCATCTGATCGGCGAGGATGTTGCGATTGGACAGGATCAGATGCTCGATCCAGCTGGGCCGGTAGGGCACCGCCAGCAGCGGCATGTTGGCCTGCGCCGGGGTGCGGTTGCTCTTGCGCGAGTTGCAGTGGAAGCAGGCGCTGACGACGTTTTCCCAGGTGTCCTTGCCGCCCTTGGAGACGGGCAGGACGTGGTCGCGGGTCAGCTGCGGGCGGCTGAAGTGCTGGCCGCAATACAGGCAGAGCTGGGCATCGCGCGCGAACAGTGCGGGATTGGTGAGGTTGGGCGTGGGGTCGATCGCGCGCGAGCGGGCGTGGCCACGCGAGGCGATGATCGGGTGCAGGTCCATGCCGCTGCGCAGGCCGGTCAGCCGCGATATTGCGCCGTGTACGTGCAGGCAGGGATCGCCCATGGTCCAGGCGACGGCGCCGCGTGCATACAGGCAGGCGGCATCCTGCCAGTTGATCCAGTCCAGCACGCGGCCATGCGCATCCAGCGACAGCAGTCGCACGGAGCCGAGGCGGTGCAGGGAGGGCGGAAGTGAAAACCCGTCTGTCGGAGCGGAAGTCCCGGCTCCGGTATCGATCAGACTACGCGGTGTAGTGTCTGTCTCCATCGGGTTAACAGCTTATACACGATGCGTGACAGTTTGTGTAAAGGCGGGTGGCGGCCGGCGGTTTTGTGGGAGCGGCGTGAGCCGCGAAGCTGGGGGTGTTTCGGACGCCTGAGAGCTTACCCCTCCCCAGCCCTCCCCTCCGCCTTCGGCGCAGGGGAGGGGACAGAAGCAGAAGCTGCCCTCACCCCAACCCCTCTGCCGCACGCGGGAGAGGGGCTTCAGGGTCGCAGGCTTTCCTGATCGTTCCCTTCTCCCGTTTGCGGGAGAAGGTGCCCCGAAGGGGCGGATGAGGGGAGCTTTGCCCTGCTTTTGCTGTTGGATCAGTCGCCGAAGCGGACCGAATCCATCGCCATCAGCGAGTCGGCGCCAGCGGCGATGCCGGCGGCGTGGCTCAGGGTGCGCGGCAGGATGCGGGCGTAGTAGAAGCGCGCGGTTTCCAGCTTGGCCTGCTTGAAGGCTTCCGGGTGGCTGGATGCCTGTGCGGCGACCACCGAACGGGCCCACCAGTAGGCCACGGCGATGTAGCCGCTGTAGAACAGGTAATCCCAACTCGCTGCGCCCAGTTCTTCCGGGTTGGCGGCGGCGCGCTGCAGCACGTCGATCGTCAGCTTGCCCCATTCCTTGGCCTTGCCGCCCAACACCGGCAGGAACTCGGCCACGGCAGGGTTGCTGGCATTGGCGGCGATGAACTGCTCGATCTCGGCCAGGAACAACTTCAGGCCGGCGCCCTGCGAGGCGGCGGTCTTGCGGCCGATCAGGTCCAGCGCCTGGATGCCGGTGGTGCCTTCATACAACGTGGTGATGCGGGCATCACGGGCGTACTGCTCCATGCCGTGCTCGGCGATGTAGCCGTGGCCGCCGAACACCTGCTGGCCGTTGTAAGTCGCCTCGATGCTCCACTCGGTCAGGCAGGCCTTGACGATGGGGGTGAGGAAGCTGACCAGCGTATCGGCGTCGGCGCGCGCCTGCGCATCGCTGCTGCTGTGTGCGGCATCGAGCTGGGTGTAAGCGTGTGCGGCGAGCAGGCGGCCACCTTCGGTCAGTGCCTTGGTGGTCAGCAGCATGCGGCGCACATCGGGCTGGGCGATGATCGGGTCGGCCGGCTTGTCTGGCTGCACGGCGCCCTTGGGGGCGCGCGACTGCAGGCGCTCGCGGGCATAGGCCAGTGCGCCCTGGTAGGCACGCTCGGACTGCGCCAGGCCCTGCACGCCAACGCCGAGGCGGGCGGAGTTCATCATCACGAACATCGCCTGCAGGCCCTTGTGCGGCTGGCCGACGAGGTAGCCCTGGGCGCCGTCGAAGTTCATCACGCAGGTGGACGAGCCGTGGATGCCCATCTTGTGTTCCAGCGCGCCGCAATGCAGTTCATTGCGCTCGCCCTGCTTGCCGTCGCGGTCGACCTTGTACTTCGGGGTGACGAACAGCGAGATGCCCTTCGGGCCAGCCGGGGCGTCGGGCAGCTTGGCCAGCACCAGGTGCACGATGTTGTCGGCGAGGTCGTGCTCGCCGGCAGTGATGAAGATCTTGGTGCCGGTGATCGAATAGCTGCCGTCGGCGTTCGGCTCGGCGCGGGTCTTGAGCAGGCCCAGGTCGGTGCCGGCGTGCGGCTCGGTCAGACACATGGTGCCGGTCCAGTTGCCGGCCACCAGCGGCTTGAGGAAGGCTTCCTTCTGCCAGTCTTCGCCGTAGTGCTTGAGCGCTTCAACAGCGCCGTGCGACAGCATCGGGAACAGGCTCCAGGCCAGGTTGGCCGAGGACACCATTTCGCTCAAGGCCATGCCCATGGTTTCCGGCATGCCCTGGCCGCCGAAATCCGGCGACGCGGTCAGGCCGGTCCAGCCGCCTTCGACGAACTGTGCATAGGCTTCCTTGAAGCCGGGTGCGGTGGTGACTTCGTTGGTGGCCTTGTCGAGCTTGCAACCGGTCTGGTCGCCCACCGCATTGAGCGGGGCAAGCACGCTGGTACTGAAGCGGCCGGCTTCTTCAAGCACCGCGTCGATCAGGTCGGCGGTGGCGTCTTCGAAACCCAACGATGCAAACAGGGACTCGGCCTTCAATACGTCGTGCAGGGCGAAACGGAGGTCGGTAACAGGGGCTTTGTAGTTGCTCATCAGACGGCTCTCGAACGATGCGGGAACGGATGGGGGATCAGCGCAGCACGCCGGGCAGGCCCGGTGCCTGGTTGAGGCTGTTGCGCGATTTGATGTCGAAACTGCGTTGCTTCTTTTCTTCCGGGGTGGCGCTGACGCTGCCTTCCAGTTCGTAGAACAGCGAGCGACCACCGGCCAGCGCATCGGCCACGACGATGCGCGCCGAGGACGATGGCTGCAGGCGGACCTTGATGACGTCGGCCGATTCCGGGCCGATCGACAGCGCCGGGCTGGCGTTGAGCGTGCCGGCGGCTTCATCGCCAACCTTCACTGCCAGCGACACGTTGTCGAAACGCATCGGCATCGAGCTGTAGTTGCGCAGGCGCAGTTCCACTTCCCAGTTGCCGTCGTTGCCGACGCTCAGCTGCTGGATGCTGGCAGCCGGTTCGGAGACGCGCTTCACCGGGCCATTGCCGCAGGCGGTAAGTACAAGTGCGAGTACGGCCATCAAGGCGTACTGGGGGCGAAAACGCATGGGGCGTGGTCCTCGGGTCCTGAGCTTATCTCCCAAGAATACTACGGCGTATGGCGGCCTGTTGGGTACAGGGCTGCCAGATCAGCCAATATGACGGAGGGATGGCGGAACCGGCGCGGTCATGCATCGAGTCATGCAGGGGGCAGAGGTTGCCGTCATTCGCGTCATTTTCTGGGGATTCATCAATGCGTTCATTCAAGTTGTTGCCGCTTGCAAGCGCTATCCGCGGCGGTCTGGCAGTTGTGGCGCTGTGCGCCTCCGTTCCGGCGCTGGCAGCGCCACCACAGTTCGATCTTCAGGCCGGCAGCATCGAGGATGTATTGCCGGAGTTCGCCCGCCAGGCCGGCGTGCAGATCATCGCCCCGGCGCATTCAGGTGGCGCCCAGCGCATTGAAGTGGCCGAGTTGAAAGGGCAGATGGAGCCGCGCCAGGCGCTGGCCCGTCTGCTCACCGGCACCGGCCTGAGCGTGGCCTCGGACGACGGCCGCACCATTACCCTGCGCGCGGCCACGCCGATGTTGGCCTCGCTCGGTGGATTGGGCGGTCTGGCCGCAGGGCAGGCTGCAGCTCCGGCTGCGCCGCAGGAAGCCGCTGAACCCGCGCCAGCAGCGGCCAGCCCCAGCGTCAGCACGCTGGACCAGATCACCGTGGTCGGCAGCCAGATCAAGGGCGCCAAGACCGCCGCGATCCTGCCGGTGGCGACCTTGCAGGCCGAGCAGATCGAGGCAACCGGCGCCGTGTCCGGCGACGAGTTGTACCGCTCCATCCCGCAGATGGGCGATGTCTCGTTCAGTGGCACCAATGGCGGCAACAGCTCCAACTACGCCCGCGGCGACATCGCCTCGGTCAACCTGCGCGGCCTTGGCGTCGGCAATACCTTGCTGCTGATCAACGGCCGCCGCACCGTGGTGCACCCCACCAGCCAGGCCGACGGCAATCTGGTACCGGTGCTGACCTACAACGCCAATGCGGTGCCGGTGTCCAACCTGCGTCGCGTTGAAGTGCTGCTGGACGGCGCGGCCGCCATCTACGGCACCGATGCGGTGGCTGGCGTGGTCAACAACGTCCTGCGCGATGACATGGACGGTGGCACCATCAGCGTGCAGAAGGGCTTCGGTGAAGGCACCGACCTGCGCGATATCGGCGTCAACGGCATGTGGGGCAAGAACTCCGAAGACCTGCGCTCCAACATCACCATCGCCTTCAATTACTACAACACCACCGGCTTGAACTCGCTGGACCAGGACTGGACCAAAAACGGTAACCGTGCGGCCGACTTCCTCGGCACGCCGTTTGAAGGCCTGGCCGGCACCGACAACCGCAACACCAACAGCCCGTGGGGCAACTTCACCGTGGTTGGCCCGCGCGTGTCGCAGAACGGTACTTGGTTGACCACCACCGCCGGTGCCTTCCATGTGCAGCCCACCAGCAACAGCGGTTGCGCGGCGACCATTGCCGATGGCCTGTGCGTGCAGTCCGGCAGCAAGGCGACTTCCGGTGCCGACGCCAACCTGCGCGACAACCAGCAGGGCCAATATCCGCTGTCGATCAGCCCGGATGTGCGTCGTTTGAACCTGTTCGTCACCGGCAAACATGATTTCGATAACGGCTTGTCGTTCTTCAGCGAGGCTGGCATCTACAACTCGCGCGCCTACAGCCTGCAGAACGGCGTCAACACCATCACCGCCTTGCCGATGACGGTGGCAGCCAGCAACTACTGGAACCCCTTCGGCGCGATGTACCTGCCCGACGGCTCGCTCAACCCGAACCGCCTGCAGGGTTTGAACATCGACGCCAACGGCGTGCCGGTGACCATCACCAGCTACCGCTTCGAGCGGCCGACCCGCATCGAGGTCAACAACACCCAGGTGCGTGCCTTGGCCGGCCTGCGTGGCTTCCACTACGGCTTTGACTGGGAAAGCGCTGCGCTGTACTCGGCAGCCAGGGTCAAGGACACCCAGGATGCAGTGAGCATGTCGCTGTTCCAGCAGGCCCTGGCCAATCCAACTGCGTCGGCCTACAACCCGTTCTGCGGCGGCTGCAATGACTGGGACAAGCTGGACCAGTTCTTCTACAAGGCGCAGCGCCAGAGCAAGACCGAGCTGTTCCTGTGGGACTTCAAGGCCTCGCGCGCGGATCTGTTCAAGACCTGGGCCGGCGATGTCGGCATGGCCGCGGGCCTGGAAGTGCGCCACGAAACCCAGCGCGATGACCGTGATGCACGCGTCGATGGTTCGGTGACCTTCACCGATGCGATCACTGGCGTTGCCTATCCCAGCGACATGTACGGCGTCAGCCCGACCCCGGACACCTATGGCTCGCGCACTGTCGCGGGTCTGTTCGCCGAGTTCTCGGTGCCACTGGTGTCGCCGGAAATGAACATCCCGCTGGTGCGCTCGCTGGACCTGCAGGTGGCCGGCCGCGCCGAGCGCTACAACGATTTCGGCAATGTCGCCAAGCCGAAGCTCGCGCTGGGCTGGCAGGTGTTTGACGGACTGACCCTGCGTTCGTCCTGGGCCAAGGGCTTCCGTGCGCCCAACCTGGAGCAGATCAACGCCACGGTGGTCAGCCGTTCCAACACCCGCACCGACTACATCCAGTGCGAGGCGGACAAGCGCAGCGGTGCACAGCCGGCGTTCGCCAACTGCGGCGGCTACAGCTACTCCACCACCGCGCGTCGCTCGGGCAACCCGGACCTGAAGCCGGAAACCTCGACCAACACCAGCGCCGGCCTGGTCTTCCAGCCGCGCTTCATCCCGGAAAACTACGGTCGCTTCACCTTCGCCGTCGATTACTACAAGTACGAGCAGGAGGGCATCATCGGCCTGTTCGGCGAAGGCAATGCGCTGATCCTGGACTACATGCTGCGCCAGCAGGGCGGTAGCAACTCGGCGGTGGTGCGTGCAGATGCGACCGCTGACGACATCGCCCGCTTCGCCGGCACCGGTCTGGCTGCTGCCGGCAAGGTGCTGTACGTCACCGACCAGTACGTCAACCTGGAGCCGCAGACCCTGCGTGGCGTTGACTACAACTTCAGCTGGAACTCGCCGGAAACCGCGATCGGCCGCTTCGATCTTTCGGTTACCGGTACCCACCTGATCGAGTTCTACCGCCAGCGTTCGCCGGCACTGCAGGCGCTGGAAGATGCCAAGTCCGCAGGACTGGTGGATCCGTCGATCCGCATCACCGGTGGCGGTGACCTGATCGGCAATGGCGGCAACCCGGAATGGAAGTGGTCCGGCACGCTGACCTGGCGTTACCAGCAGCTGTCGGTGGGCGCGAGCGCGCGTTATGCCAGCTCCTACGTCGAGAATGGCCTGACCCTGGCCGATGGCACGCCGTGGACGGTGAAGTCGCAGACGCTGGCCAATGCCTTCGTCAAGTACGACTTCGCACGCGAAGGTTGGCTCAACAACGTGGCGGTCAAGGTCGGTGCCAACAACATCGCCAACAAGCGCCCGCCGATCTCCGACGATGTGTTCGGTTACCCGTCGGGTGTCTACCAGGCCAACCCGCGCTACTGGTACGTCAACGTGAGCAAGGCGTTCTGATGCAGAAAAACGTTCCATTCCGCCATGTGGCGGGAGCCGGGCAGGTGCCGCGATGAAGGCGGCGCTTGCGCGGGAGCGTGCCGGCTGGTTGGCCGAGCACATATTGCCTTGCGAGCCCGCGCTGCGGGACTGGCTGCGGCGGCGATTGTCGCTGCGCCAGGACGTGGATGACGTGATCCAGGAGACCTACGCCATCCTCGCCGGAATGGCGGATGTATCGCACATCCTGCAGCCCAAGGCCTACGTGTACTCGGTCGCCCACTCGGTGGTGCTGCAGCAGTTGCGACGCGCACAGGTGGTGTCGATCGAGGCCGTTGCCGAGATCGACCGTGTCGCCATTGTTGGCGACGAAGTCAGCCCGGAGCGGATGGCGTCGTCACGACAGGAGCTGGCGCGCATAGGCGCCTTGATCGAAAGCCTGCCGGACAAGTGTCGGCAGGCGTTCGTGCTGCGGCGTGTGGAGGGCTACTCGCAGCGCGAGATCGCCGAACGCATGCAGATCAGCGAGAACACCGTGGAGAAACACATCTGCAAGGGAATCCGGGTATTGATGGATTCGATGAAGCGTGATGACGACGTAATGCAGAAGAGTAGTGAGCGGTTCGCCGCGGAAGGAGCAAGGCATGCGCGTCGGCGCTGATGCGAGTATTGATGATGTAGCCGCCAGTTGGGTGGCGCGCGAGGACCGCGCGCAACTCACGGTGGAGGAACGTGCGCAACGTGATGCCTGGCTGGAAGCCGATACGCGCCACTTTGGCGCTTATGCCCGCGCCCATGCAGTGCTGGCACGTACCGATCGCGCGCGCGCGCTGTCGGCCGGCGAAATGGACCGTGCATTCACCGCACGCGCGCCACGACGGGCGCGGCGCGTACTGCGCTGGGCAATGGGCCTGGCTGCCGTGGTTGGCGTGCTCGCCATCGGCGTGCAACGCCAGGACGATGGGGCTGAGTACTTCGCCACCCGCAAGGGCGAGATACTGCGCGTACCGCTGCAGGACGGTTCGGCGATCACGCTGGATTCGGACTCGCAGGTGCGGGTGCAGTTCAGCGCGACCCGCCGTGATATCCATCTGCTGCAGGGCGAGGCTTTGTTCGATGTGGCCAAGAATCCGCAACGCCCATTCGTGGTGCGCGCGGAGGAAACCGATGTCACCGCGGTAGGCACCAGTTTCGCGGTCAGCCTCACCGAGCGCCGCAGCGGCGGCGTGGAAGTGCTGGTACGCGAAGGCATCGTCGATGTGACCGATACCCAGGGCGCGGTCGCCCCTGCACGATTGGTAGCCAACTATCGAGCGCTGGCCAACCGCAGCCACGGCATCCGCATCGAGGCGGTGCCCACGGATGATGTGGATCAGCAACTGGCCTGGCGCGAAGGCATGTTGTCCTTCAACGGCGATACTTTGTCGGTGGCGGCGGCGCAGTTCCTGCGCTACAGCGATACCCGCATCGTCATCGATGACCCGCTGGTTGGCAGTCGCCGCATCGTTGGCTTGTATTCGGCCAGTGACCCGCGCGGCTTCGCCAATAGTGTCGCGCTGAGCCTTGGCCTGGTGGTGCAGCAGCGCGGAGACGTGGTGCGGCTGAGCTCCCCTGATGCTGCGCCGCAGGCGGCGCGGTCCATGCAGTGAATCCGGATAAAGACATGCATTACAACAGCAAGCGTGGATTCGCCTTGGCGGTGCTCACCGCTGCATTACTGGGGGCAGGACAGGCCAGTGTGGCCGCTACTGCCGGTGACAAGGCTGTGTTGATCCGCGACGCAATGGTCTTCGATGGCACCGGCCGCGCACCCTATGCGGCCAGCGTGCTGGTCGAGGACGGTCGCATTGCTGCTATCGGCGCTGAACTGACGGCCCCCAAGGGCGCACGTGTGGTCAATGCACGGGGCCAGGCGTTGCTGCCGGGTCTGTTCGATCTGCACACGCACTGGACGCCGAACGCCACGCCGTCGGAACTGCCGCAGGTGGCGAATCTCTACATGGCGGCCGGCGTCACCACGGTCAGCGATTTCCACGAGCCGCCAGAAGCGTATGCGCCGCGCCGCGCATGGCTGGCCTCGATTGCCGCACCCGACGTCAAGTTCGCCGCGCGCATGAGCACGCCGCTTGGCCATGGCGCGGATTGGGGGGACGAGAACACCACCCGCTGGGTGAATTCACCCGAGGCCGCGCGTGCAGGCGTGCGTGCGGTGGCTGCCTACAAGCCGGATTTCATCAAGGCCTTCACCGATGGCTGGCGCTATTCCAATGCCGCCGACAACAGCAGCATGGACGAGGAAACCCTCACCGCGCTGGTCGACGAGGCGCACAAGAACGGCCTCAAGGTGTTCACCCATACGGTGATGGTCAAGCGCGGCAAGGCCGCCGCACGGGCGGGAGTGGACGTGATCGCGCACAGCGTGCAGGACGGTGCGGTTGACGATGAGTTGATCGCGTTGATGCGCGAGCACGGTACCGCCTATGCACCCTCGCTGGCGGTGTATCTGCCCGAGCGCGTCGATGGCAGCGGACGCAACAACGGCAAGCCGGATGTGCTGGCCCAGCGCGAGCAGAACTTCGCCAACGCCTTGCACAACGTCAAGACGCTGCACGATGCCGGTATCCCGGTAGTGGTGGGCACCGATGCTGGCATGACCGGCACCCCGCATGGCACCTCGACCCTGCGCGAACTGGAGCTGCTGGTGCAGGCTGGGCTGACCCCGAGCGAGGCGCTGCTGGCTGGTACCTCGGCCAGCGCCAAGGCGCTGGGCGTGAATGACCGCGGCAGCATCGAAGTTGGCAAGCGCGCGGATTTGTTGCTGGTAAGCGGTCGCCCGTGGGAGCGCATTGGCGACGTTCGCAATACGCAGCAGGTCTACGTGGCCGGTCGTCAGGTGCAAGGCAAGGGCGCGGTGTTGCCGGCCGGCAACAAGGCCTTGGCCTTGCCAGCGCAGCCGGTGCAGGCCCTGGTTGATGACTTCGAGCGCGCCGATGGCCGTACCGCGCTGGACACGCTGCGCGTGGACGAGGCCGACGGTGGCAATGACCGCACCGCGCAGGTCACCGAGATCGTCGCGCGCGAAACCGGCGGCAACGCACTGGCGACCCAGGCCAAGCTGTCCAGCAAGGACACTGCCTTCGCTGCGACGATCCTGCCGTTGAGCCGTGGTTCGGTGGCGCCGGTGGATGCGCGCGCCTATCGTGGCATCCGCTTGGAGCTGCGTGGCAGCGCACCGGAATTGCAGCTGGAAGTGCGGGCCTTGGGCAATCGCCGCTTCATTGCGCCGCTGCAGGCCGGAGCACAATGGCAGACGGTGGAGATTCCGTTCACCGCACTGCAGGGCCAGCCGCCGTATCGCGCCAAGGCACCCGTGGCGGTGTGGAAGGGCGATGACCTGCAGCAGCTGGTTGTCTCCGGCAGCGGCGAACCCGGCAGCAAGCTGTGGTTCGAGATCGACAACGTCAGTTTCTATTGATGCGTGGGGCTGGCTGGATGAAGACCCGTTATCTGCGTGCCGCGTTGCTGGCAGCGTTGCTTCCTCTTGCAGGAACGGCGTTTGCCGCGGACGTGATCAGTACGCTGGATGGTTACTCGCAACGGCAGGCTGAGGTTGGCCTGCAGCTTTGGCAGCAGCCAGAGCTCGGCTATCTGGAACATGCATCATCCGCGCTGTTGCAGAAGGAGTTGCAACAGGCAGGCTTCCATATCCAGGCCAATGTTGCCGGCATGCCGACCGCCTTCGTAGCAAGCTTCCGTAATGGCAGCAAGGGCCCGGTGATCGGGCTGCTGGCAGAAATGGATGCGCTGCCCGGCATGGCCCAGGCGGCGACGCCGGTGCGCAGCGTCATTGCCGGCCAGGATGCCGGCCAGGCCTGTGGCCACAATCTGTTTGGTGCGGCATCGGTCGGCGCAGCCCGCGCCTTGGCGCAGTGGATGCAGCAGACCGGTACGCCCGGCGAAGTGCGGCTGTACGGAACGCCGGCGGAGGAGGGCGGCTCCGGCAAGGTATACATGACCAAGGCGGGGCTGTTCGATGATGTGGACGTGGTGCTGCATTGGCATCCGTCCGCCGAGAACTCCGCTGCGCAAGGCACGACGTTGGCCAATATCAGCGGCAAGTTCCGTTTCCACGGCCGCGCCGCCCATGCCGCCATCGCTCCCGAGCGCGGCCGCTCCGCGCTGGACGGCGTTGAGGCCTTCAACTACATGGCCAATCTGATGCGTGAGCATGTGCCCGACGGCACTCGCATCCATTACGTCATCAGCAACGGCGGCGCCGCTCCCAACGTGGTGCCGGATGCGGCGGAGGCGTATTACTACGTGCGCCATACCGACCCGGCGGTGGTGCGCGATGTGATCGAACGCCTGCAGAAGGCAGCCGAAGGCGCGGCAATGGGCACGGGTACCACGGTCGAATTCGAGCCGACCGGTGGCGTGTACTCGCTGTTGCCCAATGACACGCTTGGGCAGGTGATGCAGGCAGCGCTGCAGCAGGTTGGCGGCGTGCAGTACGATCCGGCCGAGCAGGCATTCGCGAAGAAGCTGCAGGAGAGCCTGGAAAAGCGCCCGGATCTGCAGGTGGCAACACAGCTGCAACCCTACCGGGCAGACCAGGCAGGCAGCGCATCCACCGATGTTGGCGACGTCAGCTGGAACGTCCCCACGGCTGGCGTCAGCACAGCCACCTGGGTGCCCGGAACTCCGGCACACAGCTGGCAGGCAGTTGCCGCATCGGGCATGTCGATCGGTAACAAAGGTGCGTTGAACGCCGCCAAGGTAATGGCCCTTGCCGGCGTGCAGCTGCTGCAGTCGCCGGAGTTGGTAGCCAAGGCCAAGCAGGAGTTCGACGAGCGCCGCGGCGCAGGCTTCCGCTATGTGCCGCTGCTGCAGCGGGATGCGCCGCCGCTGGACTACCGGCGCAAGACCAAGGACTGAGGCACGCTGTCGCGCGATTGCAATCTTGGTTCTACGCGGGCTTCACCGCTGCGTGGGCAAGGTGGCGGCCGGAGTGATGTTGCTGGGTAGCCCATCGCGCCCTCGGGCGGCGACCCGATCCCCTCCATCGGGTCGTCGCTCGTGTTCGTTGAACGCGGGCATGGCCAGAGCTGGCTAGGGAGCTTTGCGTGATTCATCGCACTGCCAGCTACGAACAACCTCCACGAGCAAGTGATCCAAGGGGGTTACCTCTCCAGCAAATTTCTCTGGGGTCTGGAATGTGTACCCGTACTGTATTCCAGCGTGGCGAAAACCTCGGGTGCACACTTGACCATCGCAAATTGCGATCAAGGTGTTGTCGTCAGCGTTGAAAATGTAGCGTTGTTTGGTCCCGTCGCGAACCAGAAAGCGGTTTAGAGCTGGGTCCGACGACGGCTCTCGTCGGCCGGAATTCGCCAAGGCCTGGATATGTCCGCCTAGAGGGGCGCCCTCTGGACCATCAGGCGTGTCGACCCAGGCGGCCAACACATTCTTCAGTCGCTTTTCACAGGCCGAGGCTGCACGCGAGCAGCCCCTGACGGCGAAGCCGCCATTCTCAAGTTCACCACCTGCCAGCCGCGTTGGAGTGATGTCGGAAGCGGATGGAGGGCAATACACGTGGGCAGGTTGACCCACTTGATACTTGCGGTCTACATCGCCGCAGCCTGCAAGCAGCAGGAGAACCAGGCTGGTTCTTGCCGCGGGGTGGTGGACAAGAATCATTGGAAGCCTTTCAGCGGTTGTCCGGTGTAGTCGAGCGCTTCCTCAGTGTTGTCCATTTTTGTAGCCTACAAAAGCACTGGGGCCAGGGTCCTTCTTCTGTGCAGCGGCGGGTCTATCGCCCGTCGTCTTCGATGCCGGGCCGTGGCGTTTTGCGTGACGCGGGCAACAGCGCTATGCTCGGTTCACCGTGTGGGGCGGTAGCTCAGCTGGGAGAGCGTCGCGTTCGCAATGCGAAGGTCGGGAGTTCGATCCTCCTCCGCTCCACCAAGTCTTCAAGCAAAGAAGCCGCATCGGATGATGCGGCTTCTTTGCGTTTTTGCGCTGGAAGTGGGCGTTCTGGCGAAATTTTCGCCATGTGGCGAGATGGCTGCAGCGGCGGAAGTCTCGCTACACAAGGCATTTCGAGGAATTTTCGGCGGATGTGAAAATTTTTGTGAAATTGGCTTGCCGAAACCGAAATAGCTCCGTAATATACGCCTCCTCGACGGCAGCAACGCCGACGAAAACAAAACAAAGTGGCCGAGTAGCTCAGTTGGTAGAGCAGGGGATTGAAAATCCCCGTGTCGGCGGTTCGATTCCGTCCTCGGCCACCAAAATTTCAAGGGTTCGCAGAAATGCGAGCCCTTTTTTTGTTGTTTGTTTTGCACCGGATTTGCACCGATTGCGGTTGTGTTGGTGCTTTGGGTTTGCGGTTTGTGGGAGCGGCTTGAGCCGCGAAGCTGGGGTTGCCGAGTTTGCAGTGCGAGCTTGCGATCTGATGGATCGTTTGCTTCGCGGCTTACGCCGCTGCTACAAGAGCGGATCTGCGGGTTCTTTGGTGGTTCTGCCGAGCATGGCTCGGCACTACAGCTGACGCGGCCCCGATTTGGTCGGGGCTGTGATGCTCAGTTGCTTGGCAGCAATGGGCGCAGTACGGGTTCCAGCTGTTCGCGGCGCCAGCCGGCGAGGGCGGTTGGCCAGTTGCCGCTTTCCAGCAGGGCCTCCAGGTGCTTGCGCGAGGCGAGCAGGCCGTCCGGCAGTCCCAGCTCGGCGGTGCGCTTGCTGACGGCGTCCTGCAGGCGCTTGAGTGCGCTCTTGTTGCTGTCGGTGGCCGGCAGAGCCATCGGTGCGTCGGCTTCGTCGGCAAGCGGGGTGTTCAGTGCTTCCCATACCTGCTGGGCCAGCTTGCGCGGGGCCTTGGGGAAACGGCCGAACAGCTTGAGCATGCTGTCGTAGTCGGCGGGCGGCGTGCGCGCCAGCACGTTGGCAAGTTCATTGTCCAGGATCCAGCTGCGCGGCTTGTCGCTGCTGCGGGCCTGCTGGTCGCGCCAGCGCAACAGGCGCAGCAGCCGCAGCTGCGCATCGCGCTCCAGTACCTGCGAGGAGCGCATCGACAGGTGCGGCCAGTGCTCACCTTGGTCATCCTCGACGCTGGCCAGCAGGCGCTCGCCATCGTCCTGCAGCCATTGCATGCGATCAGCAGCCTGCAGCTTGGCGCTGATGGTGTCGTGCATGGCGAACAGGTATTCGACATCGTCGGCGGCGTATTCCAGCTGTGCGTCGCTGAGTGGGCGCTTGAGCCAGTCCGAGCGGGTCTCGCCCTTGGGCAGGGTAACGCCGGTGATCTCGGCGACCAGCTTCTGGTAGCCCATGCCGCCGCCGATGCCGGCCAGCGCGGCGCCGATCTGGGTGTCGAACAGCGGCCGCGGCAGCGCGTCGCAGGCGCACTTGAAGGCGACCAGGTCTTCGCTGGCGCTGTGCATGATCTTGGTGATCGAGGTATCGGTCAGCCAGGGCTTCAGTGCCTCGCACATGCCGGGGATCAGCGGGTCGATCAGCAGGATTTCATCGCCAACGGCCATCTGTACCAGGGCCAGCTGCGGCCAGTAGGTGCGTTCGCGGATGAATTCGGTGTCCAGCCCGATCCGGCTCGGGCGCTGGCGGTAGCGTTCTTCCAACTCCGCCGGGTGTTTGATCCAGTAAGCCACGTGGGGTTCCGTCAACTGCAGGGTTTGCTCAGGCAGGCGAGAATAGCCTAACGTCGGGCCGCTCCCGGGAAAGTGTGCAAGGTAATGGAGGCGTTTTTGGGTAAAACCGGCCAATTGTTGGGTCTGACGGCGCTGTTGCTGGCGTTGGCGGGGTGCAGCGGCAGCGCGCCGCAAGCGCCGTTGGCTGCGCCAAATGCGGAGCCAGCGAAGAAGCCAAGCCTGGCCAAGCGGCTGGAGGCGAGGGCTGAGGCACGTGCCGAAGCCAAGGCCGAGGCGGCTGCGGCAGCAAAGGGCGAGCCCGCAACACCGGATCCCACCCCGCAGCTTGAGGACATCACGTTGCCGGTCTGGAGCGCGCCGGAAGTCAGCCTGCAGCCCGGGCAACTGGCCGAAGCGCGCAAAGCGGCCGACCAGGCGCTGGCCGAGGACAGGCTGTACCGCGAGGCCGAGGATGCCATTCCGCTCTACCTGGCGATCCTTGCCCAGCAGCCGAAGGACCGGGCCGCGCAGCGCGGCCTGGACAAGGCCCGGCAGCGTCTGCGCGCGCAGGCAAGCGCCTTGATGGCGCAACCGGAGAATCAACGGCAGGCCCTGGCCCAGGCTGCCGAGATCGCTGGCGTAGCGGTTGCGTTGGCGCCCGAGGGCAGGGCCGAGCAGGACTTGCAGCAGCGCATCGCAGTGGCGCGGCGGTTGCTGGCACTGAACCGCGCAGGCGAACAGGCCCTGAGCCAACACCAGTTTGGCGAGGATGGCGGCGGCGCACAGGCGGCATTCCGCGAAGTGCTGGCGTCCGATCCACTCAACAGACGCGCCCGGCAGGGCTTGGCGGCGGTGGAAAGCGGCCTGATCCGCCGCGCCGAACATGCCGCGGCAATGGACTCGGACTTCGAGGCGGCCGCGCGCTGGTTGGACAAGGCCACCACCATCCGTGGCGAGGCCGTGACCTTGAAGGATGCACGTGCGCGCATCGAAGGCATCCGCACCGCCCAGCTTGATGCGCTGCGCGAAGGCGGCCTGCGTGATCTGGTCTCATCCAAGGGGCTGAAGGATGCGCGGCTGAAGCTGGCCCAGGCCGAGCGCATCGCGCTGCCCGGCGACCGCACCGTGGCCCTGCTGCGCGAGCGCATCGAGCTGGTCACCCATTACGGCAGCTTCCGCCCGGGGCAGGTGTTCAGCGATGCCTTGGCCGATGGCAGTCGTGGTCCGCAGATGGTGGTGGTGCCCTATGGCAGCTTCCAGATGGGAGCGACGGAGGGCGAGATCGGCAGCGCCGATGCCGAACGCCCGCAGCATCTGGTGAGCTTCGAGCGCGGTTTTGCGATGTCGATCACCGAGGTTACCGTCGCCGACTTCCGTCGCTTCGTGGAGGCCGCCAAGGCGCGCCCGCGTGCGACCCGGCGCGGCCATTCGATTGTCTATGACGAGCGTAGCGGCAACTTCATCCGTCGCAGCGGGGTGGATTGGCAGTCCGATTACAACGGTGCCAAGGCCGCGCCCAACAGCCCGGTGATGCATGTCAGCGTCCGCGATGCTGAAGCCTATGCGGCGTGGCTGTCCGATCAGACCGGGCGCTATTACCGCCTGCCCAGCGAGTCGGAGTTCGAGTACGCATTGCGGGCTGGCAGCCAGGGCCGCTATCCGTGGGGGCGATCGATGACGCCGCCGGAGAACGCCGGCAACTTCACTGGCAGCCTGGATGTATCGCCCAGTGGTCGGCACTGGAACAATGCCTTCATCGGCTATGGCGATGGCTTCTGGGGCACCGCGCCGGTGGCGATGTTCAGTGCCAATGCCTGGGGCCTGCACGACATCAGCGGCAACGTCAGCGAGTGGGTGGCCGACTGCTGGCACGCCAGCTACCGGCGCGCACCGGCCGATGGCGCGGCCTGGTACAACCCGGGCTGCCGGCAACGGGTGATCCGCGGTGGCAACTGGGCCAATGCGCCGGAGCAGACCCGTGCGGCGTGGCGGCAATCACAGGACTCGGACGTCACCTCGGCGCGCATCGGTTTCCGCCTGGTACGCGGAATTTGACCTTGCAGCGGCCTGTGCTGGCGGTACCATCGGCGGAGGCCAGCCCGGCCCAGACGGAATCCAACCATGCGACAAGATCCTTTCGGTAACCAAGGCAATGGCGGTCAACGTCGGCGTGGCGGCGGCCTGTTCGGGAATATCCGCTGGGTGATCCTGCTGGGCTTCGCGGTCTATGGCGGCTGCTACTACTTCGGTAACCGCTCGGTGGACCCGTATACCGGCGAGAAGGTGCTGATTGACAGCTCGCTCAATGCCAGTGAAGAGAAGGCGATGGGCCTGCAGGCCTACCAGGAGATCCTGGCGCAGGAGCGGCCGGTCGATCCCAATTCGCAGATCGCCCGCCAGGTGCGCGAGATCGCCAGTCGCCTGATCGCCAAGGTCGACGTGGTGGAAACCTCGCTTGCGCAGGAGCACGGCTTGCAGCCGCAGCACTTCGCCAAGGACTTCGAGTGGGACGTGAACGTGCTGCAGTCCGATGAAGCCAATGCGTTCTGCCTGCCCGGCGGCAAGATGGCGGTTTATACCGGCTTGATACCGGTCGCCCAGAACGCCGATGCCCTGGCAGTGGTGATGGGTCACGAAATCGCCCACGCATTGTTGCGCCACGGTGCCCAGCGCATGGCCCAGCAGAAGCTGACCCAGATCGGGCAGATGGCTGGCGCGGCCAGCGGCATGGATGTTCAGCAGCAGCAGATGATGATGTCGGCCATGGGCTACGGCTACCTGCTGCCGTATGCGCGCTCGCATGAAACCCAGGCAGATGAAGTCGGACTGATGCTGGCCGCAGCTGCCTGCTTCAACCCGGAAGAAGCGGTGCCGCTATGGCAGCGCATGAGCCAGGCCAGTGGCGGGCAAGCGCCACCGGAATTCTCCTCCACCCATCCAAATCCCGGCACCCGCATCCAGAACCTGCAGGCGCTGATGCCCAAGGCGCAGGAGTACAAGCAGCGCTTCTGTACCGCTGGAGCGGCGGCCCGGTAGCAAACATCACGGGGGCTGCACAGGAGGCCTGATGAACGCCGGTGGGTGCTCGCCGGCGTTCTTGCTTGTGGCAAGAGGTTCGGATGCGATGTGCCGGCTTGGTGCGTGGCAGCGCGGCTGGCGCCGCCCTTGGTGGAAATGCCCAAGCGATTGGTTGTGCTGGCAGCTGCTTCGATCATGATCCGGGCCGGCTGGCGCGGATCATTGTCGATCGTTTGGATGCGGGGCCGGCTCAGCCCTGAGTGGAATCGCCGGGCGCGGGATTGGCGCTGATCTGCTCAACCGTCAATTGCAGTTCGCCTTCGGCCAGGCGGGCGCGTAGTTGTTCGCCGGGTTTGACCTGCTCGGCGCTACGCACCAGGGCACCGTCCTCAAGCATGGTCAGTATCGAATAACCACGCGCCACGGTAGCCAGGGGGCTCACCGCTTCCAGTGAGCGGGCGACGCCGCGCAGACGCAATGCATCGCGCTGCAACTGGCGCGCCATCGCCGCATGGGCGCGCGGTGCCAGGGTTGCCAGCTTCTCGGCCAATGCGTTCAAGCGTCGCTGCGGCTGGGTGCTGCGCAGCACGGTGGCAGCGTGGCGGAGTCGAGATGCGCGGCGTTCCTGTTGCTGCTGCCAGGTAGCGTGCAGGCGTGCGAAGGCAACCTCCTGTCGGTGCTTGAGCAGGTTCAGTCGTGCCTGTGGGCTATGCGCCTGCAGCCGCAAGGCTGCACGGTCGGCGCGCTGCATGGCCTGGCTCATAGCGTGTACCTGCAGCTGTTGCAGGCGTTGCGCCAACCGGCGTACCCGCAGCGCAAGATCGCGTTGGTCCGGGACCAGCAGCTCGGCGGCCACGGAAGGCGTCGGTGCGCGCAGATCGGCGGCGAAGTCGCTCAGGCTGAAGTCGGTTTCGTGGCCTACCGCCGAGACGACCGGCGTGTTGCTGGCGGCGACTGCACGCGCCAGCTGTTCATCGTTGAATGCCCACAGGTCTTCCAGTGAACCACCGCCGCGGGTCAGCAGGATCACGTCGTAACGGCCACTGGCATCGGCCTGGCGCAGCAGCGAGGTGATCTGCGGAGCGGCGGTGGCGCCCTGTACCAGCGATGGCAGTAGTTCGACTTCCAGCATCGGGAAACGCCGCTCCAGTACGCTCAGCACGTCGCGCACCGCCGCGCCACTGGGTGAGGTGATCACTGCCAGCCGGCGCACGTGCGCTGGCAGCGGACGCTTGCGTGCTGGGTCAAACAGGCCCTCGGCTTCGAGCCGGGCCTTGAGTTCGTCGTAGGCGCGGCGCAGCGCGCCTTCGCCGGCTTCTTCCATGTGGTCGAGGATCAGCTGGTAGTCGCCGCGTGCTTCGTACAGCGTCAAACGGCCACGCACCAACACGCGCATGCCTTCGCGCGGGAGGAACTTCAGCCACTGGCTCTTGGGCTTGAACATCGCTGCGCGCACCTGGGCGCGCGCGTCCTTCAAGGTGAAGTACAGATGCCCGGAGGCGGGCCGGCTGACACTGCCCAGTTCGCCTTCCACCCAGACCATCGGGAACGTGCTCTCCAGAAGATCGCGCGCCAAGGTGTTGAGCTGGTTGGGGGTGAGGACGTCGTTGCTGGAGGTCATGGTTGAACTGCTATGCCGGTGGGGCGCCCAACTGTGCCGACGGCGCAGGTGAGCTGACGGCCGCTATCTTACGGGAGCGACTGCGTCGGCCGGCGATATCGAAACGGGATCAGGGCTTCTGCGTGGCGTCTGCATGCCGCTGCAAGGCCCACTGCACATGTTCGCGCACCACCTCGGATGCATGCGTCTGGCGGCTTTGCAGCGCTTGCCTTGCGGCAGGAGAGGGCGCGGCATTGCCCAGCGCCACGGCAATATTGCGCAGCCAGCGTTCGTGGCCGCTGCGGCGGATCGGGCTGCCTTCGGTGCGGCGCAGGAACTCGTCTTCTTCCCAGGCGAACAGCTCGGGCAGGGTGGCGGTGTCCAGATTGTTGCGGGCGCGGAAGTCCGGCTCGTCGGTGCGCCGGGCGAACTTGTTCCACGGGCACACCAGCTGGCAGTCATCGCAGCCATAGATGCGGTTGCCCATCAGCGGGCGCATTTCCAGCGGAATCGCGCCTTCATGCTCGATGGTCAGATAGGAGATGCAACGGCGCGCATCCAGCCGGTGCGGGGCGATGATGGCGGCAGTGGGGCAGACATCGATGCAGCGCGTGCAGCTGCCGCAGTGCGCGGTGGCCGGCACATCCACCGGTAACGGCAGGTCAACGTAGATCTCGCCGAGGAAGAACCAGGAGCCGCCGTTGCGGTCGATCAGGCAGGTGTGTTTGCCGATCCAGCCCAGCCCGGCATTGCGCGCGAGTGCGCGTTCCAGCACAGGAGCGGAGTCGACGAAGACCCGGTAGCCGAATTGCCCGATCTCGCCAGCGATGCGCTCGGCCAGCTTCTGCAGGCGGTTGCGCATCAGCTTGTGGTAATCGCGGCCAAGCGCGTAGCGCGCCACATAGGCGCGCTCGCCATCATTCAAGGTTGCCCAGGCTTCGGCATCGTCCTTGTGGCCGTAATCCAGACCAACCGAGATCACCCGCAGCGTGCCGGGCAGCAGTTCCTGCGGACGTGCCCGCAAGGTGCCGTGGCGCGCCATCCATTCCATCGTCCCGTACAGGCCTTTGCCCAGCCAGTCGGCCAGGTGCGCTTCATCCTCGCCCAGCTCGATGCCGCTGACCCCGCAGCGCTGGAAGCCCGCCTCACGGGCAAGCTGGCGGATGCGCAGCGACAACTGCGCCGGATTTGCGGCGGTAACGGCTTCAGACATGGCGCAAGTATAGAATTGCCGGCATGTCAGAGCCCGTCGAATTGTTCGATATCGCCGCTGCCCGCCAGATTGATGGGCAAGCGACCGCTGCCCTGGGCGGCGATGCTTACCTGCTGATGCAGCGCGCTGGCCACGCTGCGTGGCAGATCGCGCTGCAGTATTGGCCGCAGGCGCGGCGCATCGTGGTGGTCTGCGGGCCGGGCAACAATGGCGGTGACGGTTATGTGCTGGCCCGTCACGCCCGCCAGTCCGGACGTGACGTCAGTGTGCTGCACCTGCCGGACGCGTCGCCGCGCACGGCCTTGGCGCAGCGCGCCTGTACCGATTATCTGGCCATTGGCGGCCACGTTGAGATTGCGTCGCATTGCCTGCAGCAGGCCGATCTGATCGTCGATGCGTTGTATGGCATCGGCTTCAGCCGCGCGCCAGATACCGAAGACGCGGCCCTGATTGCAGCAATGAATGCTGCGTCTGCGCCGGTGTTCGCGCTGGATGTGCCCAGTGGCGTTGATGCGCTCAGCGGTAACGTAACGGGTGCCGCGGTGCGTGCGGCGCGGGTATTGCAGTTCATCGTGCCGCATCAAGGGCTGCACACCGGTGCGGCGCTGGAGCACGCTGGGCAGCGCTTGCTGGCTGATCTGGAGGTGCCCGCGGTCGCGTTCGACGGTGTCAGTGCGAGTGCGCTGCGCTGGGCCAGGCCGCAGTTGCTGCGGATGCTGCCACCACGTCGGCTCAATACCCATAAAGGCGAATCCGGGCATGTGCTGTGCGTCGGCGGCAACCATGGCAGTGGCGGCGCGGTGATGCTTGCAGCCGAGGCTGCACTGCGCAGTGGTGCCGGTCTGTGCAGTGTTGCAACCCGCGCGCTGCATGTGGCGCCGTTGTTGGCGTGCTGTCCCGAAGCGATGGTGCACGCCGTTGATAGTTCCGGGGACTTCGCGCCATTGCTGGCACGCGCCACTGTCATCGCGCTGGGGCCTGGACTGGGTCAGGATGATTGGGCGCATGCCTTGTGGTCGGCGGTGCTGGCCAGCGGCAAGCCGTTGGTGCTGGATGCCGATGGTTTGAATCTGCTTGCCGCCGATCCGCGGCCGCTGCCGCAGGCGATTCTCACCCCGCACCCGGGCGAGGCGGCGCGCCTGCTCGGCACCGATACCGCCAGCATCCAGCGTGAGCGTTTTGCTGCAGCGCATGCCTTGGCAGCGCGCTATGCGGCAGTGGTAGTGCTCAAGGGCGCCGGTACGGTGATCGCCGCGCCCGGGCAGCTGCCGCGGGTGATTGCCGCGGGAAATCCGGGCATGGCGGTTGGCGGCATGGGCGATCTGCTGACCGGCGCCATCGCTGCCGTGTTGGCGCAGGGCCTGTCGCTGTTTGATGCAGCCAGCACCGGCGCCTTGCTGCACAGCCTGGCCGGCGATGCGGCAGCCGCCGAAGGTGAGCGCGGGCTGTTGCCGCGCGATCTATTGCCGCACCTGCGGGCGCTGGCCAATCCATAATGTCTCCCATGATCGAATTGTCTTTGCCCCACACCGAGAGCACCGACCTGCTGGGTCAGGCCTTGGCACAGACCCGGCCCGCGCAGGCGGTGGTTCACCTGCAAGGTGATCTTGGCGCCGGGAAATCCACCTTGGCCCGGGCCCTGCTGCGCGCGCTGGGCGTGCAGGGGCCGATCCGCAGCCCGACCTACACCTTGATCGAGCGTTACCCGCTGGATACCGGCGAGGCCTGGCACCTGGACCTGTACCGGATCGGCAACGCCGGTGAGCTGGATTTCCTCGGTCTGGACGATGCCAGCGCCGACCTGTGGCTGATCGAATGGCCCGAGCGCGGGGCAGGCGGTTTGCCGCCGTTGGACCTGGTGGTGGCGCTGGAGATCGATGGCCATGGCCGCCGTGCGCGTCTGCAGGCACATAGCCCGATCGGTGAGGCCTGGCTGCAGCGGCTGCGCAAAACGGAACACTTGCAGGGGCTTTCTGCCCTGTAACAACAGGAAGTTACGGCAGGTTGCGGATTATTAAGGGAAAAAATGTTGCAATTACCGAAATCCGGTGATTGAATCCGCTCATGACTACGGGAAACCGCCTGTTCGCATTGTCTGTCGCCGTTGCCGGCCTGTGCCTGGCCAGCGCTTCCGCGTGGGCCGGTGAGGTCCGTGGGCTCGGTTTGAGTGCTGGCGCAACCGGCACCCGCGCCGAGATCCAGCTGGCCGGTGGTGGCAGCTACAAGACCATCAGCCTGGCTGCCCCCAACCGTCTGGTCATCGACTTCCCCGAATCCACCGGCGTGCGCGGCCTCAAGTTGCCAGCGCCTGCGGGTGTGGTCACCGCCGTGCGCACCGGGAACCCGGTCCCCGGTACCTTCCGCATCGTGTTCGACCTGGCCGAATCCGTGGCTGCCTTCAAGCCGCAGATGCAGGGGCAGGGCGCCGAATCCAAGTTGCTGATCGAATGGCCGGGTGAAACCGCGCCGCGGGCAGCTGTTGCTGCCGGGTCCAGCCCAGCGCTGGTGCCAGCGGCCGCTCCCGTGGTGAATCCAGAGCAGGCACGTGCTGAAGCCGCCCGCGCCACCGCTGCATTGACCGCAGCCGTGCGTCAGCAGGCGACCACGCCGCCACCGGTGCCGGTCCAGGCGGCTCCAGGTCCGGCAGCTGCAGGCGCGACGACCGTCGTCGCCAGCAGCGGCAATACGCCGGTTGTCGCTTCGACCTCTTCACCGGCTGCGATCCTCAATGGGCAGGGCACCCCGGTCCGCACCACCATCGCTACCGGCGTGCCGACTCCGATCGTGGCAAGTCCGGCTGCTGCGGCAGCCGCACCCGCACCGGTCGCTGCAGCACAGACGCCTGCGCCGCGTCCGGTCATGCCAAGTGACGCGTCACGAATTCGGATGGCGCCGGGCATGCGCAATCTGGTGGTTGCCATCGATCCGGGTCACGGTGGCCAGGATCCGGGTGCCGTCGGCCCCACTGGCAAGCGCGAGAAGGACGTGACGTTGGCGGTTGCACGTGAACTTGCCCGCCAGGTCAATGCAACGCCGGGCCTGCGCGCGTTCCTGACCCGCGACACCGACGTGTTCATCCCGCTGCCGATGCGCGCCCAGCGTGCACGTGCGGCCAGGGCTGACATCTTCATCTCGATCCACGCTGATGCCGCCGAGAATCGCTCGGCGACGGGTTCATCGGTGTATGTCCTGTCGACCAAGGGCGCGTCCTCGCAGCGTGCGCGTTGGCTGGCGGACAAGGAGAACGCCGCCGACCTGATTGGTGGCGTCAGCCTCAGCCGTACCGAAGGCACCTTGGCCAACGTACTGCTGGATCTGGCCCAGAGCGGCAACATGAAGGCGTCGGAAGACGCGGCCGGGCATGTGCTCGGTGGCCTCAAGCGTATCGGCAACAACCACAAGCCCAACCTTGAGCGGGCCAACTTTGCCGTGCTGCGCACCTCCGACATGCCGGCAATGCTGGTCGAAACCGCGTTCATCTCCAACCCGGATGAAGAGCGCCGCCTGATTGATCCGGCCTACCAGCGCCGCATCGCCGGTGCCGTGCTCGATGGCGTGCACACCTTCTTCAGCCGTCAGCCACCACCGGGCACCTTGTTCGCCGCCCGCGCCCAGGCCGAGATGGATGCCGCCGCTGGCACCGTTGCGGGTGGTAGCAAGTAAGGCGGTACTTGCTTTGAGCCCCTCTCCCTGCGGGTAAGGGGTTGGGGTGAGGGTGGGGCGAAACAGTAGTGGTGAACTGGCAGTTCATTTCCGGCCGCTGCGGGCGGAAACGCTAGCAGACGCACCCTCATCCGCCCCTTCGGGGCACCTTCTCCCGAAGGGAGAAGGGAGTGGCTCGCGGCCGCTGCGGTGCCTCCGGCCATGGCGATTGGCCAGCACCAATCTCGGTGTTCGGCCCGTGCTCGGCTATCATCGTCGGCATGCATGAAGTCAGCCTGATCCCCCGCCAAATCTCGTTCCCGTATCGCGCCACAGCCCTGCTATTGACCGGCGGTGCGGCATGAATGCGATCCGTCCGTTGCCGGAAATCCTGATCAACCAGATCGCCGCCGGCGAAGTGGTTGAGCGTCCCGCCTCGGTGGTCAAGGAGCTGGTCGAGAACGCGCTCGATGCCGGTGCTACCCGTGTCGATATCGACCTGGAGGAGGGCGGTGTACGCCTGATCCGCATCCGCGACAACGGTGGTGGCATCGCCGCCGAGCAGCTGCCACTGGCAGTGTCGCGTCACGCCACCAGCAAGATCGCCAGTCTGGATGACCTGGAATCGGTGGCCACGCTGGGCTTCCGTGGTGAAGCGCTGCCGTCGATTGCATCGGTCAGCCGGTTCACCCTCGCTTCGCGCCGTGCCGATGACGAGCACGGCTCCGCGTTGCAGATCGAGGGTGGCAAGCTCGGTGATGTCACCCCGCGTGCGCATGCGCCCGGTACCACCGTTGAAGTGCGCGAGCTGTTCTACAACGTGCCGGCACGGCGCAAGTTCCTGCGCGCCGAACGCACCGAGCTTGGCCACATCGAGGAGTGGCTGCGTTCACTGGCGTTGGCCCGTCCAGACGTGGAGCTTCGTGTCTCGCACAATGGCAAGCCTTCGCGCCGCTACAAGCCCGGTGATCTGTATTCGGATGCGCGTCTGGGCGAAACCCTGGGCGAGGACTTCGCACGTCAGGCGCTGCGCGTTGATCACAGTGCGGCCGGCCTGCGCCTGCATGGGTGGATTGCGCAGCCGCAGTATTCGCGCGCCAGCGCGGACCAGCAGTACCTCTACGTCAATGGTCGCTCGGTGCGTGATCGCAGCGTCAGCCATGCGGTGAAGATGGCCTACGGCGATGTGCTGTACCACGGCCGGCAGCCGGCTTACGTATTGTTCCTGGAATTGGATCCGACCCGGGTCGACGTCAATGTGCATCCGGCCAAGCACGAAGTGCGCTTCCGTGATTCGCGGTTGATCCATGATTTCGTCTACCGCACCTTGAAGGATGCGCTGGCGGAAACCCGTGCCGGCATGGAGCCAGCCGCAGCGCAGGCACACCCGGCTGACCCACAGGCGCAGCCGGCGCCCGGTTACAGCGCAGCTGGCTACATGCTGTCGCGCCCTGGCGGCAGTGCAGGTGGTGGTGGCAATGGCAACTGGCAGGCTCGGCAGTCGCCGCTGGGCCTGCAGGTGGCAGAAGCGCCCTCGGCATATGCGGCGCTGTACTCATCCGTGAATGGCGATGCGGATCTGCCGCGGCAGATGGATGCTGGTCCATCCCTGCCAGCGACCTCCAATGATGCCGGCGTGCCACCGCTCGGCTACGCGATCGCCCAGTTGCACGGCATCTATATCCTGGCCGAAAACGCCGAAGGCCTGATCGTGGTGGACATGCATGCCGCCCACGAGCGCATCGGCTACGAACGCCTGAAGAACGCGCACGACGGCATCGGCCTGCATGCGCAGCCGTTGCTGGTGCCGATGACCCTGGCGGTGGGCGAGCGTGATGCCGATACCGCCGAGCGTGAAGCGGCCACCTTGGCGGCGCTGGGTTTCGAGGTCACCCGTTCCGGGCCCGGCTCGCTGCATGTGCGCAGCATTCCGGCGCTGCTGGCCAATGCCGAGCCGGAAGGCCTGCTGCGCGATGTGCTCGGCGATCTTCGCGAGCACGGCCAGAGCCGCCGCATCGCCACCGCGCGCGACGAACTGTTGTCGACGATGGCCTGCCACGGTGCGGTGCGCGCCAACCGGCGCCTGACCATTCCGGAAATGAATGCCTTGCTGCGCGATATGGAAATCACCGAGCGCTCCGGGCAATGCAACCACGGCCGCCCGACCTGGGCGCGCTTTTCCTTGACTGAAATTGATCGCTGGTTCCTGCGGGGGCGTTGATGAAACACGTAATGGGGTGTGTGGCATTGCTCGCCACGATGCTGCTCGGTGGCTGTGGCGATGACGCGAGGAACGCAGCGCCGACGGCGAAGGTTGATCCGGCGTTCGCGCATGACAATGAACGCTGGCGCGAGCAACGGCTGACCGAATTGCTGGCTCCGGATGGCTGGACCAGTCTGGTCGGCCTGCATTGGCTGGACCTGAAAGCGCATTACATCGGCAGCGGCAGTACCAGTGGCGTCCGCCTGGCGGCGGGTCCACCGCGCATGGGAATGGTCACGCGCGTAGGTGAGGGATGGTTCTTTACACCGGAGGCAGGTGTCCCGGTGAAGGTGGACGGGCAGGTGGTGAAGGGCCGCATCCCGTTGCACAGTGACCATGCCGATGCGCCGACGCTGATCCATTTCGATGATGACAAGGGCACCTTGAGCCTGATCGAACGTGGGCCGCGTTTCGGGCTGCGGGTGAAGCATGCCGATGCACCTGCACGTGTGGATTTCACCCATCTGGATTACTGGCCGGCGGATCCGAGTTGGCGCATCACCGCGCGGTTCGTGCCGCATGACGTCAACAAGACCATTCCGATTGTCGATATCACTGGGCTGACCAGTGAACTGGCCAATGCCGGGGTGATCGAGTTCGAACGTGACGGACGAACCTGGCGGCTGGAGGCATTGGGTGATGTCGGGCGTCCGCTGCAGGTGATCTTCGCTGACCGTACCAGTGGCCGCGGCAGTTATGCGGCCGGGCGCTACATCGACGTGGATGTGCCGGATGCAGAAAGCCAGGTGGTGATTGACTTCAACCGTGCCTACAACCCACCGTGTGCATTCACCCCGTTTGCGACCTGCCCGTTGCCGCCGCCGGAGAACCGCTTGGACATGGAAGTGACGGCGGGTGAAAAATCCTATGCCAAGCACAAGCAGGAGCCAGCCGCATGAAGTGGATCACGCGTATGGGCATGTTGCTGGCCACCGGCCTGTTGGTTGCAGCACCGTTGTTGGCAAGTGCAGCCACGCCCAAGCCGGCCGCGAAGCAGCCACCGGTACCGCTGCTGTGGAAAGTGAGCGGCGGCCAGGGCAGCGATCTGTATCTGCTGGGTTCCTTCCATCTGCTCAAGGCCGATGACTATCCGTTGTCCGCCGATGTCGACCGCGCGTTCGCAGGAGCGCAGCGCCTGTTGTTCGAGCTGTCGCCGGAGGAAATGAACTCGCCGCAGCTGGCCGCGCAGATGATGCAGGCGGCGCTGCGTCGTGACGGTCGCCAACTCAAGGATGATCTTGATCCGGCCACCTGGCAGCAGCTGGAACGATGGGGGGCGGCCAACAACATGCCGGTCGATCGGCTGGCTGGATTCAAACCCTGGTTCGTCGGCCTGACTATCAGCGTCGCGCAGATGACCCAACAGGGCTTGGACCCGAAGTCCGGATTGGACCGGCATCTGATGGACCGTGCCGCGCAGGCCAACAAGCCGGCTTCCGGGCTTGAAAGCGCGGCATCGCAGATCACCATGCTCGACAGCATGAGCATCGATGAGCAGCGTCAGTTGCTGCGTGAAGCCTTGGAGCAGGTCGACAAGGGCGACGAGCAGAGCCGCCAGCTGCACGATGCCTGGCGCCGTGGCGATGATGTGATGTTGTGGCGGGACATGGCCGCGCAGATGAAGCGCGAGTACCCGGGCCTGTATCAGCGGATCAACGTGGACCGCAACAATGCCTGGCTGCCCAGCCTGCAGCAGTGGTTGCAGCCAGGGCGCGGAAATACGCTGGTGGTAGTCGGTGCACTGCATCTGCTGGGCAGCGATGGCGTGGTCGAGAAGTTGCGCGCGCAGGGCTACAAGGTCGAGCGGATCTGCAGCGCCTGCAAGCGTTGAGTGCGTGGGCTGCTGTAGCTTTTGTAGGAGCGGCGTAAGCCGCGAAGCCGTTGGGTCTGATGCTGCAATAGCTTCGCGGCTTGCGCCGCTCCTACAAAAACAAAGCGCTACAAAGCAAAAGGCCGACGCTTGCGTCGGCCTTTTCGTTGCCCTCAGCGACCGCTGCGGGTCTTGCTTCCGGTGCCGCCCGGCGGCGGATCGGTTGGCTTGCTGGTGCCTGCCGGTGGGCGGGTGCCGCCAAAACCACCGCCCATGTTGCGCTGGAATTCCTGCCACAGCTCCAGGTTGCGCTCGGTGAGCTGGTTCATCATCGCCCACGGCGTTTGCCCGAGCAGGTTGCCCATCTGCTGGCGGAACTGCTGCTGCTGGTCCAGGAACACCTGCATGCTGCGCTCCAGGTAATTGCCCATGAAGCCCTGCAACGAGTCACCGTAGAACCGGATCAACTGGCTCAACAGCTGGGTGGACAGCATCGGCTCGCCGTCCTGCTCCTTGTCCGCAATGATCTGCAGCAGCACCGAACGGGTCAGGTCGTCGCCACTCTTGGCGTCGCGGACCTCGAAATCCTCACCGTCGAGGATCAACTGACGGACGTCTTCGATGGTGATGTAGCTGGAAATCTCGGTGTCGTAGAGCCGGCGATTCGGATACTTCTTGATGATGCGGGTCGCAGCCATTAAGCAGTCACTCGTCACGGTAGGTGCGCAGCATGGCGCAGTGCAGCAGGGCTTGCAACCGCCAAAAGTACAGGTTGCAAGCGTCGGGGAACTCCAGGTTTGTTGCGCAACATGAATCGCCATGTTGTGCAACATGGCGTGGGCGGTCAGCAGCCGGTTGTCACCAGCCCATGTGGTGACCACCATTGATGTCCAGATTCGAGCCGGTGATCCAGCTGGCTTCCTCGGCAACCAGGAAGGCGACCGCGTAGGCGATCTCCTCCGGCTTGCCCAGGCGCCCGGTGGGGATGTCGGCAATGATCTTTGCCCGTACTTCCTCGGGTACGGCCATCACCATGTCGGTGGCCACGTAGCCCGGCGAGATGGTGTTGACGGTAATGCCGAAGCCGGCATTCTCGCGCGCCAGGGAGATGGTGAAGCCATGCATGCCGGCCTTGGCGGCGGCGTAGTTGGCCTGGCCGTACTGGCCCTTGAGGCCGTTGATCGAGCTGATCTGGATCACCCGGCCCCAACCGCGCTTGCGCATGCCTTCGATCACCGGACGGGTGACGTTGAACACCGAGTTGAGGTTGGTGTTGATCACCTCATGCCACTGTTCCGGGCTCATCCGGTGGAAGGTGGTGTCGCGGGTGATGCCGGCGTTGTTGACCAGGATCTCCACCGGTCCCAGTCCGGCTTCCACGGCCTGGATCAGGGCGCGGCCGCTGTCCGGGTGCGCCACGTCGCCTTCGAACAATGCGATGTCATAGCCCTTGCTGCGCATGGTCTGTTGCCACTGCTGCGCCTTTTCGGCGTTGCGGTAGTTGGTGGCGACGCGGTGCCCTTGATCGACCAGGCGTTGGCAGATGGCAGTACCGATGCCGCCGGTACCACCGGTGACCAGTGCGACGCGCGATGTCATGGGCTCAACTCCAGGGCAGATGTGCAGGGCAGTCCCCGATTCTAATGAAACTGCGCTCAACCCGGGGGCTGCAGCGGGGCCAGAAGCGAGGTTTTTTGCAGCCGGGTCGGCTCGAAGGCGGCGGCTGCGTGCCGCAGCGCCTCGGCAACGCTGGTTGCCGCATCCAGGGCAGGCGGCGGCTGGCCCAGTGCCGCCCACAGCCAGCGCAGCACGGGCAGGGGCTGGGCGCTGTCCACGGGGATGGCGGCCTGCGACTTGGACAGCTTCTGTCCGGCACTGTCCAGCAGCAACGGCAGGTGCAGGTAGTGCGGGGTGGGCAGGCACAGCGCCTGCTGCAGCAGTATCTGCCGGGCAGTGGAGTCGATCAGGTCAGCGCCACGCACCACGTGGGTGATGCCCTGCTCGGCGTCGTCCACCACCACGGCCAGCTGATAGGCCCAATAACCATCGGCGCGCAGCAGGACCACGTCGCCGACGTCGCGGTCCACGTCCTGTTGCTGGCGGCCTTGCAGGGCGTCGTCGAAGCTGACGTGGCTGCCGTCGGCCACGCGAAGACGGATTGCCGGTTGCGGGCGCTGCTGGCCGGCGACACAGCGCCGGTGGATGCCACCCTGGCTGGCGAGGTCGGCGCGGCTGCAGTGGCAGGCAAAGGCCTTGCCCTGGTCCAGCAGTTGTTCGACGGCGGCCTGGTAAAGGGCGTTGCGCTGGCTCTGGAACTGCACCGGAAAGTCCGACGTCAGGCCGAACGCGCTGAGCGTGGCCAGCTGTGAATCGACCGCGCCGGGGACTTCACGAGGGGGGTCTACGTCCTCCACGCGCACCAGCCATTGGCCACAGGCATGGCGGGCCAGCAACCAGCTGCCGAAGGCGGCCAGCATGGAGCCCAGGTGCAAAGGACCGGTCGGGGAGGGCGCAAAGCGGCCGCGGTAGGGAATAGCTGGCATCGAAACTGAATCGTCGGTCAGATTAATGCTTGAATTCAAGCTGTCTGCGCCGCAAATTGCCTCTATCTCCAATCCTTATGGATCTGTTTCCCATGTTTACCCGTATCGGGCTGTTTCTTCTGACCAACTTGGCAGTGCTGGCATTGGCCAGCGTCGTCATGTCTCTGCTGGGGACTGACCCCTCGAAGATGAGCGGCTTGCTGGTCATGGCAGCCATCTTTGGCTTCGGTGGCTCGATCATCTCGCTGCTGCTGTCCAAGTTCATGGCCAAGCGCGGCACCGGCGCGGTCGTCATCACCGAGCCGCGCAACCAGACCGAGCGCTGGCTGCTGGACACCGTGGCTCGCCAGGCCAAGGCGGCCGGCATCGGCATGCCGGAAGTGGCGGTGTACGACGCTCCCGAGATCAATGCCTTTGCGACCGGTGCCAACCGCAACAACGCAATGGTGGCGGTGTCCACCGGCCTGCTGCACAACATGAGCGAGGACGAGGCCGAGGCGGTGCTGGGCCATGAAATCGCCCACGTCGCCAATGGCGACATGATCACCATGGCGCTGCTGCAGGGTGTGTTGAACACCTTCGTCATCGTGCTGGCGCGTGTTGTCGGCGGCGTCATCGACAGCGCGCTGTCGGGCAATCGCGAAGGCGGCGGCCGTGGTTTTGCTTACTACATCATCGTGTTCGTGCTGGAGATGGTGTTCGGCCTGTTCGCAACGATGATCGCGATGTGGTTCTCGCGCCGTCGTGAGTTCCGCGCCGACCATGGCGGTGCGTCGCTGGCGGGTCGCCAGAAGATGATCGCCGCACTGGAGCGTTTGAAGCTCAACCACGGCCAGAGCACCCTGCCGACCCAGATCGCGGCATTCGGCATTGCCGGCTCCACTGCCAAGAAGCTGTTCCTGAGCCATCCGCCGCTGGAAGAGCGCATCGCTGCGCTGCGTTCCTCGACGGTGGCCTGAGTTGACGATTGAAGTTGCTGCGGGCAGCAACTGTCCGGGTTCCAGCAAGCTTCGTAGGTGATTGAAGACAACGCCCCGCAAGGGGCGTTGTCTGTTTTGCGGCCACGGCTGCAGTTGTGCCTGCCCTCCAGGCACTGCAGGCAAAGGAGCTTATGGTGCAGGACGCGCAGTATTGGGCAATGGAGTTCTGGAATGGGCTGAGCGTGCTGGACCTGATTGGCGGCTCGTTGCTCGGGGCGGCTCTGGGCCTGGCCTTGGGGGTCGCCGTGTGGGTCGCTCTGGCGCGCAGGGGTTGCCTCGCCCGGCGACGGCGTTGGCATCACTGGCTGATTGGCAGCTATGTGGTGGTGCTGCCGCTGTTGTTTGCCTTCATTGGGTTACAGGTGGGGCTGGTGGCCGGCGGGCAGCGTGCGCTGTACAAGCAGATCGATCACTTCCAGCCACATCTGCAGGCAGCGACCGAGCATTGGCTGGTCGAGTTCGGACGGTCGCTGGATACGCCGGAGTTGGAGGCGATGCTGCGCGATGATGTTTCCGCGCACGAAGCCGCGCGCATGGCCGTGGAGTCCTATCTGGGTGAGCACAGGCTTGCCGATATCAGCATGCTCAGCGGTGAAAGCTTGCCGCAGCGCTGGATGCGCAAGGGCATCGAACAACTGCGCAGCGAAGTGATGCTGCGCTGGGTGGAGGACAGCCTGGTGAAGGAGGTTGGTGGCCGCAGCGGGCTGGACAAAGCCGTGGTCCGCGAGGCGCTGGGCATGCGCATGAGCGAGCTGCTGCATACCAAGGGCGTGATCCGTCTATTGAAGGCGCAGATCAGCTCGATGATGCCGGGTATCTACTTTGGCTTGCTGTTGCCTTTGCTGATCGTGATGGTGCTGGTAGTGCTGGAGATCTGGTTGGCCGCCCGCTATGGCTGGGGCCGGCAGCCTGTGGCTGGTGCGGTGCTTCCTGCGGTGTCGGCCGGCTGATTGGGCCGACGTTGGGGGAGCTGCGTCAGCTGCGAAGCCGGCATTGCTGCGGCGCCGGCGGTTTGTGTCATCTGATGGATTTCCTGCTTCGCGGCTTACGCCGCTCCCACAAGAAAATCGGTGAACAGAGCTTTGCCCACAAAAAATCCGATGCCAGGAGACTGGCATCGGATTTCGGATGATTCACTGCGATGGCAGCTGAATCAGAACTTCGGGTCGAACTCGGCAGCGTAGCCGGTGTTGACGATGACCTTCTGCAGGGCTTCGCACACCTTGATGTTGCCAGCCACGACCTGCTGGGTCTCCGGGCCGCGCGAGTCCATGCGGTCCAGTGGCGCGCCGCGGTAGTTGCAGACCTTGCCACCGGCTTCGCGAACCAGCAGCACGCCGGCAGCGATGTCCCATGCCTTCACGCCAGCCTCGAAGTAGGCGTCGGCGCGGCCGCAGGCCACGTAGGCAAGGTCCAGCGCGGCGGAGCCGGTGCGGCGCACGTCTTCAGCCTGCACCAGCAGGGTGTCGACGGTCTTGAGCTGGGTGCTGGCACGGCTGCGTTCGCGCGGGGCGAAGCCGGTGTGGATCATCGTGCCTTCCAGGTCCTTGCGGTCAGCCACGCGCAGGCGGCGGTCGTTGAGCACGGCGCCATTGCCCTTGGAGGCAGTGAACAGCTCGTTGCGCAGCGGGTCGAAGATCACCGCGTCGGTCGGCTCGCCGTTTTCAACCAGGGCGATGGAGACGCAGTAGTGCGGGAAGCCGCGCAGGTAGTTGCTGGTGCCATCGAGCGGGTCGATCACCCACATCATGCGGTTGACGCCCTGGATGCCGCCTTCCTCACCGAAAATGCCGTATTCCGGGTAGGCGCGCTTGAGTTCCTTGACGATCACCTTCTCAGCGTCGGCATCGACTTCGCTGGCGTAATCCATCCGACCCTTCTGTACCACGTTGAGGGCTTCAAGCTTGTTGATGTTGCGGAGCAGGACGTTGCCGGCGAGGCGGGCGGCCTTGACCATGACGGTTACGGCGGGTTTCTGCATGGCGAAAGGCTCCCGTGAAGGCAGAGATCGGATTGGCGGGGGAAAAGAGCGGGTCCGGCGCATTGACCGGCCGCGCAGTTTACCATCTACAGCTGTCTCGCTCCTGATTTTTTAACGCCATGTCTGTTTCCGCTCATATTCGCTTCGTTCTTGTTGGCACCCAGCACCCCGGCAACATCGGCGCGGCGGCCCGTGCGATGAAGACCATGGGGCTGGCACGGCTGGTCCTGGTGGCCCCGGAAAAGCCCCTGGACGAGGACGCCTTCCGGCGCTCGGCCGGTGCCGAGGACGTGCTCGGCGATGCGCCGGTGTTCGCCAGCCTTGCCGAAGCGGTGGCCGATTGCCGCCTGGTGATGGGCTGTACTGCGCGCGCGCGACGAGTACAGCTGGAGGAGCTGCTGCCTGAAGTGGCCGGCCAACGCGCCGTGGCCAAGGCAGCCGAACCGGCGGAAGTGGCTTTTGTGTTCGGTCGCGAGCGCACCGGTTTGACCAATGAGGAGCTGCAGCTCTGCCATGCCGCCGTGCACATCCCGTCCGATCCCGAGTTCAGCTCGCTGAACCTGGCCGCCGCGGTTCAGGTCCTGGCCTACGAGGTTCGCATGGCGGTGCTGGAAGCGCAGCCCGGCGTGGCAGCGCCGGTAGTGGCTGAGCCTGGCCGGGACGAAGCCCCTGCCAGCCATGCCCAGTTGGAAGGGATGTTCGGCCAGCTGGGCGATACCCTGGACCAGATTGACTTCCACAAGGGTCGCGCCCCGGAATCGGCCATGCGCAAGCTGCGTCGTCTGTTCATGAAGGCCGACCTGTCCGAGCAGGAGGTCAGGCTGATGCGCGGCATCCTGTCCGATGCCCAGCGTATGGCCCGCCTGGCCTCGGCGGACAAAGGCTGAGGACTGCATCACCCTTTGCTAAAAGCGGTACTCTGTGGGGATGGATTAGGGGGTGTCGTTTTGGGTGTCTTGCGATGGCTTTGGGGAGCCGCACTGACACTGGCTGCACTGCAGCCCGTAGCGGTAGCGGCGGTTGATCGTTCGGTATTGGTCTTGGGGCGGATCAGCGATGATCCGAAGTCGCATTACGACCAACTCAAGCCGCTGCTGGATTATGTTGTGCCGCGCATGCGTGACGTCGGGATCGTCGAAGGACGCATCCTGATGGCCAAGGACGCGCAGCAGATGGGCAGCTATCTGCGGCGTGGCCGGGTCGATTGGGTCACCGAGACTTCCGGCACGGCGATGGCGCTAGGCCAGCGGGCGGGCGCCAAGCCCTTGCTGCTGACCGAGCGCAATGGCGTGGGCGCGTATCACAGCGTGTTCTTCGTGCGCCGCGATAGCCCTATCGCGACACTGGAGGGTTTGCGCGGGCGCACCCTGGCAATGCAGAGCGCGCTGTCCACCAGTGCCTACCTGGTGCCGGCCATGGAACTGCTCGACCACGACCTGCAGCCTGAAATCCTGCTGGACCCGCGCGACACCCCGGTCGAGGATTCGGTGGGGTACGTGTTCGTGCGCACGGAATTGAACATCTCCACCTATGTACACAAGCGGGTGGTGGATGCCGGGGTGATCAGCAGCATCGACTGGAGTGACGACCAGGCCATGCCGCCAGCCTTCCGCCAGGACATGCGGGTGCTGTACCGCAGCGAGCCGATCCCGCGTGCAGTGGAAATGGTGCGCGCCGACCTCGATCCGGCGGTGCGTGATCGCCTGCAGCAGGTGTTGCTGCAGGCCAGTAGCGACCCGGTGGCCGGGCCGGCGCTGGCCAAGTTTTTTGGTACCACGGGCTTTCACCCCGTCGATCCGGACAACCTGCGCGCGCTGGAGCGTCTGCGCCGTGGTCTGGTCCGTATCCGGATGGAGGTGGAATGAGCACGCCTCGTTTTGGATTGCAGGCCCGCTTCCTGGCCGCCAGTGCCGTGGTGCTGCTGGTGGTGGTGGCGATTGTCGGACTGATGCTGGTGCGCCAGGCTGCCGCCCAGCGCGAGGCCTTGCGCAACAGTGGCGAGGTGCTGAGCCAGGTGTTCGACCAGGGCGTGCGTGAGCGTGGTACCGCCCTGGCCAATGCCTTGGCCGACACGCTGATAAATCCGCTTTACTACGCCGATTTTGCTGCCATCGGTGCGGCAGTGCGCAATACCGCACGGCAGAAATCGGTCAGCTACGTGCTGGTGTACGACCCGGATGGTCGGCTGATCCACGACGGTTCGTTCGATGTGGCCGGCTATGGCCAGCCGATGAATGATCCGTTGGCCAAGGCGGCGGTGCGTTCGCGCAAGTCGCTGGTACAAGAGTCGCCGTCGATACTCGAGGTGGATGTGCCGCTGGCGATTGGTGACCAGCCGCTGGGCGGGTTGCGCGTGGGCATGAATCTGGCGCCGGTGCGTGCCCAGGAGGCCAAGTCCATGCAGGCCCTGGAGCAGCGCATGCGCGAGACGCAGCGACGGGAGCTGGGTTGGGCCTTGGGCCTGATGCTGCTGTTGCTCGGTTTTGTCTGCGTGATGGCGTTCTACGTGCAGTACACGCTGGTGCGGCCGATCCGCTGGCTGGGCGCGGCGGCGCAGCGTATCGAGCGCGGCGATTACCTGATCGAGGCGCAGGCGACCCGACGCGGCGACGAGGTCGGGGAGTTGCTGCGCACCTTCGACCGCATGAGCCAGAGCATCGCCCGGCACGATCGTGACGTGCGCCAGATGGCCTATACCGATGCACTCACCGGCTTGACCAATCGGCTCGCTTTCCGTGAAGCCCTGGATCACCGATTACTGCGTGCGCAGGCGGCCGGGCGCGGGTTGGCGCTGCTGTTCATTGATATCGATGAGTTCAAGCGGGTCAATGACACGCTGGGGCATGAGGCCGGTGACGATGCCCTGCTGCAGTTTGCGCAGCACATCTCCAGCGCCGTTGAGCAGATTGGTGGTGACGACGCCTTGCTGGCCCGGTTCGGCGGTGACGAGTTCGTCATCCTGATCAGCCAGGGCCAAAGCAGCGCCGCCGAGATCGCCAAGCAGCTGGCTGAGCGGCTGGTGATCGATCTGGGCAAGCCGTTGCAGGTGCAGCAGCGCGAGATATTCCTCGGTAGTTCGATTGGTATCACCCTGTTCCCCGAGGATGCAGGTGATGCCACCGCGCTGCTGAAGAACGGCGATATCGCCATGTACCAGGCCAAGTTGGCCGGCAAGAACTGTTTCCGCTACTACAGCCTGGCCATGGACCATGCGGTGGAGCGGCGTCTGCATCTGGAGCAGGAGCTGCGCGGGGCCTGGGAACGCAACGAGCTGCGCCTGGTTTACCAGCCGATCTTCCGTACCCGTGATCGCATGCTGTGTGGGGTGGAAGTGCTGCTGCGCTGGGACCACCCGGCGCTGGGGGCGATTCCGCCTTCGATGTTCATCGATGTGGCCGAGCAGAGCGGTCTGATCCAGATAATCGGCCCCAAGGTGCTGCGCGCGGCCTGTGAGCAGGCCCAGCGGTGGCCGCGCAATTCGCTGGGCGAGGAGTTGTTCATTTCGGTCAATGTCTCGCCCAAGCAACTGCGTAACGGTGACCTGCTGCAGGAGGTCGAAAGCAGCCTGCTCGGATCGGGGCTGGCGGCCGCGCGGCTGCATCTGGAACTGACCGAAACCGCGGTGATCGGCGATGAGATGCTGGCGGTGTCCCTGTTGGAAAAGCTGCACCGGGCCGGGGTGAAGGTGTGGCTGGACGACTTCGGCACCGGCTTCTCCGGGCTCAGCCACCTGCGCCAGGTGCCGGTGGACGGGGTCAAGATCGACCGCAGCTTTGTTGTCGACATGGAGCGTGATCCCGACGATCTGGCCTTGACCACGGCCATCATCGCCATGGCCCACGCGCTGGGCATTACCGTGGTGGCCGAGGGGGTGGAGCAGGAAGCACAGTTCGAGCTGCTCAGCCAGCGTGGCTGCGATCTGGTCCAGGGTTACTGGCTGGGCCGGCCGCTGGAGGCGGCTGGCCTGGTGAGCCTGCTGGAACGCGGTGCGATGGCGGCGGTGCGCTGACCTGGCCGCCTGGTTGGCCCGCGGAAACCCGGCCGCTCTGTCTCAGAGCGGCCGCTTGCTGGTGTCGCCGGCGATCTCGCGCACCAGCTTGGGCACCAGATAGCCGGACAGCCGCGCCATCAACGCGGCGTGCAGGGCCAGCGCCTGCTCGTCGCTGACCTCGAAATGGGCCGCGCCTTGTACCTTGTCCAGCTGGTACAGGTAGTAAGGCATCACGCCGGCGGCAAAGCTGCGCTCACTCAATGCTGCCAGTGCGTCCAGGTCGTCGTTGACGCCGCGTAGCAATACCGCCTGGTTGAGCAGTTGGGCGCCGGTAGCGCGGATGCGGGCCAGGGCGGCATCCACCTGGGCGTCGAATTCATTGGCATGGTTGGCGTGCAGTACGAAGGCCACCGGCCAGGGCAGGCTGGCCAGCCATTGCACCAGGCCATCGTCCACGCGCTCGGGCAGGACCACCGGCAGGCGGCTGTGGATGCGCAGGCGTTTGATGTGCGTGATGGCGGCCAGGGCATCGGTCAGCTCGGCCAGCTTGGAGGTGTTCAGTGACAGCGGGTCGCCGCCGGAAAGGATGACCTCGTCGATGCCCGGGTCGGCCGCGATCGCCGCCACCGCCTCGCGCCAGCCGCCCTTGGCGGCGTTCTCGCCGGCATAGTCGAAGTGGCGGCGGAAGCAGTAACGGCAGTTGATCGCGCAGCTGCCGGTGGTCACCAGCAGGGCGCGGCCGCGATACTTCTGGATCACGCCGGTGGCTTTCTTGGCCGCACCGTCGCCGACGGCGTCGAAGCTGAACCCGGGTACGATCCGCATCTCGTCGGTGATCGGCAGCACCTGTCGCAGCAGGGGGTCGGCCGGGTCGCCATGGCGCATGCGGGCGACAAAGCTGCGCGGCACCCGCAACGCGAACTGCGCCAGCGCCTCGGCCGAAACCCCGACCGCTTCGGCATCCAGTCCCAGCACGGCCAGCAGCTCCGCCGGATCGCGGATGGCCTGGCGCCAGTGCGCCTGCCAGCGGTCGTCGGGCAGGGTCAGGATGGCTTTTTCTGGAGTGAGGACGGGGGCTGCGGTTATCATTGGCGGTCAGAAAAACAGATGGCCCACCAGACGGCGGGCGTTCCATTCTAATCCGGCCGCCCGCAACACGCGGCGGTTTTGCCAATTCAGGAGTTTCAGCATGGCCAGTTACGGCATGAACGACGTAAAGAACGGGATGAAGATCCTGGTCAACAACCAACCGGCTGTCATCATCGACACCGAATACGTCAAGCCGGGCAAGGGCCAGGCCTTCACCCGCGTGAAGTACCGCCTGATCAAGGACGGCCGTACCCAGGAAGTGACCATGAAGTCGACCGATTCGCTGGATGCAGCGGACGTGGTCGATACCGACATGAACTTCATGTACAGCGATGGCGAGTACTGGCACTTCATGGATCCGGAATCCTTCGAGCAGGTGCAGGCTGACAAGGCCGGCATGAACGGCGCCGAGAAGTGGCTCAAGGGCGAAGAGTCCTGCGTGGTGACCCTGTGGAACGGCACCCCGATCGACGTGACCCCGCCGAACTTCGTCGAGCTGAAGATCGTCGAGACCGATCCGGGCGTGCGCGGTGACACCTCGGGCGGCGGCGGCAAGCCGGCCACCCTGGAGTCGGGCGCCGTGGTGCGCGTGCCGCTGTTCGTCAACCAGGATGAAATCATCCGCGTTGATACGCGTTCGGGCGAATACTCGGCTCGCGTCAAGTAAGCAATACGATGCAGGCGCCGCCACCCATCACCCCGCAGCCGCGCGCTGCCGGTGCTGGGGGTGCGGCGCCTGTTCGCATCCGGCATTTGCCGGACCAGGCAACAGAAAGGTGATGACCGTGAGTGAAGTGCAACCCCAGCAATGCGATCTGTTGATCGAAGCCGGTTACGTGGTGCCGGTAGAGCCGCATGCAGTGGTGCTTGAGGACCATGCGGTAGCGGTCAGCAACGGCGTCATCGTCGCGGTGCTGCCGCGTGCCGAGGCCCGCGCGCGTTTCAGCGCCAGGCAGGTCGTATCGCGCCCGGAAGCGGCGCTGATCCCGGGCCTGGTCAATGCCCACACCCATAACCCGATGACGCTGCTGCGCGGCGTTGCCGACGACTTGCCGCTGATGACCTGGTTGCGCGAGCACATCTGGCCGGTGGAAGCGGCGGTGATCGGGCCGGAATTCGTTGCCGACGGCACCACCCTGGCCATCGCCGAGATGCTGCGCGGTGGCACCACCTGCGCCAACGAGAACTACTTCTTCGCCGACGTGCAGGCAGCTGTCTACAAGAAGCATGGCTTCCGTGCGCTGGTGGGCTCGGTGATCATCGACTTCCCCAGCGCCTGGGCCAAGACCGACGACGAGTATTTCGCCCGCGCCACCGAGCTGCACGATACCTGGCGCGACGATGCGCTGATCGGCACCGCCTTCGCGCCGCATGCGCCGTATACGGTGAGCGATGCCAATTTCGAGCGGGTGCGGATGCTGTCCGACCAGCTCGACAGCCGCGTTCACCTGCACACGCATGAGACCGCACAGGAAATCACCGATTCCATCGCCCTGCACGGGCAGCGTCCGCTGGCGCGACTGGATCGCCTTGGCCTGGTCAATGAGCGCCTGATCGCGGTGCATATGACCCAGCTCACCGAGGCCGAAATCCACCTGTGCGGCGAGCGCGGTGTCAGCGTGGTGCATTGCCCGGAGTCCAACCTGAAGCTGGCCTCGGGTTTCTGCCCGGCCTGCGCGCTGGTCAAGGCCGGCGTCAATCTGGCGATCGGCACCGACGGCTGCGCCAGCAACAACGACCTGGACATGTTCAGCGAGAACCGCACCGCGGCCATCCTCGCCAAGGCCGTGGCCAATGACGCCACCGCCCTGGACGCGGCGACCACGTTGCGTGCGTCAACGCTGGGCGGCGCACGTGCGCTGGGCTTCGGTGACCGCATCGGCTCGATCGAAGTCGGCAAGCAGGCCGATCTGGCCTGCGTGGACCTGTCCGCGCTGGAGACCCAGCCGCTGCACCATGTGCTGTCACAGCTGGTGTATGCCGCTGGCCGTCACCAGGTCAGCGACGTGTGGATCGCCGGCAAGCCCAAGCTGGTCCAGCGCCAGCTGGTTGACATGGACATTGCCGCGATCACAGCCAATGCGCGCCAGTGGCGCGACCGCATCCGTACCATCCGCGCCTGACCGCGCAACCGGCCGCCCCACGCGGCCGCACGAGGAAACCGATATGAGCGCAGCTTCCACTTCCACCAATTTCGATCAGGCCGAACTGGACAAGTTCGCCGCGTTGGCCACCCGCTGGTGGGACGCTGACGGCCCGCAGAAGCCGCTGCATGCACTGAATCCGGTGCGCCTGAAGTATGTGGCTGATCGCGCGCCCCTGCGTGGCGCCAAGGTGCTGGATATCGGCTGCGGCGGCGGCCTGCTCAGCGAAGCGCTGGCAAAGGAAGGCGCACAGGTGACCGCCATTGATCTGGCCCCGGAACTGGTCAAGGTCGCGCGCTTGCACGGTCTGGAATCCGGCGTCAGCGTTGATTACCGGGTGCAGGCTGCTGAGGATCTGGCCGCAGAACAGCCGGGCAGCTACGATGTGGTGACCTGCATGGAAATGCTGGAGCACGTGCCGGACCCGGGCGCGATCATCGCTGCCTGTCATCGTCTGCTGCGTCCGGGTGGCAAGCTGTTCCTGTCCACCATCAACCGCACCCCGGCGGCGTTTGCGGTGGCCATTGTCGGCGCCGAGTACATCGCCCGATTGCTGCCCAAGGGCACGCATCACTATCAGGAATTCATCAAGCCGGCCGAGCTGGGCGCATGGCTGCGCGCTGCTGATTTCTCGCTGCAGGACGTCAGCGGCATGGCCTACGAGCCGTGGCGCAACCGTGCCCGCCTGAGCAGCCGCACCGACATCAACTACCTGGCCTACGCGGTCAAGCCGGAACAGGCATGAGCGCGGGCAGATTCCCGACAGCGGTGCTGTTCGATCTGGACGGCACCTTGCTGGACAGCGCGCCGGACTTCGTCGTCACCGCCAACCGCATGCTGCAGGCACGCGGCATGGACGAGGTGACGCTGGAGCAGCTGCGGCCGGCGGTATCCAAGGGCGCGCGGGCGATGCTGACGGTCGCCTTCCCGCACATGGCCGATGCCGAACGGCACGCGCTGGTGCCGGAGTTCCTTGAGATCTACGAGGCGCTGATCGGCCAGTACGCGACGCTGTTCGATGGCGTCGAAACGATGCTGAAGGCGCTGGAAGAGGCAGGCACCACCTGGGGCATCGTGACCAACAAGCCGGAGTACCTGGCGCGCCTGATCCTGCCGCAGCTGGGCTGGGAGCAGCGCTGTGCAGTGCTGGTCGGTGGCGACACCCTGGCCGAGCGCAAGCCGCACCCGTTGCCGCTGGAGGTGGCTGCGCAGCGGATCAATACCGCCGCCGGGGCCTGCGTCTATGTCGGCGACGACGAGCGCGACATCATCGCTGCGCGCGCCGCGGGCATGCCGTCGGTGGCCGTGTTGTGGGGTTACCGTCCCGAAGGGGATGACCCGTCGACGTGGCAGGCCGACAGTATTTGTGAACTACCGCAGGAACTTTGGCAGCCAGCCGCATGGCCAGCTACCCAACCGGCTTCGGCCTGATTCAACAACGAGGTTTGATGTGAGCAGTGCGCTGGACAGCTTCCTGGACAAGTGGCGTGAGCGTTGGCCGGAATGGGCCTTCGTGGAGCGCTTTGTCGATGAGGCCGATCGTGAGCGCAGCGTGGCCTGGTTCGCGCTGTTGCAGGAATTCGATGACATCTTGAACGCCAGTGGCGACACCACGCCGCAGGACGCCAAGCTGGCCTGGTGGGGCGAGGAGCTGCGCAGCTGGGAGGTGCAGCGTTCGCGGCATCCGCTGGGCCGCGTGCTGGAGCCGGTGCGTGCACCGTGGGCACAGTTGGCCGATGCCTTGCCGAGCTTGATCGACGCGCGTGATCCTGTGGCCGATGCCGCGCAGGCGCGCAAGGGGTTGGCGCAGTACGCCGCGGCGGCGGCGGCGGTGGAGGCGGCGATGTTTGGTAGCAAGCCGTCACCGTCTGCTGCCGAGGCGTTGACCACGCAGATGCTGGCGCTGCGCGTGCAGGAACAGGCGGCTTCGGTGCCGCAGGCCTTCAGCAATGAAATGGAATGGGACAAGGCCCTGCAGGCGGCTTGGCCGTCGCGCGTTGCCGGCCCACGTCCACGTCGCGTCTATGCCGTGCTGGCGCGTGGCCGCCAGCAGGCGCGCATTCGCGGCGGTGAGTACCAGCCGAGCCCGGCGGGCCTGCTGTGGCGCAGCTGGTGGGCTGCGCGGGGCTGAGGCGGTGGGGCCGAGTTTGCCGGAGTCGCTCCCTTCTCCCGTTTACGGGAGAAGGTGCCCGAAGGGCGGATGAGGGCAGCTTTGCGCTGTTGATCCATCAGCTTCGCGGCTTAGGCTTCACCTGTAGTGGGGGGGGGGGGGGGGGGGGGGGGGGGGGGGGGGGGCGGGGGGGCGGCCGGCCCGGGG